>DAHXOK010000009.1:14656-52333 GCA_027364935.1 Vulcanimicrobiota bacterium | reverse complement strand
GCACCAGACCATGAAGGGCAGCGAGTGGCACTTCGGGATGAAAGCGCATATAGGCGTGGACAGCAAGCTGCGGATCGTGCACTCGTTCGCGGCAACGCCGGCTAACGTCCACGATAGCCGCCTTCTACCCGAACTGCTCCACGGAGGCGAAACGCGCGTATGGGGGGATGCTGCGTATCGGGGGCAAGCCGCTGCGATGCGAGCGCGCGCTCCTCACGCCGCTGATTTTACGCATCACTGCTCGGCGCGTAGAAAGGGACTCTCCAAGCGTGAGCGCGCGAAACACCGTGCGAAAGCGCGCGTCCGTTCTCGGGTCGAGCATCTCTTTCACGTGCTCAAGCGAATCTTTGGTTTTGGAAAAGTTCGGTATCGAGGCATCGCGAAGAACGCGCACCGGCTGGTCGTCAACTTCGCGCTCGCAAACCTGTATCTACACCGGCGAAGACTCCTAACTTCAGGGGCGTAGTGTCTCTCAACGTCGACGCCCGGCGCCACAACAAACGCCGAGAGCGCGAAAACGAGGCAAAGCGGCCCTTCGACTACGCTCCCTGCGGTCGCTACGCTCAGGGTGACAACCTTAACGTCGCTACTTCAGAGCTTCCCTAGATTGCGACTTCATACCGGAACCTCTGCCAAATCCACGGCTGCAAGTTCTGGAAACTCGCGGAGCATGTGATCGCGCTTCGCTCGGGCGTTTTGTTTGCGCTGGCCGGCTGAGGCGAGTTCGACTTGCGCCTTCTTCCAGCGCCTCAGTGCCGCACGATCACTCTCGGTTTCGAAGCGCCACTCCTCAGGCCAGTCTTCGCCCGGAGATCCACCTTGTGGCCGGCTAACCGGATGAGCGGTCGAAGTGCTGAACAAGTAGTTCGAGTAGGTCTCGAAGTGATGGCCCTTACTGGCGCTCCTGGTTCGTTCGCGGGCGGTAAAATAGCGCGCGACGACCGTCGACGCTTCAGCCTCGTCTAGCTCGCGTTGCGCTACCGCTTCGGAAGCTTCGTGTTCTCGGATGGTTAAGTATGTATCGCGATACGCGGCGATTCGTTTTAAAAGCTCCTCGCCTTCGCGTTGAATTTGTGAAGCCTCGCGCTCTTTCTCAAGCTCAGCGAGTTCCTTGGCAGAGCCTTTCCACGGATTTCGTTCCTTGGAGACCGCGCCGAACGCCACCTCGGCTCTCGCGCATTTCGAGGCGCGTTCGATCGCGAGTTCAATCATCGCTTCCGTTTTCTGCATCATGCTGCTCCTTCGATGAGACGATCTTGAGAAAGTTGACGCGCCAGCATGGCTTTGAGCCGGCCGGCGAGGTGGTCGGGAATGCGCCGCTGCGACGCTTTGGAGCGAAGCGCGTCGCGGAAGTCCGCGAACTCGCTAGCCGATAGGCGCGAAGTGTCGATCCTCCGCAACTCGACGGGCTGTGCAACCTCCGACGTGGATCGACCCGTGGCGTGCAGTTGCTCTCGCTTCGCCTCGAACTCATCGTCTGATAGATCGCTCCAGTTGCTTGGCATCGCGAACAGGTGCGGCTTGCGGCGTCGCATTTCTGCAACCGCCTCGGCAACTCCGAAAACATCGCCGTCGTGCGCGTGAATGCCGGCGCGAAGATCTGCGAAAGCGTCGAGCTCCGACACGCAAGGATCTACCGCGCCAGCACGATGTGCCGCCTCTTGTAGGGCGGCCTTGATATTGTCTTCCATGGTTTACTTTCTGCCGTTAAGGCAGCGGATTAGGTGGGGCGTACTGTCGCGCGGTACGATGTGCTCGTATCTCAGTAGCTCTTAGAGTGCCTTAACCAACACGCGAGGAGGGCTTTGACCGTGATCCAGCGGAGCAAACCGCCTCGGAGGTTTTCAGTATGACTTTGATGGCGGAAGTTCTACGCATTTTCTGGCTCCTGGCGTGGGTGGCCTTACTCGTCGCCGTGATCGTTCCGAAGTGGCGAAAAGCTCCCGTCATCCTCAGCATTTGCGGCGTCGGGACGGCGTTGTTAGTTCTAACTGCATTCACTGGCATCATCGGTTACAACCAGCAGCAAGAGCAATTACACCAGCAACATCTGGCCTGGCAACGCAGTCATCCGCAAGAATATGCGGCCATGCTCGCCAGACAACGCGCCGCGCAGCTCGTCCACCAACGAAGGGCAGCGGCGCTGGCACATGAGTCGCAACCCAGCGTTATTGCGGCTGGTGAAAAGGCGGATCTAGACACCCTATTCACAACGCTGAATTCATCAACGTCCGGACGGGTCGTCGTACGCTGGGAGTCGCAGAGTGATACTGCCCTTCTCGTTACGCTGGACGGCAACGTGTATCAGTATCTGAGCACGCAGGACCAAAATATGCTTAAGCAGACGATTGAAGGTGCGTGGAACGTGAGTTATAACAACCGGCACCACACGCACAGAGAAGTTACCGGCGTTGAGTTTCAGGATGAGGCGGGAGATAGTCTTTAAGGCCGGGCCCGGTGACCTGTCCTCCTTCGCACGCAGCTGCATATAACGGGACGAAGGTCAAAAATTGTCGCACATCAGCCCGGAAGGCCCGTCCTATCGTCCTCGTTCTGTGACCTAAAACCGGCACCCGGTGGGGGTATCGGCGCGCACCGTGGAGACCCTCGATGCGCGCCGTGCTCGACCGTGTACCGCGGCAGGCAGCCGTAGCCACCCAACCGCAGGCCGTCGTCGGCCGCTCACCATCCAGCGAGCGCCGGAACTTTGCGAGCCCGCTCGGTAAATGTCCCAGTTCGTGGTGCGTTGGGCACTTACGATCGTGGAGCTCGTCGGCTCTACGCCCGACCTCTGGCCGGCGGCTCCAGTACCGATAAGGCTCGGTTATCGGTAACGCCAATGCAACCCGTGGCAAGCTCGCTGCCCTGACCGCCTCGCGTTCGATCGCGGGCTGATTGCCTTCGGCCTTTAGCGCGTCTTTCGCACCGTTCAATGCAATGGGCCGGGCGAAGCGACGGGTGACAGGGTGGGCGAGGTTGCGAGCGGCTTGCGCTCGAGGATCTCCAGGAGCTCTTCGAGCGCCCTTGGCGGGAGATTGGCGAAGACGTTGACGGAGCGAGCGTCTATCTTCGCGTTCACGTCGGCGATCGCACCGGTTGCCTTGAGCATCGTCTCAAGAGCGGCTCGAGCGCGGTCAACGGCCTGCAAGACGAGCCTGCTGTCGTCCTCTGCGTGGGCCCTAGCCGCAATCGTTTCAGCGAGCCACAGGATGCGCTCTGCGCGGCGAAGCAGCGCCTCTGGCTCGATCTCATCCCGCGATAGGCCGCAAGCGTCACAGCGGCCCGTGCGCTGCGACGACGCGGGACGGTACGATCTACGCTTTAGGTCATTCTCCCGAACGGAGTGTGGTGTTTTCGCCCTGCTGACCTGCTTTTTGCCGCTGCGGACCATGTGTAGGCAGTTTACGGCGTGGCGCGCGATGGACGACTTCTTGAGGTTGAAGCGAAACGCGACATCGGAAAACGGGACGCCTTGAGCGAGCTCTTTGGCAATGTCGCCGGCTTGTTCGTGTGAACAGGCGGTACAGGATCGTGGCACGGGTAAGAACCTCGGATGTAGGGTTTCTAAGGCCCGATTCTTGGGCGTGGTTGTCTTAGGTTGTCTAACGAGACGCGCGAATGGAGAAAGTCGGAAATGTCTTTCGCCGTGTGCGCCGCGTCGATTTTGGTACGTTGATAGTACCTCGTGGTTGGCACTCGACTGTTGATCTTGCGATCTTGCTCGGATTCGGTCAACGGATGACCTAGCGGAGGTGCGATGAGTTCCCAGAACTCAACTCTCGCGTTGTGCTCCGCGCCATCGTCGTGGGCGACCGCTTTTCGATCGTTGTTGGTCCACGTAACTTCGTGCTCGTCGAGATTTACATGAGAGCGTATTGGACCAGCCTCGTACTTAGCACGCGCTCCCTCTACCTCGTGTATCCAATCACCGAAAGAAAGGTCGCCGGATGAATACTTTTCCATCTCCGCGACTTCCGATCTAGGGCGGTATGTCCCTAGACGGCTTGCAGATTGAAAAGCCGGTCTACGCTCGTCCCCAGGGCTTCAGCGAGGCGCACGGCGGTAGAGACGCGCTTGCCGAGCGCCAAGGGAGCTCGCGCCTGGGGAGTCCCGCTAAAACCCGGCTTTTAAGAGATTATCCTCAACAAGCTCGTCCTCGCGCTGGAACGGCGCCGCCTCGCGCTCGAGCCGATGACGCCGCAATAGCTCGACTATTCCCTCGCGTTGTACCTCGCTCTCCCACGCCTCGGCGCGGATCTCGCGTTTCCGATCGTGGGCCACGAGCACGCCACCGTGCCGCTGCACGGCACGAATTGCGAATCCCAAAGGCCGCTGCATCGTCGCTGTCTTCGGGTCGCGCAGGGCCTTGACGAGTGCTGTCTCGTTTTCGAAGCCGACTTGCCGAAGCACGGAGTGTGCCTCTTTCTGCGCCGCGACGAGGCTTCCACCGGTCACCGAGTGGACTGCAGCGACGAGGACATCGGATGGGTCAACATCGTCTTCTTTTTCGTCGTTGCGGGCATACGTACGTTTCTTATAATTGGGAATGTTACTGGGTATGTTACTCACCCGTGTACTAGGTGAATCATCTGCACCGGTTGTAGGTGAATCAGGTGACTCACCGGGTTTAGGTGGTACAAGTGTGTAAAAAGAAGACTTGCGGGGTCGACGCGTTCGCTCGATGATTCCGAGATTGAGCAGGGCTTTCACGGCTTCGCTGACACGATTAGGGTGCATGCCACCGAGATCGGCGGCGAGCTGCTTGAGCGACGGCCAACAGCGGCCGCCGCGATCGGCTCGGGCCGCAATGGCGATCAGGACCAGGAGGGCAGTCGGCCGGCCACGCAATTGCCGCGCCCACTGAAGGTAGACCCGTCCCCACCGTTGCGGGCCGGCGGCAAGCTCCAGGACTTCGATTGCCGCTGTAAGATCAACTATCTTATTTTCGATTGGCGGGACCGCTGATTCTAACCAGTAGGTCTCCGTGCGGGTCATACTGTGCGGTGCTCCAAGGACGGCGGCGTGCGCAGCCACCGCTTGAAGGTTCTAATGTCTAGCTTGGTTTCTGGAATACGAGATTCAGGCCGCAGTATAGTCGGCAGCGGTAGCGACTTTCCCTGACCTGGATCGCCGGTCGCGATGAGGGCTTCGAATCATGCGTAAGGCAGCCGCTAAAGCTCCAGACGCGGAAAGCGGGGTTTCCCATTCTTCGGCGATCGCCAGCAAATCGAGGGCGCGCTCCAGGACCTCGGCTTTCAAAGAGGCCGGCAGTTCCCCAACCACTTGCACTTGGCCGCTCTCGAAGAAGACGCGCACGCCGAGATTGCTGACATCGCGTGCAATGGCCATTGCGGAGCGGCTCATCCCCGGCTCCGCTTGCGCCTGGCGCTAGTCTTGCCGGTCCGCTTCCCCTCACGCTTTGTTAGCAGTTCGGAGACGGCCTTCCAATCGGAGAGCAGTTCCCGGCGGTTCGTGCGCTGGATTACGATTTCGGCTTGATACAAAGAAATAGTTGAACTCATTCAGGCTTCTTCCCTCGTCATTATATCAGACGTGACATTTCATTCTTTCGGCGCTTTGACGGCAGACAAAGCGCGCTTATGGCGTCGTTTCGACTGATCTCCTACGACGCGACGGCTTTTCGTCCGCCTGTTATCCTCGCACCAAGACTCCGCGATCTCCTCGACCACAGGAATCTCTTCAACTAGGATTCGCTCTTTGATTGGGTCCAGATGCCACCAGCGCAACCGCTTTCCGTGGGGCCCTCTTCTGTCGCGGAGATCAATCATGAGCCTTCCGTCCGGTCCGACGAACGGCGAGAGGTCGGTCACGCGGATAAAATGGCGGTTCGCGCCTCTCGTTAGTCGCCGCTGAGTTACGGCGAGCATAGCAGGGTCTAGCACACTCGCCGCGATCGGATCGACGCCGCCACGAAAGGTTTCAAACTCGAACCTATCGCGCCGCTCTTTCTTGCTTGCTTCCTCCAGCTGCAACTCCCGCAAGATAATATGCAAATCGCGGCTAGGCTGACTGTCTTGTTTCTCTCGCTTCCGTTGCGCTCGTTTTCGAGACCTCGCCTTTGGCGCGTGCTCTTCGCAGAACTGCTGATTCCCGTGCGTTAGTAGCGCGTAGCAGCCGAGTTTCTTGCAGCTCTTCTGAAGCGTCAGCCGCTTTTCTGGCTTCCGGTCGGGCTCCGTAAGCCGGCTGATCGTCTTCACGTCCCTCACGCCGCCTCCGGCGGCCTGGGTCCGAGCTGGGAGAGCTCGTAGCGTTCAACCGCAATGAGTGGTATGCGAATCGCGGCGTTGACCCGAAGGCATCCAAGCGTATCGGCAAACCTATAGGCTAGTGCTTTGGAAATCCGCCACCGCTCGGCGAGCTCGCCTACAGTGAGGAATCTTGCTTGTTGCTCAACGCTTTCCCGTGTTTTTTTTCGTGCCATATTGTTCGCCTATTCCTCGCGCTTCGCTTGAGTCTCCACACGTTCTCGCTACGCGAATCCGCCCTCCCTCATACATATGTTCGCTTTTGCAAGTTCGTGGACGTTCTGTGGATAGACTGTGAACGTCGGCGTGACGAGCACTTCTTGTCACGCGCCGTGTAGACGCCATGGAGACTGTAGACGATACCTGTGCCAACAGAGATGGCACAGGTATCGTCCTTGAAGTTAATCGGTAACGAAATGGTGGAGATTCCCGCATGGCGCGTCGAAGCGGATGTTTATGCCCAGACCGAAAACTGCGAAGAAGCGCGCACGCACACGCGGCGAAGGTTCCGTCTACAAGAAAGTTCGGCGCTGGCGTAGCGGCGGCAAGACGCACGAGAAGGCGCTCTGGGTCGCGATGTGCCGCGTCGGAGGGCGCGGTCGTCGTCGCCGGCGCTTCTTCTACGGCGCGGCGGCTGCACAGGCTCGCGCAAAGCGCGATGCGTTCTTACTCGAAGAAACCGGGAAGACTTCCGAGCCAGAGGCCGACGTCAGCCCAACGATCGCTGAATATGCCGAGGAGTTCCTCGCGCACACGAAGGTGCAGCGTCGAGCGAACACCGTGCGCGCCTACGACAACACGCTGCGGCTGCACATAGTGCCATGGATCGGCGACGTGCGGCTCGGCGAGTTCTCCGATTTGTCGGCGCGCGCGTTCTACGACGCTCTACGCGGCAGGGTCTCGGCGAGCATGCTGCATCGCGTTCACGTCACGCTGCGCGCCCTGCTGAACCTCGCGCGCTACCGAAAGGTCATCCCGTCGAGCCCGCTCGATGCGATACGACGTGAAGCACCACGCTATAAGCGCTCGCGCATCGAAGCCCTTACCGAATCGCAGATCCGCACCGTCCTTAGGACCGCGAAGGGTCATCGCCTTGAGGCGCTCTTCGTGCTCGCGCTTTCGACCGGAATGCGCCAAGGCGAGCTGTTCGCGCTGCGATGGTCGGACGTCGATCTACCGCGCAAGAGCATCTACGTCCAGCGTTCCGCTCAAGAGGTAAACGACGAGATCACGTTCATCGAGCCGAAGACTGCCTCAGGGCGCCGGTGAATCACGCTGTCGCGAGTCGCGATCGAGGCGCTGAAGCGACGACGGAGCATCGCCACGGCTGAAGGCCAGGGCAGCGAACTCGTGTTCCCGAGCGAGCGCGGCTACCCGCTGCGCAAGTCGAACTTCACGCGAAAGATTTGGGACCCGATTCGCAAAGCTGCCGGCATTCCGAACACGCGCTTTCATGATCTTCGTCACGGCTGCGCATCTCTGCTTTTGGCTCAAGGCACGCATCCAAAGGTCGTGCAAGAACTCTTGGGGCACTCGTCGATCGAGCTCACCCTAACGACGTATTCGCATTTGCTCCCGACGATGCAGGAGAGCGCTGCCAAAGCATTTGATGCGGTGGTGGCTGGCCGAAGAGCCCCCCACTAGAGCCCGCAGCCGCCAGAAGGCCGTTGTCGGGCGGCCCTAAAACGAGGAGCGCGTGGATCGCGACGGATATGTACGGGCGGCTCAGATTGTGCTGGCTATCGCCGGTGTGGGCGGAGCCATACTGCACGCCGCTCCCCTCCGGTGGCTAACAACAAAGGAGAACTGGCCAGCACTAGACGCCGTGGACCTTGGCTGGGTCGCGCTTATCGCGGTTGCTGCGCTCCTGCCGTGGATCAGTAAACTCACATTCGCTGGTGTCTCGGTCGAAATACGAGAGGCTAAGGAGAGCGCGGACGAACTTGTAGACGTTATCAGCGATTACGCAAATTTGGTGCAGAACTGGTCGTCGTCTTTAGCTATTTACGTTGACGCGATTGGCCAAACGTCCGATGAAACGGTGCTCGCCGAGCGACTTCGCAACTATATTCGCGATCGCATGGGAGAGGCACTCGATTTTCTAAGTGACGATCCAAAGGATAAGGTGAGAATCGGCCTTTGGATATTCATCCCAGACAAAGACTTACTGGAGTTCCGATTCGGTGTTCCCAACTTCACGCCGACAAAAGCAACGTATGCCATACGAGAAGGGATGATAGGCCAGGCATTTGATGAGCAACGCCGCTTCATGGAATCCGACGTTCGCCGGGCTCCTAACTACATAAATACACGGGGTCGCAAGAAGCCGCCATACAGGGCCGTCTGGTGTGGACCAGTTTCTCTCGGTCAAGAGAAGATTGGTATGCTGACACTAGACAAGAAAAGCGCCACGCTCTTCAGCCATGACGCCGAGGAGGTGGCGAGAGGATTGGCCGCGCAGTGCGCGCTGGCAATTGACCAGTACAGGAGCCGCTAGCGCGACGCTATCTTCTCAAGTTTTTCGATCGCGCGACGCACCTTAACGCCAGCGCTCTTCTCTGTAACGGCTGGCGCCTGGCCCGAACACTTCGCCGATTCTAGTGCGCGGCTAACGTCCTCAAGGGACCTCTTCTGCTTCATGGTTCGCTCCTTTCAACTCCGGAGGCTCGCTTTCCGTTTCACCCTCGCTCAGCTCCCTGGTGGGAGGGTTTACCCACCGGGACCGCAGCCCCAGCCCTCATCCGACTGGGCTTCACCTGCTCGCTCATTGGCGGCCCCCCAAAGAGACTGGACGGCGAAAAAGCCAGCACTTGGCGCCGACGGCTTTAGGGTACTTTGGCGGTACATGGCGGTACAAAGCTCTCCCCCTCCGGCAAGCAAGGGAGCCCGCAAATCGCTATATTTTACGGGCTCCAGAAGGTCGTGCACCGCGAGGGACTTGAACCCCCAACCAAGTGATTAAGAGTCACCTGCTCTACCATTGAGCTAGCGGTGCGCGCTACTCCCTCGCCATCCATAACTCGATGCTACTGCCTTCCGCGTCCCTCCGGCCATTCTTTTGCCGTGAGTTTTTTGCGCCCTCCGGGACTCGAACCCGGGACCAACGGATTAAAAGTCCGCTGCTCTACCGACTGAGCTAAAGGCGCGTATTGGCAACGTGCTCGGGTCCCGTGAGGATGTACGCCGCATGCTCGCTTCGGCACCCGTCGCCGATTCCTTATCTGGACCGGGTGGCGGTCACCGAGGAGATGCCGGTCGACCACGGCGTATCCCAGAGACTGACCGCGACAACCCTCGGCGCAGACGCGATCGCGCCCCTCACTCGCAGCCCGTAGATCGGATACGCATGCAACCCAAGTATGACGCGATCGTCATAGGCGGCGGCCATAACGGCCTCGTCGCAGCGTGCTACCTGGCACGCGCGAAATGGAAGGTTCTCGTACTTGAGCGACGTTCGCTCGTGGGCGGCGCCTGCGTTACCGAACAGGTCTTTCCAGGGTACAAGATATCGACGGCGGCGTACGTCAACAGTCTCTTCAGGCCCGAGATCGTCCGCGATCTCAATCTGAACGCGTATGGTTTCGAGGTGATCGAACGCAATCCGGCGTCGTTCTCGCCTTTTCTCGACGGGCGATACCTGATGCTTGGCCGCGGCGTCGGCGAGGACGCTGCCGAGATCGCGAAGTTCAGTACGCGCGACGCGCAGGCGTATCCGAAATACGAAGCGATGCTCGCGCGCGTGGCGTCGGTCATCGAGCCGACGCTCATGCAAATCCCCCCGAACGTCCGCCGGCCCAGGCTCGGCGATCTTGAAACCGCGCTACGGCTCGGGCGTTCGATGCAACGCCTGGGGTCCGGCATGACGGACGCGGTGCAGATCCTCACCGGAGCCGCGCGGCCAATCCTCGACCGCTGGTTCGAGTCGGAGGAGCTCAAGGGTACGCTTGCGACCGACGCGATCATCGGCGCGTTCATGGCGCCGTCCATGCCCGGTACTGCCTACGTCCTCTTCCATCACGTCATGGGCGAAACGAACGGTAAGAAAGGCGTCTGGGCATACATGCGCGGCGGCATGGGCGGCATCACGCAGGCGCTCGCCAGAGCGGCCACCGATCTCGGCGCCGAGATCCGCACGGACGCCGAGGTTGCAAAGATCCTCGTCAAGGACGGCGCGGCGACTGGCGTCGTGCTCGCCAACGGCGACGAAATTGCAGCGCGAAACGTTGCAAGCGGGGTCGACATGCATCACACGTTTGAGCGATTCATCGATCCGCAGCTACTGCCACCCGATTTTCGCGACGCGATCGCGCGCATCTCGTACGACAGCGCGTCGCTCAAGATCAATGCGGCAATCGATCGTCTCCCGAGCTTCACCGCGCTCCCGGGACGAGAGCCGGGATTACAACATCACGGCACCGTGCATCTCTGCCCCGATCAAGACTTCATCGAGCGCGCATACGACGACGCGAAATACGGAGGTTCTTCACGGGAGCCTGTCGTCGAATTCCAAATGCCGTCGTCGCTCGACCCCACCCTGGCCCCGCCGGGCAAACACGTCATTTCGATGTTCGTGCAGTACGCTCCGTATCGTCTGAAAGACGGCCCGTGGACGAAACGGCTCAAGGACGAGTTCGCCGATCGCTGCTTCGCGATCGTGGAGCGCTACGCGCCGGGATTCACGGAATCGGTCATCGACCGCCAAATTCTAACCCCTGCGGACATCGAAGAGCGCTTCGGCCTCACTGGCGGCAACATCTTCCAAGGCTCGATGTCGCTCGACAATCTCTTCGCCTTCCGCCCCGTTCCCGGATACGCCGACTACCGTACCCCGATCAAGCGGCTCTACGTGTGCGGATCTGCAGCGCACCCAGGAGGCGGAGTCATGGGTGCGGCGGGTTGTAATGCGGCACGCGTGATGCTGCGCTCGTAATCGACCTTCAAAGACTGGGGTGGCTGACGGGATACGAGCCCGCGACCTTCGGTTCCACAGACCGACGCTCTAACCAGCTGAGCTACAGCCACCGCGCAGAGCCTTCGCTTCTCAGCATTCCCCGCAAATCCCCCGATGATGTCCCAGTGCGCGCCCGGAGGGACTCGAACCCCCATCTTCGAGTTTAGAAGACTCGTGCCTTATCCTGTTAGACTACGGGCGCACGTTGGTCGGGACGACAGGACTTGAACCTGCGACTTCCGCGTCCCAAACGCGGCGCTCTACCAAGCTGAGCTACGTCCCGAAACTCCCGCACCAAAGCTTCCCTAGTATAACAGCGGATGGCAAGCGACGTAACGGCTCGGGTCACCGCTCGCGGTCTCGCGCGCCGCGAGCCACGCCGTCTCTACGGCGAGCCCGCACCCTACCGCAGCTCGCAGCATGCGAACGTTTTCGCCGGGCACGAGGCATTGCGTCCACGAGGCCCCGTAGCGACGCGCGAGCGCCGCGAGCGCGAACGCGAAGACCTGTTCCTCGTACGAACTCGACGAAACGACAAGCGGTCCGATTCGTCCGTCGGGCCAGACGTACGCGTAGCCGACCAGCTCCCCGTTCAAAAAGAACGCGTGTGCGGTTGCAAGAAGTCCGAGCAGTGCGTGGTCGGCGCCGAACGCCACGCCGCGTACCTCGCGTTCTAAGGTTTCTATAGCGAGCCGATTCGCGCCGACGTCCAGCGCGGCCACGTCGAAGCGCCGGTTCTGCGACGCGGCCATCCGCAGCAGATCCTCCTCGCCCGGGATCGCTCCCGTGCAACGGAGCAGTGCGCCGCGCATCGCGACGCCATGTCGAATCGCAAAGGCCTGCGCTGCGCCATCGGTTGCATCGACGATCGTAAAGAGGGACACCGCTTCGCGCGTTGCCTCCTCCAACAGCCGCGACCCGAGGCCCGCTCTGCGATGCGTCGGCCGAACGAAGAGCTCGTGCACGAACGTTTCGCCGTTGCTCGCGCTCGCAAAGACGATTCCTACTGCTTCATCGTCCGCTCTCGCAACCCACGCCACGCTCTCCCGCGCAAGCCCAAGATACAGCCGCCTGACGACGTCGTCCCGGCAACGCAGCTCGGCAAAGACCTGGAGCTCGTCGTCGGTCGGCGTGGCGAAGGTGGGCTCGCTCATCGGCGCAGCGTCGCAAGCAACGCTTCCGCGGCGCGCCGACGATGGCTGATGGCGTTCTTCTCTATCTCGTCCATCTGCGCGAAGCTGCGCGGTTCGCCCCTTGGAATGAATATGGCATCGTACCCGAAGCCGCGGGCGCCACACTCTTCGCTCGCTATCCGGCCCTCAATCGTTCCCTCTCCCGCGAGCATTTCGCCGCTCGGGAGAACCAATGCCATCACGCAGACGAAGCGCGCGGCGCGCAATGCCTCGGGAACGTCGCGCATCTCCGCGAGCAGGCTACTGCGGCGCTGCGCCCACGTCGCGTCCGCGCCGGCGTAGCGCGCGGAGAGCACGCCGGGTCTTCCGCGCAGCGCGCTCACCTCCAAACCGCTGTCGTCTGCAAGCACGGCGGCGTCGATCCGGGCGCGCTTCAGCTGCTGGTAGAGCGTTCGCGCCTTGAGCAGCGCGTTGTCGTGGAACGACGCCTCTCCCTCGACGACGTCCGCATACGCATCGTACGCGCGCAGCGCGAGCGGCGAGCCAGCAAAGATTGCCTCCAACTCCGCGAGTTTTCCCCGATTCTTCGTCGCGACGTACGTGAGCGCGGTCAGTCCTCCAAGCGAAGAACGGCCATGAACGCCTCTTGCGGAAGCTCGACTCGTCCGACGCGCTTCATGCGCTCTTTTCCGACTTTCTGCTTCTCCAGCAACTTGCGCTTGCGCGTGATGTCGCCGCCGTAGCATTTCGCGAGAACATTTTTGCGCATCGCACTCACCGTCTCGCGCGCGACGATCTTCCCGCCGATCGACGCTTGAATAGGAACGTCGAACATCTGCCGCGGTATGAGCTCTTTCAGCCGCTCGGTCAGCGCTCGGCCGCGTTGGGCAGCGCGTTCCCGGGCGACGATGAACGAGAGCGCGTCCACGGGCTCCGCGTTGAGCAGGATCTCCAGCTTCACCAAATCGCCTTCGCGGTAGCCGATGAGCTCGTAGTCCAGCGACGCATAGCCCTTCGTGCGCGACTTGAGCTGATCGAAAAAGTCGACGATCACCTCGATAAGCGGCATCTCGTAGGTCAGGATGACGCGACCGTCGTGCAGGTACTCCATACCGCCGAGGCTGCCGCGGCGATGCTGCGTGATGTCCATGATCGCGCCGACGTACTCCGGCGGCGAGATTATCGTCGCCTTGACGTACGGCTCCTCGATCGTTCGGATGAGGTTCGTGACCGGGAGCTTCGACGGGTTGTCGATCATCGCGACCTCGCCGTCGGTCTTCGTCACGCGAAACACCACCGACGGCGATGTGGCAATCAAGTCGAGAGAATAGTCGCGCTCCAAGCGCTCCTGGACGATCTCCATATGCAGAAGTCCGAGAAAACCGCAGCGAAAGCCGAATCCGAGGGCGACCGAGCTCTCCGGCTCGTAAATCAGCGCCGCATCGTTGAGTTTGAGCTTCTCGAGCGCGTCCCGCAACTCCGAATACTCGACGCCTTCGTTGGGATAGAGCCCGCAGTAGACCATTGGCACGGCTTTGCGGTATCCGGGGAGCGCGACGTGCGCCGGATTCACCGCTTCGGTGATCGTATCGCCGACGTCGATCTCCCCGAGCGAGCGAATGTTCGCGATCACGTACCCGACGTCGCCGACGCCGAGCACGTCGGCGACCCGCATGTCCGGCGAGAATCTGCCCACCTCTGCGCACTCGAAGACCCGCTCGTGTGCCATCGAGAGAAAACGCGTGCCCGTCTTGAGTTCCCCGTCGACCACGCGCACGTAGCAGACGACGCCCCGGTACGAGTCGAACTGCGCGTTGAAGACGAGCGCGCGCAAACGGTCGCGGTGCCCTTTCGGCGGCGGAATGCGCGCGACAATCGCTTCGAGGATCTCGTCGATGCCAACGCCGTTCTTGGCGCTTGCGAGGATGCACTCGCTGCGCTCCATGACGAGCAGCTCCTCGACCTCCCCCATGACTCGGTCCGGGTCGGCGGCGGGCAAATCGATTTTGTTGATGACCGGAATTATCGTAAGATCGTGCTCGAGCGCGAGGTGATAGTTCGCGAGCGTCTGGGCTTCGATTCCCTGCGCCGCGTCGATGATCAGCACCGCGCCCTCGCATGCGGCCAGCGATCGCGAGACCTCGTATGAGAAGTCGACGTGCCCGGGCGTGTCGATGAGATTGAGCTCGTACGTCTCATCGTCGGCAGCGCGATAGCGCAGCGTCACCGGATGCATCTTGATCGTGATGCCGCGCTCGCGCTCGAGGTCCATCGCATCGAGCATCTGATCCGACATCTCACGCGCCTCGACCGTTTTCGTCGTTTCGAGAAGCCGGTCCGAAAGCGTCGTCTTGCCGTGATCGATGTGGGCGATAATGCAGAAGTTGCGCACGCGGCTGGCGGTCTCCAGCCGGTGCGGATGCTCGGCCTTCACGTTCTTAGTAGAGTGGCGCGCAGGCTTGGATCGTGAGATTCTGCAGCAGCGGGCGAATCAGAAACTGCAGGATGACGATGAGCACGAGGAACGCGATGTCCAGCCCGCCCATCGGCGGGATGATGCGGCGGATCGGCGTGAGGAGCGGCTCGACGAGCATCCCGAGATAGCGTTCGATGACGCTGCCGCGCAAGTCCGGAATCCACGACAGCACGGCGTAGATGAGGAGAACGATAGTGTAGACCCACACCAGCAGGCCGAGCAGCTGGGTCAGGTTGCATGCCGCGCCGCTCATCTACCGCAGCGCTGCGATGACGGAGGAGGGAATACCGTCGAGATACGGCGCCGGGTTGATCGGGCGGCCATCGAGCATCACCTGGTAGTGCAGGTGTGGTCCCGTTGCGAATCCCGTCGCGCCGACGGCTGCAATGGTCTGCCCTTTGTAGACGCGCTGCCCCACGCGAACGTCGATGCTCGACAAGTGCGCGTACCACGTGTGGTAGCCGTTGCCGTGATCGATGTCGACCTTCAACCCGTAACCGCCGTCCCAACCCGCCGCTGCGATGGTTCCCGCGGCCGATGCGCGTACGGGATCCCCGTAGCTTGCAGCCAAGTCGACACCCTCGTGGAACTCGACGTCGGGAGAGGTACGATAGCAGAAACACCCGATGACGGGCGCTCCCGCGACCGGATCGATCGACGGAATGAACGCCACGAGCCGGTCCTGTGCGAGCGCGTGAATGTGGCGCAGGTTCAGAACGCGCATGACGAGGCGACGATTGCGCTCGGAGTCGCTCAGCAACGCAGCCGAAACGGTTGCCAACGTGCGAACGCGCGATTCCAGCGATCCTACGCTGCCGCTCGAGCGGGCCCAGGAGACCTTGGGCTTGGAACGGTGCGCAGCCGGCGTCGGGGCGCCGATGAGGCGCCTGATCTCTTGGTTCTCCTGCTGGACGCGTTGGAGCTGGCGGTGTAGGGCCTCCGTCTGCCCAGCGATGTGCGCCAGCGCCGTGCGCTCCTCGCGTACGCGCCGGTATTGTAGGGCAGCATACCCCAGTGCCGCAAGAAGACATATCGCGACCAGCGCGCTCAGCAGCGCGACATGGCGGCGGCGCACGACGAAGCGACGAATGATATCGCCTTTGTGCGGCACGATCTTGATGTAGTAACGGTCCTCGGGCATCAGTCAGGGCCCCGAGTTCGCTCGCGCACTTTCCCACCCTTTCCTACCACGACGAGGGTCGGGTAGTTCGCGGCACCCGTAAGGGCTCGCTTACCGTTGCTCCCTTCCGGTCCTGGCGGGGTTCACGAGTTTACGCCGCGCGAAGCCCGGCCCCCATCATGGCCCGCCCATGATACCACAGGGGCTCGGCGAGGAAATCCGCCATGGTGGCATCGGCGCTCTTCACGCTACAGATTCTCAGCCTCTCGTTCGCACCAGGCAGTCCCTTGCCGGCATGGACCGCGCGCGGCGATGCGCGCAGCCCCGTAGCCGACCGCTCTCCCCGCGCTTCGCTGGATCGGCACGCCGACGCGACGCTTGCGCTCAATCGCCTCAGCATCACGTCGTTCGCAGAGCCGGCCCTCGTCGGCCGCGACGGCATCCCGTAGACGCGCTTACTGCGTTCGCGTGAACCCCGGCGGAATCGAGAAGAGCGCCTCGGCTTCCGGCTTGTACAGCCAGCGAACGTTTCCAGCCTCGGTTACCATCCCAATGCGCGCTCCCTGCGTTTGCGCACCGCCACCGTACGTCATGCGTCGATACATCGCGAGTCGCGACGACGTGCCCGAGAGTAGCGACATTCCGGAAGCGTCGCCGTGAATGCGCGGCCTGCATCCTCCGTGGACGATCGTCTGCTCTCCGGGCTGCATCGCTCCGCCGACGCGCGGCAGCGGGCAATAGGCGCGCGGAATGCCCACGCCTGAAACGTACTCGACGATCTCCATCGACGACGAGCCGTTCCTGCACGAACCCGTCGCGTTCGCCATCACGATAGAAAGCGAAGCGGAGCTTCCGCGCGTCGCTACATTGTCGAGCGTTTTCGGTCCGAGACTCTGCGCGTTCGCCCGCACGGTCAGGTCCTCGGTTCCCGGCGCTTCGTTCACGACCGTCGGCCGCCCGTAACTCTGCGGCATGGGAGCGGGCTCGGGCGAAGGCACGGTGCTCGCAATCGAATACGTGCGATGCGCGAGATCCAACGTGATGTATTGGTGCAGGTCGCACTTCGAAATCGTTGCCGTTTGGTGAACGAGATCGTCGGTGCGCACCCAATTATGATAGTACGTGTAACGCGTGAGAGATCCCGATCGCATCGACTGCATGGCGTTCATCGCCGATTCATAGCCGTTCATGACGCCGCTGAAGAGCCCGCGATGCGGCGCGGGCGTGTTCTCGGCCGAACCCATGATGGTCGCCCGGTCCTCCTGGAACGTTCCCGGCGGAATGGGGGTCGCGGGTGGCATCTCGACGCGAGAAATCTCTTCGTATTGAAGAGCGACGGGGGTCGGCGTCGGATACGGCCTGGCGTTTGCCGCCGTCGAGCCCGTAGCGATGGCAGCTGCAATTGCCACAGCCGCGAGAGTTCCCAGGACGAAGCGCTCCATAGTCATCTCCTCATGTTGGAGCAACCGCCTTCTCCCCGAACGAAGAGACCCCTGGGAGAGCGCCGAACTCGCTGCGACGTGCCGAGCTACATGCGGGCGGGCTCGCTTCCGCCCAAACGCCACATCCAGTTTCGCCGTCCCGACGGGGGCTTGTACGCCGAGGAGTTGCTCTCCACGCAAGGTTTCGAGAGCGTCTACTCCCTGCTCTATCACCTCCATCCGCCGACCGCGACGCTCGACGTTCGCTCCTGGGACCGGCCTCGGCCGCGCTTACAGCCAAACGAGCCGTTACGTAACCGGCATTTCAGAACAGCGCGCATCGCGACGTCCGGCGACGCCGTCTCGGCTCGCGTCCCGGTTCTCGGCAACGCGGACGTAACGATCGCCGTCGCCGAGTTCTCCGATCCGATGCCCTACTTCTATAGGAACGTCCGCGGCGACGAGCTGCTCTTCGTGCACCGCGGCAGTGGGCATCTCGAGACGCCGCTCGGGCGCCTCGACTATCGCCCGCACGATTACCTCGTCATCCCGGTCGGCACGACCTATCGCGTTCATCCGAGCGAAACGACGCGGATGCTCGTCCACGAGACCTCCGGGCCGGTCCGGGTTCCGCGTAAGTATCGCAACGAGTGCGGCCAGCTCGCCGAGCACGCTCCCTACTACGAGCGCGATTTTCGGGGGCCCATACTCGGCGAGCCGAATTCCGAAGACGGAGCCTTCGAGATACGCGTCGCCGGCAAGGAGCGCAACGCCATCTACACCGTCGCGCACCACCCGTGCGACGTCGTAGGCTGGGACGGATACTGTTATCCGTACGCGTTCAATCTCGATGAGTTCGCGCCGATCACCGGCAAGCTGCATCAACCCCCGCCCGCGCACGCAACCTTCGAGGCGCCCGCTGCCGCGTTCTGCGCCTTCGTGCCGCGTCTGTTCGATTACCATCCGCTCGCGATTCCGGTGCCCTACAATCATTCCAGCGTCGACTGCGACGAAGTGCTCTACTACGTCAGCGGTAACTTCATGAGCCGGCGCGGCGTCGAGGAAGGCTCCATCACCCTTCACACCGCCGGAGCGCCGCACGGTCCGCAGCCGGGTACGGTCGAGCAGTCCATCGGAAAGAAATCCACGGACGAGATCGCCGTAATGATCGATACGTTCGCTCCGTTGCACATCGCTGCGGCCGCGAGCGACGCAGAGGACGAAGGCTACTATCGCTCCTGGCTCGAGGCTCCAGCTGCGACCTGAGAGGGAACGATTTGGCCGCGGCAGGCGCCAAAGCCCAAGCGTAACCCGTCGCGCTCGCACCACGCGCGCAGCGTGACGTCGTCGCCATTTTCGAGAAACGCGCGTTGCTCGCCGGTAGGGAGAGAGAGCGGCTTCGTTCCGCGCCACGTGAGCTCGATGAGGCTTCCGTAACTCGCCGGATCCGAGCCGGAGATCGTGCCGGATGCGAAGAGGTCTCCCGGGCGAAGGCGCGCGCCGTTGCTGCGTGCGTGCGCGAGCTGCTGTTCCATGCTCCAATAGAGCTCGCGCGCGTTCGTCCGCGCGATCGTGACCGGGGGTAACCCGGCGTCGCGCATCGCCGCACTCCGGAGATCGACGGCGAGATCGATATCGTAGGCGCAGTCGTTCTCCACCCGTAGATAGGGCAACGGCGGCGGATCTTGCTCGTGCGGGGCGATGCGAAACGGTGCGAGCGCATCCAGCGTGACGACCCACGGCGAAATCGTCGTCGCAAACGATTTGCCGAGAAACGGCCCGAGCGGCTGGTATTCCCAAGCTTGAATGTCGCGCGCGCTCCAATCGTTGACGAGCACGAGCCCGAAAATTGCCTCACGGCCGGTGACGAAGCCGATTTCGAGCTCGATGTCGAGCATCGTGCTCGGACCGAAGACGGGCACGTCCGCATCCGGTGGCTTGCGCTGGCCGTTCGGGCGATGCACGGGCGTTCCGTCCACGACGATGCTGCCCGCGCGGCCGTGATATCCGACTGGCATCCACTTCCAGTTCGGCAGAAGGGGCTCGGCGTTGGGTCGAAAGATCCGCCCGAGGTTCCTCGCGTGCCGCTCCGACGAGTAGAAGTCTACGTAATCGCCGACCTCCACCGGCAGGCGCATCGCAGCCGTCGCGCGATCGACGTAGAGGCTCGCGTCGAGATCGCCTCGTAGCAACGACTGCAAGCGTTCCCGCACGGCATGCCAAACGCGCGGCTCCTCGGCAAGCAACGGATTGAGCGACGGAGCGCGCAGGACTGCGGGCGCGCAGATTCCGTCGAACAGCTTCGCCTCGGCGCCGGCGCGAAGGTCGAAGATCCGATCCCCGATCGCTACTCCGAGGCGAACGCCCTCGTCGCGCGCGAACGCTCCGTACGGTAGGTTCTCGATTGGAAAGTCGTTCATTGCGACGGCAAGATGCCAAGCGCGATGAGGTCGTCGACCGGCTCCGAGAAACTGCAGCTTCCAAATCCAAGAAAGCGCCGCGTGCGATCCTCCCGCAGCGTCGCGGCATCGGCCAGGAGCGTATCGCTCCACGAGAACCCCCGCTCGTCGAGTGCAAACGCCGACGCGTCTTCCTCCGCGACGATCGCTCGAACGGTCGCGGCGTCCCACTGTGACGCCACGCACGCTGCGCCGAGCACGTTGAGAAACCCATGCATGACGAATCCCACCCCGGCGTTGAGGTGCCGGACCGGATGGTGCAGCCCGGCGGTCGCCTTAAACGGCACGCCCGCGCGCGACGCCGCAACGATGAAGGCGGCAATCTCTTCCACCGACGGCGTCGCGTCCGGCGTGACGCCGCCGCATCGAATCTTCGCCGCGAAGCCGTTATCGCAGAGCGCGTCCATCGCCTCGGCGAGCGCTGCTGAGGTCAATCCGCGCGGAAGCTCCACCGCAACCGGCAACCCTGGAGCGAGCCGCTCGAGCACTTTGCGCAGCGCGCGAATCGCCGTACGCGCTGCGCCGAGCTCGCGTACCGGCAGTAGCAGCGGAACTTCGCAACTCTCGGGCCGTACGCGCCGCATCGGGCGTATCGCGGCTTCGCCATCCAACAGCACCGTCAATGGCACCGGTAAGCCCTCTACGAGCGCTGCATCGAGTGCACCGATCTTCTCGGCCGGGACGACGAATCTGCCAAGCATCCAGGCGTGCGCGCTACGCCGGCAGCGCTCGTATTCGCGCGCTGCCGCCTCCATGGAAAGCTGCGCCGGCGGGAAGAGGCCTGCGTAATCGACGATGCTCTCGAGAGCAACGCGAGCGCAGGACGGGACGAGCAGCGACTCAGGCATGGCGCGCTCCTTTCGACAGGGCCGCCTCGTTCGCTTCGCAAAGCCCCTCATGGTCATGAGCACCGCCCCGCAGACCCATCCCCACCCTCTGGCACACATCGACTGGGATCACGTCGAGTTCTACGTCGGAAATGCGAAACAAGCGGCGCACTACTACATGTCGGCGTTCGGCTTCGAAGCAATCGCCTATGCCGGGCCGGAAACCGGGGTGAAAGACCGGGCGAGCTACGTCCTCGCGCAGAACGATTTGCGCTTCGTTCTCACCTCGAGCCTGCGGCCTGACGACGCGATCGCCGATTCCGTCAGGCTGCACGGTGACGGCGTCCACGACGTCGCCATACTCGTGAACGACGTCCGCGCGGCATGGGAGGCCGCTCGCGACGGAGGCGCCGTATCGCTGCTCGAGCCGACCGTTTTCGAGGATGCGTCCGGCAAGCTCGTGCGAGCGACGATCAAAACCTATGGCGATACGGTGCACTCGTTCGTTCAGCGCGACGGCTACCGCGGAATCTTCGCTCCTGGGTACGTCGAGGATCGCCGCTCGCTTCCGGTGCGCAACCCCGGTTTGAAAGCCGTCGACCACTGCGTGGGTAACGTCGGTTGGGGGGAGATGGATGCGTGGGGTACGTTCTACGAGCGCGTCTTCGGCTTCTCGCAACTCGTCTCGTTCGACGATCAGGATATCTCGACCGAGTACACGGCTCTTCGCTCCAAGGTCATGACGGATCCGCGGCACCGCGTCAAGTTTCCGATCAACGAGCCCGCGCACGGCAAGAAAAAGTCGCAGATCGAAGAGTACCTCGACTTCTATCACGGCGCGGGCGTACAGCACATCGCCATTCGAACCGACGATATCGCCGAGACGATTCGCGCGCTCTGCGCCAACGGCGTCGAGTTTCTCGACACGCCCGATTCGTACTACGACATGCTGGGCGAGCGCGTCGGAAGAATCGACGAAGCGATCGAGATGCTGCGCGAGTTGCGCATTCTCGTCGACCGCGACGACCGTGGCTACATGCTGCAGATCTTTACGAAGCCGCTGCAAGACCGCCCGACGCTCTTCTTCGAGATCATCCAACGCAAGGGAAGTCTCTCGTTTGGTAAAGGGAACTTCAAGGCGCTCTTCGTTTCGATCGAGCGCGAGCAGGAGAGACGCGGCACGTTATGACGGCGACCGTTTCGGTCGACGCGGTGATGCTCGAAGCGCGCGCTGCAGAGCTCGGCAAGCGCTCGATCAAGACCTCGGCAAAACTCGCAGGCATCGACATCGCCATCGGCTGCATCGACCTCACCACGCTCGAGGGCAAAGACTCTGAAGGCCGCGTGCGCTCCCTTTGCGCAAAGGCGATTCGGCCGCGCCCGGAGTGGAACGAGATACCCAGCGTCGCGGCAGTCTGCGTCTATCCGAACCTGGTATCCGTCGCGAAGTCCTCGCTCGCGGGCAGCAGCGTCAAGGTAGCGTCGGTTGCGACGGCATTCCCCAGCGGTTTGGTCGATCTCGATGTCAAGCTCGCCGATACGGCGCAAGCGATCGCGGCCGGCGCCGACGAGATCGATATGGTAATCGACCGCGGCGCGTTTCTCGCCGGCCGCGAGCAGCTCGTCTTCGACGAGATTTCCGCAATCAAGAAGCTCTGCACCGCAACGAGCGCGGCGCAAGCCATCCCCCTCAAGGTCATTCTCGAGACGGGCGAGCTCGGCAGCTACGCGGCGACGCGACGCGCCTGCGATTTGGCCCTCGAGGCAGGCGCCGACTTCATCAAATCCTCGACCGGCAAGGTCGGTACGAATGCGACCTTTCCGACGGCCCTAGTCATGTGCGAGGCGCTTCGCGATTTTCACCGGCGCACCGGTCAGAAGCGCGGTCTCAAGCTCGCGGGTGGCATTCGAACGACGAAACAGGCGCTGACCTACCTCGTCATCGTCAACGAGACGCTCGACGAGACGTGGCTCGACTCCAAGCTCTTCCGCCTCGGCGCAAGCTCGCTGCTCGACGATCTGCTCATGCAGTACGAAAAAGCGCGAACGGGCCGTTACGCCGGCGCGGACTACATTCCGAAAGACTAAAGGCATGGCGATGAAATTTGCGTACGCCCCGGCTCCCGAACGCGTCCGACCGCAACTGCGGGAGCGCTACGGGCTCTTCATCGACGGTCGCTGGACCGCGCCGAAGAGCGAGCGCTACATGGAGACGATCAACCCGGCCGACGAGACGCGCATCGCGGAAGTCGCCTACGGCGACGCACAAGACGTCGATCGCGCGGTGCGCGCCGCCCGCAAGGGCTTCGAGCGTTGGAGTAAGCTCTCGCCGGCGGATCGCGCGAAGCTCATCTATCGCATCGCCCGTGCCATCACCGAGCGCTCTCGCGAGCTAGCCGTGCTCGAATCGCTGGACGGCGGAAAGCCGATTCGCGAATCGCGCGACTTCGACATCCCGACGTCGGCGGCGCACTTCTTCTATTATGCCGGCTGGGCCGACAAACTCGAGTGGGCGCTGCGCGCGCAACGCGCGCCGGAACCGATCGGCGTCTGCGGACAGATCGTTCCGTGGAACTTCCCGCTCTTGATGGCCGCATGGAAGGTCGCGCCGGCACTCGCCTGCGGAAACACCGTCGTCCTCAAGCCGGCCGAGACGACGCCGCTCACGGCCCTCGCCCTCGCCCAGATCGTCGAAGAAGCCGACCTGCCGGCGGGCGTCGTCAACGTCGTCACGGGCGACGGCGCGACCGGCGCCGCCCTCGTCGACCACGACGGCGTCGACAAGATAGCCTTCACCGGCTCGACCGAGGTCGGCAAGATCATCCAGCGGCGCATCGCCGGCAAAGGAAAGCGCCTGACGCTCGAGCTCGGCGGGAAGGCTGCCAACGTCGTCTTCGCCGACGCGGCGTTGGACCAAGCCGTCGAAGGGATCGTCCAAGGCATCTACTTCAATCAAGGCCACGTGTGCTGCGCGGGTTCGCGTTTACTCGTGGAGGAGAGCGTACACGACGACGTCGTGGAGCGGCTCACGAACCGCATTCGCACGTTGCGTCTGGGCGATCCGCTCGACAAGAACACGGATATCGGCGCGATCAACTCTCGCGTGCAACTCGAGAAGATACGCGAGCTCGTCCGCGCCGGCATCGAGCAGGGCGCCACGCTCGTGCAAGCGGAGTGCGAGCTTCCGGCGCGCGGCTTCTTTTTCCCGGCGTCCTTCTTCACGAACGTCCACCCGTCGCATCGCGTCGCGCGCGAAGAGATCTTCGGCCCGGTGCTCGCCGTCATGACCTTCCGTACGCCCGACGAAGCGATCGACAAGGCCAACAACACACCGTACGGACTCTCGGCCGGCGTGTGGACCGCGCAAGGGAGCAAGAACATGTGGGTCGCGCAGCATCTGCGCGCAGGCGTCGTCTGGTGCAACACCTTCAACAAGTTCGATCCCAGCTCGCCGTTCGGAGGGTACAAGGAGTCGGGATTCGGTCGCGAGGGCGGCGTCCACGGCTTGCGCGAATACCTCAAGCATGCATAGAGCGCTTACCGTACTGCTGGCAGCCGCGCTGCTCGCCTCCTGCTCTCGCCCCGGCGGCAACGGAATAACCGGTGGAAATCTTCGCATCGCGATTCCAATCGATATCACGAACATCAATCCGATTCTCGCGCAGAACGCCGTGGAGAGCTTCGTCGACGGCTTGATCTTCGACGAGTTGGTCACGGTCGATAACCACGGGAACGAAGTGCCGGACCTCGCCGCCGTCGTCCCCACGCTCCAAAACGGGGGTATCAGCCCGAACGGCTTGACGATCACCTACCATTTGCGCCACGACGTCCGCTGGCAAGACGGGACGCCGTTCACGAGTCGCGACGTCAAGTTCACGTGGCAGGCGATCATGAACCCGAACAACAACGTGCTCACGCGCCGCGGTTACGACCAAGTCGCTTCGATGGACACGCCCGACCCGTACACGGTCGTGCTGCACATGAAGAGGATCTTCCCACCTGCGGTCGACACGATCTTCGGCGAGAGCGATACGCCGTACCGAATTCTTCCGGCGCATCTGCTGGCCCGTTACCCGAATCTCAATCAGGTCCCGTTCAACGCGAACCCGGTCGGCACGGGCCCGTACCGCTTCGCGCGTTGGGAGCGCGGCGACCGCATCGTCCTCGATGCAAACCCGCAGTACTTCCGCGGTGCGCCGCACATCGCACAGCTGACGCTGCTCATCATCACCGACGCGAATACCGCCGAGACCGAGATGCGCTCGCACGGCGTCGATCTGGAGATCGAGGTTCCGTCGACGAACTACCATAGCATGATCCAGGACCCGAATCTCGTCGGCATGCTCGTCAGCGCACCGTCGTACGACGCCATTCTCTTCAACACCGCGCGCGCTCCGCTGAACGACGTCAACGTCCGCCGCGCACTCGCATTCGCGATCGACGACAATGCGATCATTCGCGGTACGACCTACGGCACCGCGCAGGTGGGAAATGCGGATTTGACGCGCTTCTCGTGGGGCTACGACGCCTCGCTCGCTCCAACGCCGTACGACCCCACGCGCGCGGCTGCCATGCTCGACGCGGCCGGCTGGCGCATGGGCCCCGGCGGCGTTCGCACGAAGAACGGCGCCACGCTTACGCTCCAGCTCGTCTACGGTCAAGGCAGTACCTTCGCACGCGCCATCGTCGAAGAGGTGCAGCAGATGCTGCGCAAAGTCGGCGTCAGCGTGCAGCTCAAGAGCTACGCGTATGCCACGCTCTATGCCGCCGCGGAGAACGGCGGAGTCCTCAACGGCGGCAAGTTCGACATGACGCTCTATGCCTGGATATCGGGAGCCGATCCGGACAACTCGTCGCAGTGGATGTGCTCGATGATTCCGCCGAGCGGAAACAACGTCGCGCGCTACTGCTCTCCTCAGATGGACGCGGCCCAGCGACTCGCGCTCTCGACTTTCGACCGAGCGGTTCGCAAGCGAGCGTACGCGCGCATCGAATCGCTGCTGCTCCAGGACGCGCCCGGCGCCTTTCTCTTCGACGCACCGCTGCGGTACGTGCGCGTGACGCAGCTGCAGAACTTCACTCCCAACGGCATCAGCGAAGGATGGAACGCTCAGGAATGGCAGTTGTAGCCGCCAAGAAAACCCCCATCACGGTCGCATACGGCGACGGAATCGGCCCCGAAATCATGGACGCGACGCTGCGGATTCTTCACGGAGCCGGAGCGTTGCTCGACATCGACCGCATCGAGATCGGGGAATCGATCTACAAGCGCGGGCTCCAGAGCGGCATCGAGCCCCGCGCGTGGGAGTCCCTGCGCCGCACGAAGGTCTTCCTCAAGGCACCGATTACGACGCCGCAAGGGGGTGGCTTCAAGAGTCTCAACGTGACGGTGCGCAAGACGCTGGGGATGTACGCAAACGTCCGGCCGTGCGCGTCGCTCTATCCATACGTCGCGACGAAGAATCCCAACATGGACCTCGTCATCGTCCGCGAGAACGAGGAAGACGTCTACGGCGGCATCGAGCATCGCCAAACGCAGGACCTCGTGCAGTGTCTCAAGCTGATTTCGCGTCCGGGCAGCGAGCGCGTCGTCCGCTACGCCTTCGAGTACGCGCGATCGCACGCGCGCAAGAAAGTAACGTGCTTCTCGAAGGACAACATCATGAAGATGACCGACGGTCTCTTCCATACGATCTTCGACGAGATCGCCAAAGAGTATCCCGACATCGAGAACGAGCACTGGATCGTCGACATCGGCTCGGCAAAGATGGTCGACACTCCGGACGCATTCGACGTGCTCGTCATGGAGAATCTCTACGGCGACGTGCTCTCCGACGTGGCGGCTCAGATGACCGGATCCGTCGGCCTTGCAGGTTCGGCGAACATCGGGGACCATTGCTCGATGTTCGAGGCGATTCACGGCTCCGCGCCTCGTCGCGCCGGTCAGAACCTCGCAAACCCCTCGGGCCTCTTGCACGGCGCGCTCTTGATGCTCTCGCACGTCGGTCAAGGCGACGTGGCCGAACGCATTCACAACGCATGGCTGAGGACGATCGAGGACGGCATTCACACCTACGATATCTACGACGAGCGCAGTTCGAAGCAGAAGGTCGGGACGCGCGAGTTTGCCGATGCGGTGATCGCGCGCATCGGCCTAGAGCCCGAGCATCTGCGCCCGGCACGCTATGCCAAGCGCGCCGAGATGGATCTACGCGTACGTCCTGTCGGCCCGCGCGCGCGCAAAGAGCACGTCGGCGTCGACGTGTTCGTCGACCTCCCGGGCGCGCAACCCAACACGATTGCGGAGCGGATCGCGGCGTTGCCAATCGAGAGCGCGAAGCTCACCATCATTGCGAATCGCGGTACCAAGGTCTGGCCGGACGGCGATCCCGACACGTTCTGGAGCGATCACTGGGCGTGCCGCTTCGAGCGCGACGGCGGTACCTTCTCGACAAAAGACGTCCTGCGCATCATCAGCGCGCTCGATGCGGCGGGATTCGACGTCGTGAAGACCGAGGGGCTCTACGAGTTCGACGGCGCGCGCGGATACTCGCTCGCGCAGGGTCAGTAAGCCGCTAGAACACGCGCAAGACTTCGCCGATGATGGCGGAGCGCGGAACGCATCCGAAGACGTGGGAGTCTGCGGAGTCGTTTAGGTTGTCGCCGAGCGCGAAGTAGCAGTTGTAGGGAAGACGCGTCGGATCGCTCCACGCCGCCGGCAGAGGTACCTCGGCGATGCTCCGATCGAGCGGAACGCCGTTCACCTCGATGGTGTCGTCGGCGACCGCGAGCGTATAGTCTGGGAAGGCACGGTTCCTCCAGCCTTGGGGCCTATGTCCGTTCGTGAGAACGCCGGTGCCGTCGACTTCGAAGCGGTCGCCGGGCAGCGCGACCAGACGCTTCAGATAGACGCGGTTCGGGCGTACTGCCACGGCTACGACGTCCCCGACGCGCGGCAGGCGATGCACGTACGCAGAGAAATCGACCACCGCAAGAGCCCCCACCGCAATGGCCGGCACCATACCGTCGGAGCGAACCGTGACGACGCTATACGCGTCCCCGCCCGGCACGGTGAGCGCTGCCGCCACGTTCGCGTAGACGCGGTGAACTGCCGGCATACTCGTCCAACCGGCATAGGCCGAAAAGAATAGCGTGCCGAGCAGCACGCGCGCGCTTCCAGCGCCAACGACCGGCAGCGCATGCATGGATTCCATCGCCGCTAGGAGCGCGATCCCGACGCCCAAGCGGAGGTTCGTACCCTCCCGCTCGAGCTCCATTGAAGCGGAACGCACGGCCGAAACGTACGCGAGCCAGAGCGCGAGACCGAGTTCGACGTCCAGCCGCCGCGTTGCCGCGTATCCGAACATGCGACCAGTCTAGCCGAAGTGCGCTCGCTCTTCCTCGGCCTCGTCGCAAATGGGGAAAAAGGTCCCGAATTACGTAGAGTCTAGCGTCCCTTGTGAAGGCCGTCGCTCTGCACAGTTCCATAGCGAGCCCGGATCAAACGAGCGCACGGGGCTCTCCGAGGGCTCCTGCCGCCCGGTGTCGTAGCTCGCTCTCGTGTCAAAAAATGGCGCCGCACGCCTCCCCGTCCGCAAGATGTACAAGCTCTTCATCAACGGCGCGTTCGTGCGCTCGGAATCGGGGCGCAGCGATCTCCTGAGTGAAGGCGACGCGTTCGCAGCCAACATCGCTCGTGCATCGCGCAAAGATGCGCGAGACGCCGTCGTCGCCGCACGTGCCGGACAGCGCGCATGGTGGAAAACGGCGCCGGGGACGCGCGGCCTCGTCCTCTACCGTCTCGCCGAGATGATGGAGGCGCGCCGAACCGAGCTCACGGAGCGCGTTCGCGAGGGTACGCCATGCGAACCGGCCGCGGCGGCGCAGGAAGTGACCGCCGCAATCGATCGCACGATTTGGTACGCCGGCTGGTGCGACAAGTACGCCGCTTTGCTCTCGACGCGTAACCCTGTGGGCGGACCGCACTTCAACTTTTCGACACCGGAGCCCACCGGAGTCGTTGCGGTGCTCGCGCCGGACAAGCCCGTCCTGCTCGGCCTCGTGTCGGTGATCTTACCGCCCCTGGCAGCCGGAAACGCGCTCGTCGTCGTCGCCTCGGAGCACGATCCGCGCACCGCCGTCGTTTTCGCAGAGTCTGTAGCCACGAGCGACCTTCCCGCCGGCGTCGTCAACCTTCTCACCGGATCGCGCGCCGAGGTCGGACCGGTGCTTGCCAAGCACATGGACGTCAACGCGATCGCGTACGACGGCTCCGAGAGCACGCTCGCCGCGCAGCTCGAGGCCGATGCCGCCGAGAATGTCAAGCGCGCGCGGCCACGCCCCGCGCGAACGCGAGACGAATGGTTTTCGGACGAGGCGCAGAGTCTCGACGAGATCGAAGCCTTCTCCGAGATCAAGACCATCTGGCATCCGGCCGGCGTGTAGAGAGGTTCGCTTACCCTGAGCTATCGCCAACCGATGCATCGCCGGTTCGCAAACGCGCTGGTGAACAACGAGTTCGTGCTCTTCTACCAACCGGTGGTCGATCTACAGACCGGTGAGATCATCGGGTGCGAAGCCTTGTGCCGATGGCCGCAGCCGGACAACACCTTCACGCCGCCGGACACCTTCATTCCACAGGCAGAGGCTTCCGGGTTCATCGTCCAGCTCGGCGAATGGGTGCTGCGCACCGCAACGCAGCAGGCGTTCGCGTGGCAGAAGAGATTCGACGTTCCGATCCTTCTCGAAGTGAATCTCTCGGCGCGTCAGTTCGTGCACTACAACCTCGTCCGCTCTATCGAAAGCATGCTGGCCAACGTTCAGTACCGGCCGGACTGCCTCGAGTTCGAGATCACCGAAACGGTCGCGATGACGAACGCCGACGACTCGATCGGGATCATGCGCCAGCTCAAGAACTTGGGCATCAGCCTCGCCCTGGACGATTTCGGTACCGGCTACTCGTCGCTCTCGCATCTCAAGCGCTTCCCCATCGACAAGCTCAAGATCGACAAATCATTCGTACGCGACATCCCGAACTACGGCAACGATCTCGCGATCGTCTCGGCGATTATCGCGATGGCGCATGCTCTGGGACTCAAAGTTCAAGCCGAAGGCGTCGAGACGGAGGCCCAAGCTGAGTTCTTGCGCGAATGCGAGTGCGAGCTCGCGCAGGGTTATCTCTTCGGGCGGCCGTTGCCGCCGGATGAGTTCGAGGAACTCTTCGAGCGCTACCATCGAGGCGGCCTCGTGTTCAAGGGCTAGGGAGAGGTGGCAGAGCGGTTGAATGCACTCGCTTGGAAAGCGAGCAGAGGTGATAAGCCTCTCGGGAGTTCGAATCTCCCCCTCTCCGCCAGTCGTGCACGCTCTCGAACTCCCGAGATTTCCGGGGACCCGCGAAGCGGGGGCGCGCAGTCGCGCACGAGCGCAGCCGCTCCCGCGAAGTCCACAGCCGTCGGCTAGCCGAGCCAAATGCCGAACGAGGCGCGCGCTTGTGCTTCCAGCATCTCCGAACCGTCGACGACGTCGCGCCCGAGCTGCGCGCCGAGCGTAGCCCGTTCTCCGTAGTTTGCGTCCACTACGAGCGGCGAGCGAGCCAGGGTCGCTGCAATTTCCGCCGGGAGCCGCGCATAGGGAGCGAGCGCGGAGAAGACCGCGCCTTCAAAGTCGGCGCCTTGCGCGTAGGCGAGACATCCGAACTGTGCGCACAACGCCTCCACCTTCGCTCCGTCGCGTCCCCACAGCCACAGCCGCACGATGTCGTCGCTGAGCTGCGCGATCGCCGCCCTTGCCGTCGGCCCGGTGCCGAGCACGAGGATCTCCCGCCCCGAGAGCGGGCCCAGACGCGCCCGCAGCGCCGCCGTAGCGCCGATGCCGTCGGTCGTCGTTCCAAACGCTCCGCGGCCGAACGCGATCGTGTTGACCGCTCCGATGCGCTGGGATAACGGCGAAAGCTCGTCACACGCCGCCGCCGCTTCTTCTTTCAGCGGCGACGTCACGTTACAGCCCGTATAACCCTCGTCCGCTAGCCGCTGCAGAGCGCTTTCGGTCCCGCCGGCGCGCACGCGGATCGCTTCGTACGAGCCGTCAATTCCCGCTTCTCGCAAGAGCCGGCGATGGATCTCGGGGCTCCGGCTGTGCGCGACGGGATCGCCGATGACGGCAAGCTTCATCGCCGCTGCGGTAACATCAGACGCTCGAAGAACCGGAAGACGTTGGTAATCGGATGGTCGTTCGCTTCGAGCGGTTCCGTCAGAATCGTATAGAGCCCGCACAGTTTTCCGCCGAGCACGTCGGTGAAGAGTTGATCGCCGACGACGGCAACGTGACGTCGTGGAAGTTGCAGCGTGCGCAGCGCTCGCAGAAACCCGAGCGGCAGCGGCTTGCAGGCATTCGCCACGAACGGAATGCCCATACGCTGCGCGATCTCGGTGACGCGATCGGAGAAGTTGTTCGAAAGCATCACGAGCCGAAACCCGCGCTCCTGGGCGCTGCGCACCCACGCGAGATGCTCCTCCGCAATCTCGCTTTCGCCCCAGCAAACCAACGTGTTGTCGAGGTCGAGGATGAGCCCTCGAATCCCGGAGGCCTCGAGCTCCGCCAGCGGCAGCCCGGAAAGGCGCGGGGCAAAGCGGTCCGGGCCGAGCATCCGGCGGCTCTTGCACCGGCTATCCTCGGTATCCTCGGTTCTCTCCACAGGCTAAATAACGCTATCCCCAGCCATCAACAGCCGGCTCACAAGGATTCCACTGGGCCACCACAATATCTTGTGGTTCTAGCGAAAATATGCCACAATAGATGCCCCGAGGAGCTACTGCGCATGAAGTTTCGCCGCACTTATTCTACCCCGAACGACCCCTATTTTGGGTTGATCTTCGAGCCGCGAACGTCGCGAATCGTCAATCCGGACGGCTCGGTCATCTTCGAAGCGCAGGGTGTCATGGTCCCGACGGAGTGGAGTCAGGTCGCGGTCGACGTGCTCGCGCAAAAGTATTGTCGCAAAGCCGGCGTCCCGCGTGCACTCAAGCGCGTCCAGGAAGAGGGCGTCCCCGAATGGCTGCAGCGATCGGCGGCCGACGACGAGGCGCTGGAAAAACTGCCGCGCAGCGAGCAGTTCGGCGGCGAGCTCGACTCGCGCGAGGTCTTCAATAGGCTCGCGGGCTGCTGGGCCTACTGGGCTTGGAAGCACCGGTACTTCGATTCGGAGAGCGATGCCCGCACCTACTACGACGAGATGTGCGCCATGCTGGCCCGACAGATCGGCGCGCCCAACTCGCCGCAGTGGTTCAACACCGGCCTGCACTGGGCGTACGGCATCTCGGGGCCGGCCCAAGGACACTTCTTCGTCGATCCCGCGAACGCAGAGCTCGTTCGCTCCACGAGCGCCTACGAGCACCCCGCACCGCACGCGTGCCTCCCGTACTGGGCGCCGGTCTCCACGCCGGACGGTCCCGTTCCGATCGGCCACATCGTCGAGCGCAGGCTCGTCGGCCTCGAAGTCTATGACGCGCGCGGAACGACGCGCATCGTCGCCGCCAAGCGTACCGGGATCAAGCCCGTGCTCCGCGTGCATTTGGCCAACGGCACGTACATCGAAGCGACGCCCGATCACCGCGTCTATTCACAGCAAGGCACGACTGCGCGCTGGCGCCAGCTCGGCGACCTGCAGGCCGGCGACGTGCTCTTCGCCCGCAACGGCATCGACCCCACGCCGTTGCCGCAGGTCTCGTCCGCGGGCACCGGGTCGTCCCTCGCCACCGCCGTGCTCGAGATTCACGCCGTCGACATTGTCGCGATCGATCAACTCCCGCAACCCGTGCCCGTCTATGATATCGAAACCGTAAGCCACACGTTTTTGACGAACAACGTCGTCGTACACAACTGCTTCATTCAGAGCGTCGACGACGATCTCGTCAACGAAGGCGGGATCATGGATCTCTGGGTGCGCGAGGCGCGCATCTTTAAATTCGGGAGCGGAACTGGCTCGAACTTCTCTAAGCTGCGCGGCTCCGGCGAGAAGCTCTCCGGCGGCGGAACGTCTTCCGGGCTCATGTCCTTTTTGCGCGTCGGCGATCGCGCGGCAGGAGCGATAAAGTCCGGCGGCACGACGCGACGTGCGGCGAAGATGGTCGTGCTCGATCTCGACCATCCCGATATCGAGCAGTTCATCAACTGGAAGGTGCGCGAGGAGCAAAAGGTCTCCGCGCTCGTCGCCGGATCGCTGACGATCGAGAAACATCTCAACGCCATCATGGGCGCCGCACACGATCAGACGGTGCCCGAGAACGCGCGCCTCGACCCGACGCTGAACGCCGGCCTGAAATCCGCGCTCCGCGATGCGCTCGTCGCGGGCATTCCCTCCGCAAACGTGCAGTACGCGCTCGACTTTGCAAAGCAAGGCTACACGGCGCTCGATATCGACACGTACGACGTCAACTGGGACGGCGACGCCTACGGCACGGTTTCCGGGCAGAACTCCAACAATTCCGTTCGCATCCCGAACGAGTTCTTCGCGGCGCTCGATTCCGGGGGATCGTGGGAGTTGATTCGCAGAACCGACGGCGGCGTGGCTCGCTCCGTCCCGGCATCCGAGTTGTGGGAACAGATCGGTACTGCTGCGTGGCAATGCGCCGATCCCGGCGTGCAGTTCGACACGACCATCAACGAGTGGCATACGTGCCCGAGCGACGGTCGCATCAACGCCAGTAACCCCTGTTCCGAATATCTATTTCTCGACGATACAGCATGCAATTTAGCAAGCTTGAACCTCGTCACGTTCGAGACCGAACGCGGTGAGTTCGACGCCGCGCGTTTTGCGGAGGCATGCCGCATCTGGACGTTCACGTTGGAAGTTTCCGTGCTCATGGCGCAGTTTCCAAGCCGCGTCATCGCGCAGAAGTCGTACGATTTCCGCACGCTTGGTCTCGGTTACGCCAATCTCGGCACGCTGCTCATGCGTATGGGACTGCCGTACGATTCGCTGTACGCGCTCGATTGGTGCGCCGCAATAACGTCTCTCATGACCGGCGCGGCATATCGCTGCTCTGCAGAGATGGCGCAGCAGCTTGGAGCCTTCCCACGCTACACGAGGAACGCCCAGGACATGCTGCGCGTCATGCGCAACCATCGGCGCTTTGCGCATCGGGCGAAGACGGAGGAGTACGAGGGGCTCACGATCGCGCCCGTAGCGCAAACTCCGACGCTCTTCACGCAAAAAACGTGGGAGCTCGCGCGCTCGCTGTGGGACGACGCACTCGCGATCGGCGAGGTCGCGGGCTTCCGCAACGCGCAAACCACCGTCATTGCACCCACGGGTACCATAGCGTTAGTTATGGGGTGCGACACGACGGGCATCGAGCCGGACTTCGCACTCGTGAAGTTCAAGAAACTCGCGGGCGGCGGGTACTTCAAGATCGTCAACGAGTCGGTCGAGTGCGCGCTGCGACGCCTCGGCTACGGAGACGAACAGATTGCCGCTATCGAGACGTATGCGAAGGGAACGGGCACTCTCGAAGGCGCGCCGCACGTCAATCGCGCGACGCTGCGCGCCAAAGGTTTTGACGAAGAGATTCTCTCCCGCGTCGAAGCGGCACTGCCGACCGCGTTCGAGCTTCCCTTTGCGTTCAATCGCTTCGTGCTCGGCGACGAGTTCTGCAAGACCAAGCTCGGTCTCACCGAGGAGCAGATTTCCGACTGGAACTTCTCGCTGCTGCGCGACGGCCTCGGCTTTACGCCCCAGCAAATCGAAGAGGCCTCGGGACACATCTGCGGCCGCATGACGCTCGAGGGGGCGCCCTATCTCAAGGACGAGCACCTTCCCGTCTTCGACTGCGCGACGCCGTGCGGGAAGTACGGCACACGCTTCATTCGCCCGCTCGCACATGTGGATATGCTCTCGGCGGCGCAACCGTCGATCAGCGGCTCGATCTCGAAGACGATCAACCTTCCGCAGATGTCGACCATCGACGACGTCAAAGAAGCGTACCGCTACTCGTGGGAGCGCATGGTCAAGGCGGTCGCCCTCTACCGCGACGGCTCGAAGCTCTCGCAACCGCTCGCGGGGAGCTACGATCTCGGTAGCGAGAGCGACGTTGACGACAACTCCTCGCTCGCGCAGCAGCCGTACGCACAGCCTTTGCAGATCGCCGAACGCATCGTCTATCGGTACATCGCTCGCCGCCGCAGACTCCCGGAGCGCCGTAGCGGTTACACGCAGAAGGCGATCGTCGGCGGCCACAAGGTCTACCTGCGCACCGGCGAGTACGAGGGCGGCCAGCTCGGCGAGATCTTCATCGACATGCACAAGGAGGGCGCGGCCTTCCGCTCGTTGATGAACAACTTCGCGATTGCAATCTCGCTCGGATTACAACACGGCGTGCCGCTCGAAGAGTTCGTCGAAGCATTCACGTTCACGCGCTTCGAGCCCAATGGGCCGGTCGTGGGTCACGATCACATCAAGATGGCGACCTCCATTCTCGACTACATCTTCCGCGAGCTCGCGGTCACGTATCTGGGCCGATACGATCTCGCGCACGTGCAGCCGTCGATGGAGATGGACGCCATGGGTCCCGGTACCGACGAAGAGTACGTTGCCGAGGAAGTCGGAGAGGTTCACGTGCGCCCGGCGGGAGTCGCGGAGAGTCTGCACCCGGTGAGCGAGCACTTGCACCTCGGTTGGACGCGAGCCCACGAAGACGCGCACAATGCCGTGCCGCACCGCGCTTCGCCGCTTTCAGCCACGACCGGCGTGGCCACCGCGACGCGCACCGAGCAGGTTACCGCCGCCCGCGCGAAGGGCTACACCGGGAACGCCTGCCCCGAATGCGGCCAGCTCACGATGGTACGCAACGGCAGCTGCGAGAAGTGCGATTCTTGCGGCGCGACGTCGGGATGCAGCTAGTAAGGCGACAGCCTATTCGACTCGGATGATTCCCATCATGCCGTGATCCTCGTGAAAGAGCATATGGCAATGGAACACGAACTCCCCCTTGGGCACGTGGCGGAAATCGAGCAGTATTCTCGTGATGCTGGGCTTGACCAGCGGATAGTTCGGGTTCTCCCGATTCGGCAGTAGGCTCCCAATCGGAACGAATACGGTGTCGACCGTTACCGGCACGCCCGTATAGCTGTGCTCTTGTACGAACGCCATCTGGTGAATGTGAAATGCGTGCGTCTCCATGGTCGCGTTGACGAGATCCCATTCCTCGATCGCGCCCTGCTGCACCACAATGTCTGGCGTCGAGGGGACCGTCGCTCCATCGCGGTAGATCGGCCAGAACGGATGCTCGTGGAAGTTCGTATTCGTGGTATCGGTGATATAGAATCCGTAGTGCATCGGCACGCGTCCGCGCTTGGGGAAGAGGTACTCCGTGAACGTGATGGCGCGACGGTGGATGAGCGAGGGATGCGTGCGCGCAAATGCAACGAGCCGCGCCGCCGGTGTGTTCGAAGGGTCGAGCTGCGCGGAATCGATCGTGCCGGCTACACTGGAGGTCGCGGCGGCGGCGTGGATGCGGAGCAAGTCGTGATGCATCTGGAAGAATGCGTCTTTGCCCTCGCAGTAGGGCTCGCCGGAGAGCGTGTACGTTGCGCCCGGCGGCATCGTGAGCACGATGTCGGCGCGCGACATCGGCGAAAGCATGAGCTCCTTCAAGGCGAGGTAGCCCGAAAGCGGGTGCTCTACGTCGCCGGAAACCGGCACGCCGTCGAGTCCGACGACGTGAAGGCCCTGCACGTTGCCCGCAGCATCGCGTAGTACCAAGAGCTTGGGGGAATCGGACGTCCCGTTCACGAGCCGCAGAAGCTGCGTTTGACCGGCGGGAACCGTCATGGATGCCGGGGCATCTGCGCCGTCGACGCTGACCAGCGACTCCGACACAACACCGTTGCAACCTGTCGGATCCATTGCGACGCCTCCCGCCCGCATCGGATAGGTCACGGGCCACGGCGGTGGATTGAATGGGTCGTACGCGATCGGCGATGCCGGGCGGAGCGATCCCTCGTGCGCCGCGGACGCGCGCACGTACGCGTCCTCGTTCGGCGCAAACGGATTGTCGAGCACGAACGGAACGCGATAGCGCAAAACGAGCACGTGCTCGGCGGAGCGAGCAAGCTGCGGCGCGTCCGGCTCGACGATCCACGCGCCGTCGAGTCCCCCCGCGACCTCCACGTCGGAAGACCCGTGCGAGTGCGTGTGGTAGATATAGGTTCCGGGAGGCTGCGTGCGCGGGACCGTGACGTCGTACTCACAGGCGTGCATCGGCGTGCTCAACGTCGAGAGGAAGACGTTCTCCATCGAGGCTGGTCCCTCGAATCCGTGCAGGTGCAGGTTCGTGTCGACGGCATGCATGTGGACGTAACGGTCGTCGATGATATGGTTGAGGTACCCGACCCAGTGCTGCATGGGCACCGCCGGCATGGACATCGGCTTGCACGGCGGCAACGCCGTCGAGGCCGCGGATTCACCCGCGCTCGGGCCCACGATGTCGTTCGCGATCCGGATGGCAAAATGCTCGCCGCGCCGAACGCGAATCGTCGGCGCCACGGTCCGTACGACGCCGTCCCACGTATAGCGGAAGCAGAATCGATCGCCATCCCGATGTACCGCGAGGATCAGCTCGTGCTCGCCCGCTGCGTTGAGCGGCGCGTTCCACATCTCGACGTCCGGGGGCTCTTGAACGTCGTGAGATGCGACAGAGGGGCCGCAGGCGTTGCGCGCATATTGCGTAGCCGCAGGGGCCCGCAGCGCCGGGCCGCCAGTCCACGCGAGGACGAGCACGGGTACGAACCACACAAGAAACCGGCTCCTCATTAAAGACACCTCCAGTACGCTCGAGCTTCCGCGCCGTTGCCCGAAGTCCATCCTCGCCTGCGACTAAGATGCGCGAGTCCGCGCGTCGAAAAGACTCCGCGTGAACGCGCAGCTCCGGACGGTCGTCGTTGTGGCACTGACGGCGGTCTCCCTCGCCTACACGGCGCCGGACCTCATCTTGCCCTGGCATCCTTGGAGCAACTTCGGCATGACGGAG
>DAHXOK010000009.1:0-14645 GCA_027364935.1 Vulcanimicrobiota bacterium | reverse complement strand
ACCTCGCCGCGATGCCGCTGGAGGACCGCCGCTCCATCTATACGTCCTACAACACGGAGCGCCCGGGGGAAAGCGCAGCGTTCGAGTTCGTTCGGGGCGCCGGCTTGCGGGCTGTCACGCTCGTCTCCGTGCCGCACGCGCGAACGCTCGCCGACAACGTCACGGACGTCGTGCAGCTGATCACGCTGATCTCCTTTCCAATCCTCGCGGGCGCGCTGTTGCTGCTGCGTCCCGCAGCGTTGACGTGGGCCTTCTTCGTCTACGCACTCGACGTCTCGAACGGTTCGACCTTAGCGCAGTCCTACGCGCCCACCGCGCTTCAGATTCTTCAATACGCCTGGAGCTCCGCGTTTGCGGTCGCCGGCCTCGCCGCGTTCATCATCTTCGCGTTGCGCTTCCCCTCGAACGTCGTGACGGGCTGGAAGCGTGTCGTCGAGCGCGTCGTGCTCTTTGCCGCGCTCCCGCTCGTCGCCGCGAACGTCTACTGGGCCCTCGGTCAAGTCTTCCTCGCCCCCGGTACCCTTGCCGTTGCCGCGGCCGCAAACTGGTGTATGTTCCTGGGCTACTGCGTGGGTGCAGGAGCATTCATCGCCACGTTCGTCCAAGCCACGCCGCAAGAGCGCCCGCGCGTGATTTGGGTCATCTTCGGCTTTCTTGTCGGGTATGGCGCGTTTGCCGGTTACACATCGCTCTTTGCGTCCGGCAGTACGTTACCGATCTGGATCACCAACACGCTGCAGATATTTGACGTGCTCATTCCCATCACCGTGACGTACGCGATCCTCAAGCACCGCGTCATCGACATTACCTTCTTCCTCAATCGCGCGCTCGTCTACGGCATTCTCACCACGATCGGGATCGGACTCCTCGTCCTGCTCGACTGGGCCGTTGCGAGGCGATTGGAATCGTTCGGACTCGTCATCGAGGTCGCCGGCGCGCTCGCGCTCGGCATCGCCATCCAGCACCTGCACGGTTTCGTCGACACCCTCGTCGACCGGTACGTTTTCCGTTCCGTTCACGAAGCCGAGAAACACCTCGAGCGCGTCGGTGAGGCGATGATGTACGCGGAGTCGCTCGAGGCGTTGGATACGCTCCTCGTGCAGGAGAGCGCACGAGCACTACGCTTAGCATCGGCCGCGGTCTTCCGCCGCGCCGGCGCCGGGCAGTTCTTGCAAGCTTCTGCACTCGGCTGGAACGGCGTCGCCTGCGACGCAATCCGCGCTGACGATCCTCTCGTTCTCGACTTACAGGCGCAGAAACGCGGCGTGGCGGGCGGCCCGTTCCTGAGCGACCGCCGTGACGTCCCGCAAGGTGCCGGCGCACCCGTCTTCGCCGTTCCCATTCGAATCCGCGAGCAGACGATCGGTTTCGCGCTTTTCGGCGCGCACGTCAACGCGTCGGACATCGATCCGAACGAGCAGGGTATTCTCCAGAACTTCCTAGCGCGTGCTACGACGGCGTACGATCACGTCTGGAATCTCGAGCGCTCCGCCGAAAACTCCCGCATGCGCGTCGAGCTCGACTTCCTGCGCGGCCTCGTGCAGCCGCTGCAGCCGTCGCCTAACGTGCCGGAGTAGCCCTTCGCCCGCCGCTACCGCGTCGGCGGAGCATCGGCGTCGATAACGTGAGGCGTGATAAGAAACACGATCTCGTCACGCTCGTGCGATGCCTGCCTGTTTTCAAAGAGTTTTCCGAGAATGGGAATGTCTGATAGCCACGGCACGCGTTCGATTGTTTCATTGGACACGTCGCGAAGCAACCCGCCGAGAACGATCGTCTGCCCGCTTCGCACCCTGAGTGTCGAATCGATTTTTCGATTTGCGATGATGGGATATCCGGACGACGTGAATCCCTGCAGCTCGCTGTACTCCGGATGGATCTCGGCGGTAACGGTTCCGTCGGGGCCAACGATCGGAGTCAAGCGAAGCTTTACGCCGATATCGACGAACTGGACGTTCGCGCCACCGAGAACTGACGTATTATAGACGACGGGATAGGTCTCACCGATGAGGAGATCGGCTTCTCTCCCATTGATAGTTACCAGACGCGGCGTCGCTAGTATTTGGGCATGTCCGCGGGAGAGCAAAGCATTCAACCGGACGTTTACTGCAATGCTACCGCCGGCGAAAGCGTACGTGGAGCCGCCCACGATGGGCTGCCCTTGCGCATCCACTCCGCCGAACTCTAGGCCTATATTGCTCGAATCGTTCGCCGGAGTAATATCAGCCACGCGCACCTCGAAGAGCACCTCGGGGCTCGCAACGTCCAAAGCCTGGATCGCTTGTCGTGCCGCTTCCTGAACGCCATCGTCACCACTGACGAGAACGGCGTTCCCCTGTTCGTCGGCAACGAACGCACCGTCCGTCAAGGCGGCCTTCAACTCTCGTGCCACATCCCCAGCTCGCGAGTATCGCAAACGATAGGCTACGCTCTGGACGCGAGCCGGCGCAGCGAGTGGAGAATCCAGGGCAGACACTAGCATACGCGCGCGTTCCAAAGCCCGAGGATCGCCACTCAAAACGAGCGCGTTCGTTCGTTGATCCGGGACCACGATCGTTCCCACGGGAAGCGTAGCGATGAGGGCCTTTCCGAGATCTTCGGCTTGCGCGTGCTGAAGTTGCATGATGACCGTGTGTGAATCGCTCGCACCATAAGTTTGGCCGTCCCGGTTCATCGCTTCGCGCGCTCCAATAACGATGATCGATCCGCGTTGCGCGATGCTGAGTCCGTGCGCTGCTGCCACAATCTCGAGCGCAGTCATGAAGGGAACGTGCATCAAGCGCAAGGTTACTCGCGCCGGCCGAACCGATTCATCTGCAACGACGTTCACGCCGGATTCTTGTGCCAGCAGTGCGATAACGTCGGTTATCGATGCGTCTCGAACGTCCAACGATACCGACGGATTCGGTACGGCAGCCACGAGCCATAACGCGAGGAACGCGCCGGCGACACGCCGGCTCATGGAACAGATCCCCGCAGGGTTAAACGGGTACCGTCGGAGAGACGGATACCGGTTGCGTCTATCGATTCGACTGGAATGCCGCCAACGAGATCGCCGACGCCGACCACGGTTGCTTTCGGCCCAAGCGAGATCAGCGCGTGCGGCGACTCGCCGAGAAGCACCGCCTCGACGACCGTTCCAGGAGGCAGCTCAGCGGCGCGCGGAATGAACGGATCTCGCCTCAGCGCTACCTGGCTCGGAATTCGAAGCGGACCGAGCCTGCCGATTCCGACGAACGCGCCTGCCACAGCAGCCGAAGGCGTCGCGGAGGACGCTCCGGACAGCGGCGCCAAAGCGCATGAGGCAGCGGCCAGCAACATGCCCCAGCGAAAAAGTACGGCCCGCTGACCGTCGTACAGAGCCGGAAGCCTCATCGAAACTCCTCAGACCAGTGTGCACCGAGTTCATAGGTGTGTGCGCTCAACGTCGCCCGAAGCCTCGGCGATCGGCTCTGCTCCGCGCCATCGCTCCTGGTCATTGCAATCGAATCCACGCCGATAAGCGCTGCGGCCGACGTCAGTTCCCGAAGCAAGGATAAAAGCGCGTCAAACGTCCCGTCGACCTCGATCGTGAAGGCATCGGATCGAAAATCCTGTGGCGCGGTTCCAGGCCTTTGCACGGCGTCCGATGTCGGCGTTACACTGATGACCCGTACGCCCAAATCGGCGCTTTCTCGATCGAGCTCGCTGAGCAAGGCATCCGTGGAATGCGCGGAATCCTGCAGCATATGCGCGATGTCGCCACGCAAGTAGTTGCGCTCAGAGATCAGCGTCGCACCTCGCGAGATGATTCGCTCGTTTCGATTGGCCGCATCGTACGTAGAACGCTCCAGCGCCCGAACAGCGGCAAGCTGCCGGTGCTCTTGAGAAACGATCGCTGCGTACGCGAGGACTATGCCTGCAATGGCTACGCCCCAGGCCCAGCGCATGCTTCGATCTTTCACGTCACCATCACCGATCGGAGACGTACGCCTCAAAATCGACGACGCGCGTCGTGCGTGCATCGGGGCTCCCTGCTGCGATCAGCCGAATCGACCGGTATGCGTGCAACGCATCCGCTACTCCGCCGAGCCCTACGGCCCTGCCCATCACGGAATACCCTGTCCCATCGTAACGAATACTCGTGAGCCATGCATCCAAAGGTAGCGTATTGGCTGCGGCGGCAATGCTTCGCGCGGTTGCGGCTCCGGATATTCTGATCGCGCGTATGCGTCGATCGAGCGAAAGCCACGCCCGAAGGTGGCGTGCACGAGCAAGAACCTTATCGGCGTCGATGCTGCTGTGCGCGAGATACGTTCTAGCCTGCGCCAACGACGAGCGCTCTTCGCGAACGCGGATATCACCAATTACCCACGCGCTGAGAAGCACGAGCATCGCAATCGTCAGGACGCTCGCCATAGCCCTCGCCTCCGGGTGAGCGCGCAGGATCAGTACGCGTTCGATCGCTTCCGGCGCCTCGTCTCGCAGGTAATCGAAGTTCATGCGCTTTCGCCTATGCCGTGCGCCAGGTGGTTAAGGCCGCGGCAAGGGTCCAATCCGGCGAGCCGGACGATAAGGCTTCGCCCGACATTCTGGCCGTTCTCAGCAGTGCGGGGACGGCGATCTCGACGCGCGCGCCCGTCCCTTCCGCCACCGACTCGGCCACGCCGGGAAGGCGCGCGCCGTTACCAACGAAGCCAACCTCAGCAACTCGCATTCCGCCAGCCCGCGCCCCTTCGATCAGAGAGCAGATTGCGTCCACGCAGGATTCACGTGCGCTCTCGCCAGCCCCGGCAACGCCGAGAATGCGCTTTCGACGCTCGGCACTCGCCGCATCGATGGAAAGCTCGCTCGCGATGCGTCGCGTTACGTCCACCCCTCCCACCCCCGCTGTCCACGATACCGGCGGTTCCTGCTTGAACACGTGAAGCCGCACCGTCTCGTAACCGATATCGACGACGGCGTCAAGATCGCCGAGGACGCGCCGCAACGCGCACGCGTCGTGATCTATTCCCGCAACGCGCAGGCGGGCCTTACGGAGGATAGCAAGGTGGTGCCGAACCTCCGCGTCATCTACTGTTCCTACTGCGAAGAGGCCCGATGCACGATCGATTGAGTGCACCCGTACTCTCGTGCACCTTCCGATAGACTCGCCGTACTCACCAAAAACCTCGAAGCGTGCGGCGCTCCTACGTTCGAACCAATTCATCTTCGGAAATTGCACGCTGCGGAGCGTCGCCTGCGGAACTCCCAGTGCCGATACGCACTCTCTCTGGCGTAACCCCAGCTCGCGATGAAGGTCTTCGAGAATCATGACCGTTACCTCATCGCTTTCGGCATCCGTAGCGTCTCCACGCTCGCGCGACGCGATCTCTAGTAGGCTTATTGCACCGTGTCTACGCCGCTCCGCGACGGCAACGCGGATGCGCGTCGCACCGATATCAATCCCGAGGGGAAGCACCTGAGTCATCGCTCCGCCACGAGAACGACGAACCACGCACCAATCGAAAGGAACGGGGCGAATGGGAGCGCATCGGAGAGTGCCTTTCGCCGCGTTATGAGGAGAACCGCCGCCACCGCTCCGCCTGCAATAAACGCGACGGCGAGCATGCACAGAGCTCCCTGCACGCTTTCACTCATCCCGAGCAACGCGGCTAACTTCACGTCGCCAAGTGCGATTCCCCGTCCTCGACTGCCCAGGTTGAGTAATGCCGGCACGCTCGCTCCCGAGACCGCGCCTATGACGGCGCTCACCGCGCCGCCTTGCACCAGGCACGAACTCAACGTCGCAGCGCACCCGAACGCGACGACGGTATCGAAGATATATCCGCATTCCAGGTCCGTCGCAGCGCAAACACCTGCAACTGAAAGACTCGCGATTTCAGCCACCGTGACCCGCGCGACCGCGCACCCTACGATACCCATCGCGACCGCCGACCCGAGCAGGATATAAGACCGCAGGCCGGCACCCATTCTGCACCCGCAACGCCCGGCCGCATACCGCGCAATGAGCATGCACGTACCGCCGATGACGGCGCTGGTGGCTCCTGCATGCACGCCGCTCATCGGAGTGCCAACGCGCGCATCGCCGGAACATAGCCGCTCCGCACGCCGAGCGCCAACCGCCACCAGAGGCGAGCCCGTTCGCGCGATCCGAGACGCAATGCTGCGTAACCGGCGAAGACGAGTGCGCGCGCGTCTCGATCGAGCATGCCGGCCGTTACGAAATCGCCCTCCGCCGCAGCATAACGCCCAAGAGCGCGCTCGCACAGCGCTCTGTCCAGTACCAAGACCGAGTTCATCCGTGGCCCTCGTAGGAATGCGTCCATCTTGCGCACTGCGATCTGCAAGAGTCTCCGGCGATGCGTCGTCATCGATACGAATGCATATCGATCCATCGCCGTGGCGTCGCCGGGATCGAACAACAACGCACGCGCGTAGAATCGTAGTGCCGACTCAGGCTTTGACTGATAGAGCATATCGTCGCCACGAGTCAGCATTGCTGACGCAAGCTGCGCATGGAGCAACAGGGCGGTGACTGCAATCGCAATGAGGCTCATCGACAAATTCCGCGCTGGCCCGATCGCGCCGCGAGCACGCTCAAACGAGAAGAGCATAGTATCCCGCAAGAGCGACCATCACGCCGCCACCGACGACAGAGCCTGCACGTCGCCAGGCATGGCCGCGCAATAGTCTGCAGACTCCTCCGTCTTTGCAAGCCAGCAACGCGAGGGGCATCCCATGGCCGAGGGAAAACGCCGCTGCGACGACAACGCCGAAAAACGGCGTTGAGGCCCTCGCAGCTATGCCTGCAATTGCCACGAGAACCGGCGTGCAGCATGGTGATGCCACGAAGGCGAACGAAGCGCCGCTCAGGAACGTGCACCCAATCGACGCTACCGTCGGCGCAAGCGATGATTCGCTGCAGCAGCCACGCGTATCCGAACGCATCAGGGCAAGCATGCCATAGCTCAATAATCCGAGCGCGAGAGCACCATATATCCAGGACGATTCTGTCGCAATGCGCAGCCACAACGTCGCCGAGAGCGCAATCAACACGTACGACGACACGAGACCAGCAACAAACGCCGCGACGAACAGCACCCTGTGAACGCCGCGTGCTCCGGCAGTGAGGCCGGCGAGGGACGCCGCACGAGCTCCAAAGCACGGGCCCACCGAGCCTGCGACCCCCGCGACGAAGGCCAAGGCCGGCGCCGTCTCGTCGTGCCGCGATACCGCCGCGAGGAACGCACCAACGATATCCACCTCTTATTGACTGCTTACCGCAGCGAAGCCAGTCTGCGAGCCGTATTGGATATGGGTCGCGGTATTGTTGCCTTGATTAAAGGCCTGAAGGGTCGCGGGATCATGAATTCCGGGACACGTAATCGTATATGAAGGTTCTCCGTTGCCGTTGGTGCTCACCGCGAACGTGTACGGCTTCCCCGGGCCCGCTGCTGGATCGACTGGAACCTGCTGCACGTACGGTTGAAGGTCGCTGTTGCTCGCGTCCACGTTACCGCTCTGCGGATACGCGTCGTGATCGGTTTCGTACAGCTCCAATGCAGTTGCAATCTCCTTGAGGTTTCCCTCACAAGCAGCCGTCTGGGCCTGCGCTCTCGCTCGCATGAGATTTGGGACGAGTATCGTTACCAGAATCGCAATGATCGCTACAACGATCATCATTTCAATGAGCGTGAAGCCCCGCTCGCTGTCATTCGTCACGACGAAGTCACCTCGCTATCGTAATGCCCCGCACACCGGATCGCCGGACGCATTAGCCCCGCGAGTTTGCGAAGGGTTCGACGATGCAATCTCGCCACGTGTCGCCGAGAATATCCCAGTTTTGCCGCAAGCGCCGTCATGGGCGTGTCGCGCTCGTAAATTTCGCGGAGAATGGTGCGCTCGAGAGGAGAAAAGCGGCTGACCATACTCTCCAATCCGATACGATCCAACTCCGCATCGATCGTGTATGCCAGCGACTGCTGATCCGGCGGCTTCAGAGCATCGAACGGAACGACGTAGCTAGCGGCCCGATATTGTCTTAGTTCGCGACACTCCGACGCGGATGCGCCCAACGCCGCGACGATCTCGGCTTGGGTCGAGTCCCGACCCTGCCGCATCCAAACATCGTGCTCTGCTTGCAGCCAGCGACGATCCAGCTCCCGTAGGCGTCGCGGGGCGCGCACGAGGCGTTCGCTATCTCGAACGTAATGCATCAGCTCGCCGATCATCAAAAGCCACGCATATGCCTCGAACGGGGTACGGGAAGCAGGATTGAAGCGGTCCGCAGCCTTGATAAGGCCGATCACGGCCACCTGCTCGAGATCCGCCCTGTCTAGGCCGGGTCGGGCAAAGCGCCGTGCAGCACGAACGTACAAGTATCGATAGCGCGTAATCGCGTCGTCGCGCGAAAGACCCTCGCCTAGCGGAGGACACTCGGCTGTCAACGAATATTCCCTATTGCGGCGTACAGCGGGATGATGATCGAGGCGACGATCAAGCCCACGACGGATCCAAGAGCCGCGATCATCACGGGTTCGATAACCGACGTTATCGTCGCCAGACTAGCGGACACGTCGGATTCGTAGTGCTCGGCTGCGCGTAGTAACATCCCGTCCAGAGAGCCCGACTCTTCTCCCACAGCGGCCAGTCCGACGCACAGCGGATCGAATGTACCCACATACCGGAGGGCGGGTGCAAAGGCCGTTCCCTCCGATAGTAGGCGCTCAACGCCCAGGATGGCATGCCGGTACGCCTCGCTGCCCACAACATCGGCCGCAGTGCGCACCGACTCCGTAATTGCGACGCCGCATTGCAGCAGCGTTCCAACGGTCCGCGCGAAGGTCGCCGTAGCAGCGCTACTTCGGATTCGCCCGATAATGGGCAGCTTGAGCATGCTCTTGTCCAGCCAGAGGCCGCGCATCCCTATTCGCCGAGCTAGCATGGTAATGCCGACCATGCAAGCGCACATCGTAATAGCCGCGAGTGGCGCTTCCGGCGCGCGCAGCAGTTGACTCGCGCCGATCATCAGTCGCGTCGATAGCGGCAATGATGCATGGAGTTGCGCAAACATCGAGCTCAAACTCGGCACCGTAGCTACGAGCAAAAACACGACAAGTCCCGCGGACACAGTCATGACGAGCGCCGGGTATGTCAGTGCCGCGGTAACGCGTCGGCGAAGCTCACCTTCGCGCTCAAGCATCGTCGCGCACCGATCGAGCACGTCCTCGAGCACTCCACCAAGTTCTCCGGCACGAACCATTGCCACGATGGTCGCAGAGAATTCGGCCGGCCGACGCGACATCGCATCGGAAAGGGCGGTGCCACCGTCAACATCCGCGGCCGCGGCCCGCAAGGCTTCGGCAAAGCGCGCGTCCTTGCATTGCTCGATCGAAACGGCAAGAGCACGCCGAAGCGTCGTGCCCGCACCAACCAACACGGCGAGAGCCCGAAAGAAGGCCGCTCTCGTCCGGCGCTGCGATGACGCCAGCTTGAATAACGCCTTCGCCTTCCCGCGCACGTTCACTTCGTCGTCCAGCGACGTCACGAACAATCGCCGCCCTCGCAGCTGCGCGACGGCAGCGCCTCGCGACGATGCTCGCATCGTACCGGCAACGACGATACCCCCGTCCGATCGCGCAGTGTAGTGATACACGGCCTCCACCTACCGCGCCGCCTCCGCACAATCTGTGGTTATCGCACCCCTCGCCACCAGCGAGGCAAGATGAGCTTCCAGCGTTTGCATCCCAAGACGTCGGCTCGTTGCCATGACGCTCGGCAGCTGGTGGTGCTTGCCATCGCGAATCATGTGCCGAACGGCGTCTGTTGCGATCAGCACCTCCGCGACCAACTGCCGGCCGCTTCCCGCAGCTCGCGGTACGAGCCGTTGGCAGACCACAGCCAACAACACGTTGGCGATGCGACCGCGCGCGTGTTCTGCTCGATCCGATGGAAACGCATCCACAAGACGATCGATACTCTGCGGAACATCGCCCGTGTGCACGGTTGCGAGCACGAGATGTCCTGTTTCTGCAGCGGATATTGCAGCGGAAATCGTTTCCGTATCTCGCATCTCGCCAATCACGATCACATCGGGATCGCTACGCAGCGCCCCACGGATTGCTTCCGCGAACGTACGCACGTCACGCCCGACCTGACGCTGTACGATTAGCGACCGCCGCGGAGCAATGCGATACTCGACGGGGTCCTCGATCGTGACGATCTTACGTGCACTCGTGTCGTTCAGCATCGCAATGAGGCTCGCAAGTGTGGTAGACTTGCCACTCCCCGTAGGCCCGCCGAGCATCACGAGGCCACGTGGGGAACGCACAAGGTCGCTCAGGACGTCCGGAAGATCCAGAGAACGCGGCGACGGAACTTCTCGCGCGAGAAAGCGCAACGTAACCGACACGCCGTTCGCCGTACGAGCCGCGTGCGCTCGAATCGTCGTGCCGGCATCCACTACCGTAGCCGTGGCATCGCCAGACTCGTTCAGGCGTTCTCGCTCCGCATCGCCCAATAGCGAGAGTGCGACCTGTTCGAGATCATTTGAGGAAATGCCGGCGCCCGCGTATGCTTCGAGCCGTCCGTCGATGCGCAACATTGGTGGAAGACCGGGTACGAGGTGCACGTCGGACGCGCCACGTGTCTTCGCCGCGTGCATCGCGTCCGATACCAATACGGTCGCCAGTGCGCTCGTCACTGCAAGATGCGCTCGCCAAGGACTCGCTCTACCTCGTCAGCAGTCGTACGACCCGCCATGACGTGGCGCAAGCCGTCTCGCACAAGCGTTCCCGCTGCGTCGCGTTCGATGAGGTGTCGGAGTTGCTGTGTCGGCGACCCGCCCGAAATCGCACTTCGTAATTCCTCGCTCATGACGACGCACTCAAATATCCCCGTCCGCCCGGAGAATCCCGTACCGGAACACTCCTCGCATCCGGCGGCATCGCCGCAACTAGAGCACTTCGTCCTGACGAGCCGCTGCGAAACGATGCCGGTCAGCGTCGCGCCGATAGCGTGACGAGGCATGCCGAGGTCCACGAGCTTCTCGATCGCGCGTACCGCATCGCGGCTGTGAAGAGTAGTGAGAACCAGCTGCCCGGCGAGCGCCGCCGAGCTTGCAATTCCCGCGGTCTCTGCATCGCGCATTTCGCCGACCATCACAACGTCGGGATCTTGCCTCAGGATCGACCGAAGTGCCCGCGAGAACGTCAAGCCGGCGCGCACGTTCACCTGCATTTGCGCGATGCCTGGCAGATGCATCTCGATCGGATCCTCTATCGTGCAGACATGCTCGGCGTCGCACGTTCTCTCCGCTAGCGCAGCGTACAGCGTCGTTGATTTTCCACTTCCAGTCGGACCGCAAACGACAACGAAGCCATGTGGAGCACCCATAAGCGAGCGACAGCGATCGAGCGTCCCTGCGTCCATACCCAGGCGGTCCAGGCGCGGGCGCTCAGCCTGCCAGTCGAACAAACGAATTACGACGCGTTCTCCATCAATCGTCGAAATCGACGACACGCGTGCGTCGATCGCTCGGCTGGCGATGTTCAACGAATATCGTCCGTCCTGCGGTTGCCTTCGCTCCGCTACGTCGATTTCTGCAAGCACCTTCACGCGCGATACGATTTGCGCATGCAGGCGCTCGTCGAGGAGTCGTACTTCGTGAAGCCGGCCGTCGACGCGCTGACGCACCCGGCCGCCGTGAGCGTATGGCTCAATGTGAACGTCCGAGGCGCGCGACCGAACGGCACCTTCGTGTATTTCGTCCAAAACGCGAACGGCAGACGTCGATGTATCGACTTCGAACCGGCGATTATGGGTGACGCCGTACGCGACTGCCAGTTGTTTGCGAATGAGCTCTCGAGGAACGGGAATCGCTTGGACGCGCATTCCCGTGAGCAGCCGAATCCGGTCCACGGTCGACGGCTCGCCGTCGGGTACCGCAATCAACAACTCAGAGCCGTCTACCCCGTAAGGCAGCACGTCGTGACGGAACGCAAAACCCGCGGGAACGTAGCGAAGCGCCTCAGGATCCGGATCAAATGGTGCACTTTGCGCGGCCAAGCCGAATCGAAACGCATGAGAAAGAGTCACGCCCCCGACCTCTTTTCTTCACAGAACACTAGGTCACGGGCACCACCCTTACCCGACTGGTATGGAATCTCTTATGCCATAAAGTTGCCAGTTCTGCAAGAGGTCGATCGCTCGCGAGAACGATCTTGTCGCAGCTCCGTATTCATTGGGCACTCTCTATTTCTTGCCGCATCTGCACCCAGCCGCGGACGTTCGCGTGGAATTCATTTTCATTCGCCGGCGTTGCTACGTGCTCGAATGGAGAGAGATGGCGATCTTGTTTCAGGCGTTCGTAGAGCTCGAGATCTTTCTCGATCTCGCGCTTGCCCTCGTGCGTGAGATACGAGACGCGCGCGCAACGGGCGGCGGAGATTTTCTTGCGCGTTTCCTCGCCGAGCTGACGCTCGTCCTGCTGCACGAGCGGCAGATGCCACTCGCCCTGCGCAACCGGTGACGGCGCGCTCGCGTTCATCGCGTCGCGCATGCGCACCGCCGCCTCCCGAATCTCCGGCTGTGCGTTGCGCGAGCAGCGCAGCGTAAAGAAGTTCTCCCATTCCGTCGCCGTCACGATCACCGTATGCCACAGGAACGGTTCCAAGAGACGATTCACGATCTGCTTGTGCACCTTGAGATCGTGAAGTTTCCGCGCTTGTTCGACTGCAGCATCCCGTGCGTCCAGCCACACGCGCTCGGCCTCGTCTTCTTCTTCCTGCGCGAGCCGTTCGCTCGCGGACATTCCCTTCTTGTTGCGTCCCCACTCGAGCGGCGTCACAGGGTCGTTCTCGACGCGTTCGATGATTTTCGCCGTCGGCACGGCGCGACTGCTCGCGCTCGAACGCGAGAAAACCCTGTGCGTGTTAAACTCCGCCAAGACGAAGCGGGGAAACGTCACCTCTAACGTGGTGAGACGAATTCCCGCCTCGCTGATGCTATCCAGCAGCACCCGCGCTGCATAGGCCACTACGCGATCTTAGCCGCGATAGCGCAGAAATGCCGGCACTTCGATGTCGTCCATGTTGACCGGAGCGACGGTTTCAAACTTTCCGGAATCGAATGTGAAGCCCGCGACGGAGCCACGATACGAGCGTCCCGCGCCAAAACCGGCCGCGAGTACCGTCACGCGAACTTTTCCCTGCATGCTCTTGTCGATCGAAGCGCCGAAGATGATTTGCGCGTCGGGATCGACCGCGCGGCTGATCATCTCTGCAGCTTCGTTGACCTCATACATTGCCATGTCCGGACCACCCGTGATGTTGAAGATCACGCCGCGCGCGCCTTCGATCGTCGTCTCGAGCAAGGGGGACGCAATCGCTTTCTGCGCCGCATCCGCCGCGCGGTGCTCGCCCGAGCCTTCACCGATGCCCATCATGGCCGAGCCCGCATCGGTCATGATCGTCTTCACGTCGGCGAAATCGAGATTGATCAGGCCCGGCTGCGTGATGAGGTCGCTGATGCCCGCGATCCCTTGGCGCAGCACGTCGTCGGCATACGCGAACGCGTCGTTGAGCGGCGTCTTCTTCTCGATCACCTGTAAGATGCGCTCGTTGGGAATCGTGATAAGCGTGTCGACCTTCTGCTCCAGCTCGCCGATGCCGTGCTCGGCCAGCTGCATGCGCTTGCGGCCTTCGAAGGCGAACGGCTTGGTCACGACGGCGATCGTCAGCGCTCCCGCTTCGCGCGCGAGTTCCGCGATCACGGGCGCCGCGCCGGTTCCAGTGCCGCCGCCCATGCCGGCGGTGATGAAGACCAAGTCCGCATCGGAGAGCAGCATCGAAAGATCTTCGCGCGACTCTTCGGCCGCCTCGCGCCCGAGCGTCGGGTTTGCGCCGGCGCCGAGGCCGCGCGTCATGCCGCCGCCGATGTGCACGGTGTTCTCGGTCAGCGAGCTTCGCAACGCCTGAACGTCCGAGTTCACCGCATAGAACTCCACGCCGGTGAGCCCCGCTTCGATCATGCGGTTGACGGCGTTGCAGCCGCCTCCACCTACTCCAATGACTCTGATCGTGGCCGCGTGTTCGGGTACGTAGCGCCGTCCGTCTGCCATGTTTTCCTCCGATGACGAAAAGAAGTTTAGTTCCACAGATCCGATGCAAACTTGCGAATGCGCTGCCACAGCGATCCGCTGCGCCGTGACGTCTCGATGAGCGAGCCGTTGCCGTTGGCGCCGAAGAGGATGAGTCCGATAGCCGTCGCGTACTGCGGCTGCGCGACCGTTTCGGTGAGGCCGACGACGTGTTTGGGAACGCCCAGCCGCACGGGGAGTCCGAAGACGTCTTCTGCGATCGCGTCGATACCGGGCAGGAGCGAACCGCCGCCAGTAATCACCACCTCGCCGAGTACGAGATCGCGCGGGACGTTCTCGACGATCTTCTGCCGCGCCATGCGCAGCGTCTCGAGCACGCGCGGCACGACGATGGCGCGCAGCTCCGCGGTCGAGCTCTGTTTGGTCGTGCGCCCGTCGAGCGCCTGGACCGCAAAAGCATCCTCGTTCGAGGCGTCGCGTACCCCGGCGCCTAAGCGCCGTTTGATCGCTTCGGCCTGATCGTGCGACGTCTTCAAGCCAAGCGCGATGTCGCTCGTGAGGATGT
>DAHXOK010000099.1 GCA_027364935.1 Vulcanimicrobiota bacterium | reverse complement strand
CCCGACAGTCCCGTCGCCCTGACCGCCGGTGCCGCCGGTAGTTGAAAAGCTGACAGTGCTGCCAACATTTCCTATAGCACTTGGACCGGCAGCTCCGCCTCCGCCGCCGCCGCCGCTGCCCCCGCACGCCGCGAGCCCGGCCACTACGACGAGCGCACCGAAGCCCACGTACAATTGCTTCACAGCTCAAAGCTCCTTCTGCACAGAAAACCGCCTCCCCAAGTAGCGGAAAAGCGCTCGCCCGGCCCTTAGAGATTTAGAGGGTTCCTCCTCTTTTCGCGAAGTTCTAGGCATGCGCACTTGGATGCTTGCCCTGTTCTGCGCCTTGGCGCTTGCGACCGTAGCGCCAGCGGCGCCGCGATTCGACGGCGCAGCGATCCTTAACAGCGGATCGACAAACACCGCCGGCTGGCGCATCGCGCTGCACGCGAACGGCTCGGGCACGGTGAGCGGCGAGGCCGCCGCACCACGCGCGTTCTCCATTCCGCCCGTCCTTGCAGCAAAGTTCTTGAACGACGCTCACGCCGCGCGCGACGCGCGCTCGGCGGGACGTCCGTGTATGAAGAGCGCCTCCTTCGGTACGCGCTTGAACGTGCTTTGGCATGGCTGGATCTCGCCGGATCTCTCGTGCCCGGCGGCGTCCGCACTGCTGGCAGCGCTCGCCAACGACGTCTCCCGCATCGTCGACGCCGCGAACCCCTCCGGCGGCATACGGCGCATTCGTTTGCCGATCGAACCGCATCGCGCTCCCACGTGGCCGCCGGGGTAAATCGAGCGAAGCAAGCGTTCTTAATTCCAGGGCGCGAGATTAAGAAGGGACCCCTTTTGCGGCGCGCGCGAGGGAGTGCGGGCACGCGCGCCCAAGTCAGCGGCGTGAAGCGCGCGATTGTTCCATTCGGCGCGGCGGCTCTGCTCGTCGCGCTCCTTGCCGGAGGCGGTCTTCCGGTTCCGTCGGTCGGAGCCACGGCTCCGCCTTCTCCACCGCCGCTCGTCGATGCGTCGCCGGCGCCCTCACCCAGTGCGACGCCAACGGAGATTCCCGGCGTCCAAAGCCTCTTTCCGTCAAACGGACGCGCGCAGCACGCCACGCCCTCGCCGCCGCCACCGCAGCGGGTCGGCATCGAAGGCGTTTGGGAGCTGGCAATTCAGCGCGGCGCGGACACGACGTACACCCACCTCAAGCTCTACCAGCAGCAGAACGCTCTCACCGGCATCTACATGGATTCGAGCAATAAGCACGCGCCGGCCGTCGGCACCGTAGACGGAAACAACGTGCGCGTCGTCGTCACGCTGCCGAACGGCTCGACGATCGTCTTTCAGGGAACGCTCGACGGAACGACCGATATGGTTGGCATGATGACCACGCCGACCGAGCAGCTGCCGTTCTCAGCCGACTACCGTCCGAAAGACAACTTCTTCGACAACATCAACGAGCAGCCGGGCGGCCTCTCCAACCCGTTCCCGTCGCCTCCGCCCAAATAACCCTTCGCCCTTCGACAGCCGCGGTAGCGCGGCGTTCAGGGTGGCGCGGTGCGGACCGCTCAGGATGACGGGGTCGTGCTGCCGAAACGTGCCGCATGCACGATAGGGAATTCGGGTTCGCGACGCGCGCGATCCACGCCGGTACGCCGCCCGACCCCACAACCGGTTCGCGCGTCATGCCGATCTACCAAACCGCGGCATACGTTTTCGGCTCGACGCAAGAGGCGGCGGAACTCTTCCAGTTGCGCAGCTACGGACACATCTACAGCCGCATCAGCAACCCGACCGTCGCGGCATTCGAGGAGCGCATGGCCAGTCTCGAAGGCGGGCTCGGTGCGGTGGCGTGCGCGAGCGGTCTCGCAGCGCAGCTATGCACCGTACTCTGCCTCGCACAGTCCGGCGATCATCTGCTCTGCTCGCAGAACGTCTACGGCGGCACCATCACGCAGCTCTCGGTAACGGTCAAGCGCATGGGAATCGAAACGACGTTCGTGCCCGTCGACGACCTGGACGCGCTTGCGGCAGCGATTCGCTCGAATACGAAGCTGCTCTTCGTCGAGACGATCGGCAACCCGGCGGGAACGATCGCCGATCTTCCCGCGCTCGCCGCGCTCGCGCACGAGCACGGTATTCCGCTCGTCGTCGATAATACGTTTGCGACGCCGTATCTCTGCCGGCCGATCGAACACGGTGCCGACATCGTCTTGCACTCGGCAACGAAGTTCATCAGCGGTCACGGCACGACTATCGGCGGCGTCCTCGTCGAGTCGGGAACCTTCCCCTGGGGAAACGGGAGGTTTCCGCTCCTCTCCGATCCGAGCCCCGGGTACCACAAGAAAGTCTTCACAGAAACCTTCGGCGAGTACGCGTTCCTGATGCGCGCGCGCGCTGAAGTCCTACGCGACGTCGGCGCGCAGCTTGCGCCGATGGACGCGTGGCTGTTGCTGCTCGGATTGGAGACGCTCGCACTGCGCATGGAGGCGCACGTGCGCAACGCTCAAGCGATCGCAGAGTTTCTGCGCGAGCGGCCGGAGGTGACGTGGGTGAGCTACACGCAAGGCGCCGTCTTCACGTTCGGCATCGCGGGAGGGCGGGATGCCGGACGGCGGTTCATCGACGCGCTCGAGCTGTGGAGCCATCTGGCCAACGTCGGCGACGCAAAGAGCCTCGTGATTCACCCAGCCTCGACGACGCATTCGCAGCTCGACGACGAAGAGCTTCGCAAGGCCGGCGTCGCGCCCGAGTCGATTCGCCTCTCCGTCGGCTTGGAAGACGTCGGCGATCTCATCTGGGATCTCGATAGAGCGCTGCGCGTCGCCGCTCGATCCGAAGCGCGCGCATGATTCTGAGAACGCCGTCGCAGCGCCGGGCGCTGCTCGAGCGGAGCAGGAGCGTCGCGGTGATCGGCGCGTCGCGCAATCCGCTCCGTCCGAGCTACACCGTCTTCTCCTATCTGCGCACGCAGACGCCGTATACGGTAACGCCGATCAACCCGACGATTCCCGACATCGACGGGGTCGCGGCATATCCGTCGCTCGCGGCCTACGCGCAGGAGCGGAGCGCGCCCGACATCGTCGACGTCTTTCGCAAGCCGAGCGAGGTCGTCGAGGTGGCGCGCGAGGCGATCGCGGCGGGTGCGAGGGCGATCTGGTTCCAGTACGGCGTCGTCAACGACGAAGCGATTCGCCTCGCGGACGAAGCGGGGCTCGACGTCGTGGTCGACCGCTGCATCAAGGTCGAGTACGCGCGTTTCCACGGCGGGCTCGCAACCGGCGGGCTCAACAGCGGCGTCATCACGAGCCGGCGGGAGAAGCCGGCTGCCCAGTGAGCGCGGCATACGAAGCGCAGGCACGCGCGCTCGATCGCGAGATTCTCACCGTCATCGCGGCGTGGCGCAACGGCCTCGCGCTCTCCGACGCAGCGTTCGACGATCTCGCTCTGCGCGTCTTCTCCCATCAGCTGCGTTATAACGAGCCGTACGCGCGTTACGCTGCGGCGCTCGGAGTAACGCCGGACGCGCCACCGCGTTCTTGGCAGGCAATCCCGCCCGTGCCCGCCGCCGCCTATAAGGAAGCGGCGCTCGCAACGTTCGACCCTGCAGCGGCGGCGCTCGTCTTCGAGACGAGCGGCACGACGCGCGGGATCGGCGGCCGCCACTACATGGAGAACGCCGCGCTCTACGACGCGGCACTGCTGGCGGGATTCGATCGCTTCGTGCTCCCCGACGAAGCGCGGCTGCGCTATCTGCATCTCGTGCCGAATCCCGGCGAGCGAGCGCATTCCTCGCTCGGCTACATGATGGAGCGCGTCGCCCGCGAGCGTGGCGACGGCCGAACGTGCTGGTACCTGCGCGGCGACGTACTTCTTGCGAACGAGCTCTTTGCGGATTTGCGCGAGGCAATCGAGGAGCGGCAGCCGATCTGTCTTACGACGACCGCATTTGCACTCGTTGCCGCACTCGACGCGGCGCAAAAGCGGGGGCTGCGCTTTGCGTTACCGTTGGGATCGCGCATCGTGGAGACCGGCGGATTCAAAGGGCGCACGCGCGTCGTCGGGCGCGAGGAACTCTACGCGAGAACGCGTGCGTGCTTCGGCATCGATGAGACGCACATCCTCGCCGAATATGGAATGACCGAGTTGACGTCGCAATGGTACGACACCGGCAAAGGGAGGATGAAGGCTGCGCCGGGATGGTTACGAGCGCGGGCCGTCGGGCCGGACGGCGCGACGCTTCCCGATGGCGTTGTCGGCGCGCTCGTGCACGTGGATGTTGCGAACCGCTCCTCCTGTATCGCCGTGCAGACGGAGGATATCGGCGCGTGTTTCGGCCGCGAGATCGTGCTGCTCGGCCGCGAATCTGGTGCGCAGCTGCGCGGATGCTCGCTCGATGCAGAGACGCTCGGCGCGCGGTAACGTCGTAACCGCAGTGGCGCGGGCCGCCGCGCGCTGGTGCAACTCCGGCTTTCCGCCGCGCGTGCGCGCGCTCGCTCGCGTCGCCGAGCGCACGCGCTACAGCGTTCCCGTGGTCGCATACGCGTTCGATCGCCTCTTCCGGTCGATTACCGCCGAGGCGCTCGACGAAGCCATCGCACGCGAGGTGGGAGAAGCGCGGCGCTTCGAGCCGCTCGGCCGCGTTGCCGTCATCTCGAGCCGAACCACGATCGGCGTCGCGATCGTCCCGGCTATTTTCGCCCTCTGCGCCGGCTGCGACGTACTCGTGAAGGACCGCGAGGATTCGCTCGTCGCAGCATTCTTCGAAACGCTCGCCGAGGATTCCGAGCTCCTCGCCTCAGCGCACGCAGAGGCATGGGACGGCGAGCGCGACGCACGCGACCTCGCGACCTACGACGCGGTGGTTGCGTTCGGCAGCAACGACGCTCTGTACGCCATCCGCGCACGGCTTCGCCCCGACGCGCGTTTCATCGCGTACGGTCCGAAGGCGTCGATCGGATACGTGGCACGCGCCGCGCTCGCGTCCGAAGCGACCGCAGTCGAGATCGCAAGCGGCGCCGCGCGCGCTCTCGTGCTCTACGACGGTGAAGGCTGTCTGTCGCTGCACGCGCTCTTCGTCGAATACGGCGCGCGCATCTCTCCCGAGCACTTTCTCGAGCTGCTCGCCGCGGCGGTCGAGCGAGCCTGCGTCGAGGAATCTCGCGTTGCCTGACGGATCCACACCGGACGGCGTGAAGACCGGCCCGAGGAGT
>DAHXOK010000098.1:3223-5300 GCA_027364935.1 Vulcanimicrobiota bacterium | reverse complement strand
GAAACCCGAGGCCGTGCGACTCCGGCACGAGGACGTTCGGCCCGAATCGCGCAAGCCGCTCGCTCGCCTCATGGTCGCAGAGCCCGACGTGCGGCGTTCGATCGGCTGCGGCGCTCATGCAGGCCCAGTATTCCCGACGAATATGATGATCCGATGAAGATGGGCGCGCGCAGCGTGATGGTGATCGGGTCGGGGCCGATCGTCATCGGTCAAGCTGCCGAGTTCGACTACGCCGGCGTTCAGGCGTGCCGCGCGCTGCGCGAGCTAGGGCATCGCGTCGTGCTGGTCAATTCGAATCCCGCAACGATCATGACCGACCCGGAGATCGCCGATGCGGTCTATCTGGAGCCTCTCACGCTCGACTCGGTTGCCGCGATCGTTGCGCGCGAGCGCCCGGACGCGCTGCTGCCTACGCTCGGCGGGCAGACGGGATTGAACCTTGCGGTCGAGCTGCACGAGGCCGGCGTACTCGACCGCTACGGCGTCGAGCTGCTCGGTACTCCGATCGACGCGATCCGTCTGGCGGAAGACCGCGAGCGCTTCAAGACCAAGATGCTGGAGATCGGCGAGCCCGTTCCCGAAAGCCGCATCGTTACGCAGATCGAAGACGGCATGGCCTTCGCAAGCGAGAGGGGGTATCCGCTGGTCGTGCGTCCCGCGTATACGCTCGCTGGAACCGGCGGTGGCCTGGCGTACGACGACGCGCAGCTGCGCGAGACCCTGCGCGCCGGTCTCGAGGCGAGCCTCATCGGACAGGTGCTGCTCGAGACGTCTTTGCTAGGTTGGAAAGAGATCGAGTACGAGATCCTACGAGATGCCGCCGACAGCTGCATCGTCGTCTGCAACATGGAGAATTTCGATCCGGTGGGCGTGCATACGGGCGATTCGATCGTGGTCGCGCCGTCGCAGACGCTCTCCGACGTCGACTACCATATGCTGCGCTCCGCGAGCTTGAACGTCATCCGCGCGCTCGGCGTGCAGGGCGGCTGTAACATTCAGTTCGCTCTGCATCCAGACCGCAGCGAGTACGCAATCATCGAGGTGAATCCGCGCCTCTCCCGCAGCTCGGCTTTGGCGTCGAAAGCGACGGGATATCCGATTGCAAAGATCGCGACGCGCATCGCGCTTGGCCAGCTGCTCGACGAGATAGAGAATCCCATCACCGGCGTCACGAAAGCGGCCTACGAACCGGCGCTCGACTACGTGGTGGTCAAGATCCCGCGCTGGCCCTTCGACAAATTTCCGCTGGCCGATACGCAACTCGGCACGCAAATGAAATCGACCGGAGAGGCGATGGGAATCGGGCGCACGTTTCGCTCCGCGCTCGTCAAGGCCGTACGCGGTCTCGACCTCGGCTACGAGGGGCTGGGCGGTACCGCTCTTGCCGAATGGAGCGCGGGCGAGTTGGATCGCATCGTCGAGCACGCATCGCACGAGCGCCTGTTTGCGATTTGCGAGCTGTTGCGACGAGCGCAGGAGGCGGGCGGCGTCGAACGCGCGATCGAGCGCATTCACGCAGCCTGCGCCATCGACCGCTTCTGGCTCTACGAGCTGGCAGAGATCGTCGCAGGGGGAGAGCAACGCTGGAACCCCCGAGATGCAGCATTCCGTATGGTCGATACCGCCGCCGGCGAGTTTCCGGCGAAGTCTCCGTACTACTATCTCTCTGTGGGCGAAGCCGACGAGTTGCGCGGGCGTATGTCCGATCTGGAGGACGGCGAGGCGGTCGTCGTTGTGGGAAGCGGGCCGATCCGCATCGGCCAGGGCATCGAGTTCGATTATAGCTGCGTGCACGCCGCGTGGGCTCTGCGTGCCGCCGGGCGCCGAGCGGTCGTCGTAAACAACAATCCTGAGACCGTCTCTACCGATTTCGACGTCTCCGATACGCTGGTCTTCGAGCCTCCAGGCGGGGACGAAGTCGAGGCTGCGTATCGTGCGACGAGGGCCGGAGGCGTCATGCTTGCCTTCGGCGGCCAAACCGCGATCAATCTGGCCGGGGAGCTTTCGCGGCGCGGCGTGCGCATCGTCGGCAGCGACCGCGCGAGCCTGGATATGGCGGAGGACCGGGAGCAGTTCG
>DAHXOK010000098.1:0-3213 GCA_027364935.1 Vulcanimicrobiota bacterium | reverse complement strand
CCAAAGGGGCAAGCGGCGCGGTCGTTTCGCGAAGCGCGCGCGATCGCGCGCGAGCTCGGATTCCCAGTGTTGGTGCGACCGTCGTTCGTTCTCGGCGGACGCGCTATGGAGATCGTCTATAACGAAGCGCAGCTCGCCTCGTACGCAGAGTCGGCACCGCCCATTCGGCCCGACGCGCCTCTCCTGGTCGATCGCTACCTTGCCGGACTCGAGCTGGAAGTGGACGCGGTCTTCGACGGCGAGGACGTGCTGGTACCAGGCATCTTCGAGCACATCGAGCGCGCCGGCATCCACTCCGGCGACTCGATCGCGGTCTACCCGCCCCAGCGGCTCGACGCGGCGCAGCAGGCGCACGTCGTGGAAGTGACGGCGGCGATCGCCCGCGAGCTACGAACAAATGGGCCGATCAACATCCAGTTCGTCCTGCACGAGAACGAGCTTTTCATCATCGAGGCGAACCCGAGGGCGAGCCGAACGGTGCCGATCATCCAAAAAGCCACGGGCGTGAATGTCGTTGCCGCGGCTACGCGCGTCGCGCTCGGCGAGCGCTTGCGCGACATGCCGTATGGAACCGGCCTCACACCGGCGCCGCCGTACGTCGTGGTAAAGATTCCCGTCTTTTCCTTTTCGAAGATGCGAGGCGTCGAGACGATGCTCGGGCCGGAAATGAAATCAACCGGCGAAGTGCTCGGCATCGATACGACGTTCGCCGGCGCCTTGCGCAAAGGGTTCGTTGCGGCGGGAATACGGCTCCCGAGCGAAGGCGGGCGCATACTGGTCTCGATCTCCGACGAAGAGAAGCAAGCGGCCGTCGCGGTGTTGCGACGTTACGCGGAGCTTGGCCACCGTCTCATCGCCACGCCGGGTACGGCCGACGTGATCGAAGCCGCTGGGATCGCGTGCGAGCGGACCAACAAGATCGCCGACGGCTCGCCGCACGTCCTGGACGTTCTCGCGGCGCGCAACGTCGATTTGGTCATCAACGATGCGAAGGGCCCGCGAGAGATCTCCGACGACTACAAGATTCGCCGGGCTGCGGTCGAAGCGAGTATCGCGTGTTTGAGCAGTCTGGACACGGCGCGCGCCCTCGTGGAGGCGCTGAACGGCACGCCGGGGCCGCCGCAGAGTCTTCAAGAGTACCGCGCGGCGAGCCGGCGGCCTTCGTTCTCGGCGGGAACAGCAGCACGCTCGCCTTCGTGAACAGCTTCCGGGCGGAAGGCGGCGCGATCACGGCGCGCCTCGTGCCGGTTGCCTGGACCCCGGCCGGCGTGGTCATCGGCGATGCGTGGCAGAACGTCGGCATCGCGCTCGCCGGCGTCATCGATTGGGCGGACCGCACGTTTCCGCCCGAGGACGAGCGTGCCTTCATCGCTCCCGTGCGCGACATCGAGCTGCTCGCACGCGTGGGATGGTCGGCGCCGGTTCCCGAGCGGCTGGACGAAGACGCAATCCTGAACATCGAGGATCTCCCCGACGACGTCGCCGAGGGCCTCGCGCATCCCGTTGCGGCGATCGTGCAATGCGCGGTCTGCCGGCGGCTCTGCGTCCGCGACGACTTCATGTGGAAAGAACGTCGCCTATGCGCGTGGGACTATCACACGCAGGTCTTCGGCAAGCGCGGACCATGGCGTCAAGGCCCGTACGAGCCGCACCATTTCGAGACGCTTGCGCGGTGCGCGTACGTCGCACCGCAGTTGCTCGCGGAGCTCGGCGTCGAGGTCGCGCTCGCGGTCGACGCCACGGATGAAGAGACGACGCGACGGCTCGTGAGCCTTCTAATGGAGCGGGACGCGGAACGCCCGCACCTCGCAGTACGCACGGAAGAAGGAGGAGTACGGGTTCTTCGCGAGATCGGAGAACCTGGGCAGTGATCAACGGCACGATCCGCCGGCTCGTGCTGCTCATCGGGGTGCTCTTCGTCATTGTGGCGGCGCGCTTGTGGTACGTCCAGATCGTACAGGGGCCTACGATCTCGTCGCACGCGTCGAATCCCAGGCACGGAGTGCTGCAAGCCGGGCGCGGCCGCGTGCTGGCAACAAACGGGACGATCCTCGCGTACTCGCAAGGCGATCGGCGAACGTACCCGCTGGGAGCGTCGCTCGCGCAGTCGATCGGATACGTGTCCGACCGCTATGGGACGAGCGGCATCGAGCAAGCGTACGACGCGGCACTGAGCCCGCCCGACATCTCCGGCGACCCGATCGGCCAAATCGAAGAGATCCGCGCGGCGCTTCAGGGCCGTTCGATCGTGTCGCACGGCGACGACATCGTCACGACGATCGTGCCGGCGATTCAGCAGGAGCTCTTCTCCCGGCTCTCGCGCTATTCCCGAGCCGCGGGCATCGTGCTGGACCCTCGTTCTGGCGCGGGGCTCGCGATCGCGGCGGTTCCGAGCTTCGATCCCGGCACGATCGACGCAATCTTCCGGCAGGTCTCGACCGATCCGTCGAGCCCGTTGCTCGACCGCGCGACGCAGGGGCTCTATCCACCGGGATCGACCTTCAAAATGCTCACCGCCTCCGCCGCGCTCGATAGCGCAACGGTGACTCCGGATTCGCGCTTCGAGGATCCGGGCTACCTCGTGGTAGGCGACGCGGTGCTCCACGACAACGAAGGCGAGGCCACCGGCTACCAGGACGTGACAACGGCGTTCGCGCTCTCGAGCAACGTCGATTTCGCGCAGATCGCGCTGAAAGTCGGCCTCGATACATTCTACCAATACTTGAATCGCTTCGGCATCGGGAGCTCGCTCGACTTTCAACTTCCCGCGTCGCCCAGCAGCGTGCCTCCAAAGGACGAGGTGAGCGGCGGCGAGCTCGCCCAAATGGGGTTTGGCCAGGGCGCACTCCTTGTAACGCCGTTGCAAATGGCGCTCGTTGCCGCAACCGTTGCGAACGGCGGAGACGAGCCGCGGCCGTTCATCGTGCGTCAGATTCGGCGCGGTGACAGCGTCGTGAGCGCCATTCCCAGCGGAACGCTTGCTTCGCCGATCTCGGCGGATACGGCAACTGAAGTGAAGAACATGATGGTTGCCGTGGTCGAGCGTGGGACGGGCACCGTCGCGAGCCTTCCGAACGTCGTCGTTGCCGGCAAGACCGGAACGGCGACCAATCCGCACGGGGCGGCACACTCATGGTTTGTCTGCTTCGCTCCGGCCGACGCTCCGCGCGCCGTAGTTGCGATTCTCGTGGAAAACGCCGGCTACGGTGCTAC
>DAHXOK010000097.1:2656-5470 GCA_027364935.1 Vulcanimicrobiota bacterium | reverse complement strand
GGAGGGCCTCGATCAACTGTGCGATGCCATCGTCGCGAATAGGTTTGACTCACTCTGGCTCTCAGAGGTACTGACCGGCGCGGCGATGGATCCGCTGATCGGCCTCGGCGTCGGTGTCGCGTATCTCTACAGCCTCGCGGCCGTCGTAAGCGGCCGCGCGACCTACTTCGAGTCGGCCGCTGCGATCACGACGCTCGTACTTCTCGGGCAAGTACTCGAGCTACGCGCTCGCCGGCGCACTGGGGCCGCGATTCGAGCGCTACTCGATCTCGCACCCAAAACCGCACGTCGCATCGGCGCCGACGGCAGCGAGCGCGACGTCGCACTCGACGAGGTCGCCGTCGGCGCCCATCTGCGCGTTCGGCCCGGTGAGAAGCTTCCGGTCGACGGACTCGTGCTGGACGGCGGTTCCTCCGTTGACGAATCGATGCTCACCGGCGAATCGATGCCGGTCGAGAAGCATCCGGGCGATCGCGTCATCGGGGCGACGCTGAACCTCACCGGATCGCTCGTCATGCAAGCGCAGCGCGTCGGAAGCGAAACGGTGCTCGCTCAGATCGTCAGTATGGTCGGCGAAGCGGCGCGTAGCCGCGCGCCGATTCAGCGCGTTGCCGACGCGGTCGCCGCCGTCTTCGTTCCGGTCGTCGTCGCGGCGTCGGTGGTGACGTTTTTGTGTTGGCTCGTCTTCGGGCCGCATCCGGCGCTTCCGTACGCGATCGTCAATGCCGTCGCGGTGCTCATCGTCGCCTGTCCGTGTGCCCTCGGCCTCGCAACGCCGATGTCGATCACCGTCGCAAGCGGTAAGGGAGCGAGTATCGGCGTGCTCTTCAAGAACGCCGAAGCGATCGAGACGCTGCGTCGTGCGGATACGCTCGTCGTAGACAAGACCGGCACGCTGACGGAAGGTTCGCCCGTGCTTGCGACCGTTGCCGGTACTCCGGAGATGCTGCGCCTTGCGGCGAGTCTCGAACGCGCCAGCGAACACCCGCTCGCGCGCGCGATCGTCCAAGGGGCGGTGGAACGCGGTATGCTTCTCACCGCCGTCGCCGACTTCCGTGCCGTTCCCGGCAAAGGGGTGCGCGGCACGGTCGACGGCCACGATGTCGCGCTGGGAAACGCACCGTTCGTGACGCAGCTCGGCATTGCCGATGCGGAGCTCGCCGCGAAGGCCGTACCCGTCGCAGACGACGGCTCGACAATCGCCTTCGTCGCGATAGACGGTACGCTTGCGGGGCTCCTTGCCGTTGCCGATCCGATCAAGCGATCCGCCAGCGGGGCAGTCGACGCCCTGCATGCCGACGGGATGCGGATCGTGATGGTCACGGGCGACCGTGAGGCCGCAGCGACGATCGTAGCGCGACGCCTAGGGATCGACGACGTTCGCGCCGGCGTTCTGCCGAGTGAAAAGGCGCAGATCGTCAAAGAGCTACAGGCGCAGGGTCGAGTCGTAGCGATGGCGGGCGACGGCGTCAACGACGCGCCCGCGCTCGCGCAGGCTGACGTCGGCATTGCGATGGGCACGGGAACCGACGTCGCGATCGAGAGCGCCGGCATAACGCTCGTGAAAGGCGATCTCCACGGCATCCTGCGCGCGCGCCGCCTGAGCGCGGCAACGATCCGCAACGTGCGCCAGAACCTCTTCTTCGCCTTCGTCTACAACGCGCTCGGCATACCGATCGCGGCCGGAGTGCTCTACCCGTTTTTCGGGATTCTGCTCTCGCCGATGATCGCCGCAGCAGCCATGTCGTTTAGCTCCGTATCCGTGATCGCAAATGCGCTACGGTTGCGGCACGCTCGCGTTTGACGTCCCCGAACCGCTTCGTAAGGTCGATGACCTCGATCGCGATCTCTGGGATGTCGTCGGCTGCCGTGCTTACCAACCCTCGTCGCTTATCCGAATCTCGTTACGAACCTCCGACGTACCCGGCACCGAGTACGCGGCCGACTCCGCTTCGTCGAACTCGGCGAGGCTGGCTACCGTACCGGAGAGCTTCACGATCCCACCGTCCTTGACGTCGATCGTGACGTTCTTGGCGTCGAATGCCGCCAAGCGCTGGAAACGGCTCTCGATGCCGCGCCGTAGCTCCATCGGATCGACCGAGTACGGTTTGACCGTCATGTCGTCGTAGACGCCGCGCACACCGTAGAGGCGCCGGACGATATCGACGGCGTCCTCGCGCTGATACGGCCAATCGACTTGACCGTGTAGCGTGACGTAGCCCCCACGTACCTCTGGTTGAATGCCCTCCGGCAACCCGCTACTCCAGCGAAAGACTTCGACCGCCGTCTTGGCGATATCGGCGTCGTCGCGAACGTGCATGCCGGCCAACTCGACGTGCAGCTCGTTTGCGATGCCGCGTACGCCCTTGACCGATTTTACCGCCGACTCGGCGGCCCACTTCTCGGTAAAGCTGCCGAGCGTTCCGGAGAGCGTCACGACGCCGCCCTCGACCGCCACGCCGACTTTTCCCGCTTCTACGCGCGGCTCCGCCTCGAGCGCGTCGAGTACGGCTTGATGCAAAGATCTGTCTGTATCCACGATCATCATCGCGTGTATCCCCTCCATCCGGACGATATTGCTGCCCGGGGAAACGCTCGTGAAGTTCCTGCGAAGATTCTTGCGAGGAACTACTTTTGATGCACGACGACGACGGAAACGGCGGCGCTGCGAAGCGTCTCTTCGGCGACGCTGCCAAGAAAGAGCCGCTTGAGGCCTGAGCGACCGTGCGTCCCCATGACGATAACGTCGACGCCCGAACGAGCTGCCAACTCCACGAGCTCGTGCGCTGGCTCGCCTTCCAAGAGCTCCTCGCG
>DAHXOK010000097.1:0-2646 GCA_027364935.1 Vulcanimicrobiota bacterium | reverse complement strand
CAACGCCAGCGGCTCGCGCGCGAGCTGTCGCGTCGGCGAGAAGCGCGCGCGCACGAGCGAGCGCGCCGTCGAGCGCGGCCTGGGTCGGCGGCATAGGAGCGTTCGCCCCGGCAACCTCGATCGGATCCACTACTGTGCAGATCGTGAGCGTCGCGGATTCGGCTTTCGCAAGGCTGAGCGCGGTCCCAAACGCCGACTGCGCGCACGGCGATCCGTCGTATGCAAGCAGCATCTTCTTGAACACAGTACTCTGCTTTCACGCTCGACGCCGGCTCGCCTCCGTGCGAATCTCATGCCAAGAGCGACCATGCGTGGCGCGCAATCATCGCGTTCTCGGTCGCGAGGACGACCCGCACGGAAACGCCGCTCTGCGCAGCGGAAATCGTTGCGTCGCCGCGCTCGTTGGCCCGCTCGTCGAGCAGCACGCCAAGGTACCCAAAGGCCGCACAGGCCTCTTCGCGAATTTCTGGCGCGCGCTCCCCGACGCCGCCGGTGAAGACGAGCGTGTCGACGCCGCCGAGCGTGGCAACCATAGCTCCAACGTGCTTGCGCAATTGGTGCACGTAGAGCGCAACCGCCTCCGCGGCCCGCGGATCCGTTGCGCGAGCGGCGAGCAGATCGCGCATGTCGGCGGAGAACCCGGAGACGCCTCTCAGGCCGCTCTCTTCGTAGAGCATCTTCGACAACTGCGCCGGCGTGTATCCCCGCGCGAACAGTGCGAGAATCACGCCCGGATCGAGATCTCCCGGCCGCGTGGCCATCATCAGGCCACCGAGCACGCTGTAGCCCATCGTCGTATCGACCGGCTTGCCGTCGCGAACGGCACACAGGCTCGATCCCGAGCCCAAATGCGCGAGAACGATCCGGCCTCGCGGCTCGCCGAGCGACGCCATCGCCCATTCGTACGAAAGCCCGTGAAAGCCGTACCTACGCAGCTCGGCCGGTAGCGCTCGCGGCAACGGCAGGCGAACGGCGATGGCAGGCAACGCGCGAAAGAACGCCGTGTCGAAGCAGAGCACCTGCGGGACGCGCGCGAACCGCCGTAGCGCCTCCTCGACGATCGCGACCTCGCCCCCGAGATGGAGGGGATCCCACGCGCGCAGCTCGCGCAGCCTTCCCAGGATCGCGTCGTCAAGCCGAACGGGCGCGTCGTACTCCGGGCCGCCGAATACGATACGATGGCCGATTGCGTCGGGAGGGCCGTGCTCGTCAACGGCTCTCCAAAGCGCATCTACCGAATTGGAACCATTCGTTACGATCTCCCCCGAGAACCGTAACCGCCCGTTCGCCGAATCCTGATCGTAACACGCGAACTTTATCGACGACGATCCCCCGTCGATGCACAGGACGCGCACGAAATCCGTTACCTCGAGGCGCGCACGAGCAGAAGCGCCACCGCCGCCGACGCGATGCGCACCGCCACGCTGTCGGCCCGGCTCGCGAGCGCGATGGGAACTCGCGCGCCTAAAACCACCCCGGCGAGCGCCGCATGGGCGAGCACGCTCAGTGCCTTCACGAGGACGTTCCCTGCGTCGATGTCGGGAACGATCAGCACATTCGCGCGTCCCGCCACGGGCGAATGAATCTTCTTCTCCATGGCGGCGGCCGGACTCAGCGCATCGTCGAGCGCAAGCGGACCGTCGACGAGACCCTCGGGGATCTGACCTCGCTCCGCCATCTTGCAAAGCGCTGCGGCGTCGATCGTCGAAGGGATCTTGGACGAAACGGTCTCGACCGCGGCCAAGAGTGCCACGCGGACGTCCGCGATCCCCACCGCATGCGCGAGGTCGACGGCATTGCAAACGATATCGCGCTTTTCTTCGAGCGTCGGCGAGATATTGACGACGGCATCGCTAATGACGAGCGGTTGCGGATACCCGGACGCGTCCACCAGAAACGCGTGGCTCACGCGCCGCTCCGTGTGCAATCCCGACGACGGCTGTGTGACCTCGTGCAGCAACTCGTCGGAATGCAGGCTGCCCTTCATCAAGGCCTCGACGCTCCCCGCACGCGCCATCTGTACCGCCGTCGCCGCGGCAGCATGACTGTGCGCTGCGGAGACGATCTCATAGGCAGAGATGTCGAGCGACGCTTCGCGCGCAACGTCACGAATCTTCTGCTCGTTACCGACGAGCACCGGGACGATGATGCCGGCGCGAGCGGCGGCCACCGCACCTTCCAGTGCGAGCTCGTCACATGGGTGGACGACCGCGGTGCGAGCCGGCGACAAGCCGTCGCAGCGGCGTAGCAGATCCGCGTACCAGCCGGCGGGCAAAACGTGCTCTCGTTGCATCCCGTTACGGCCGGCGCATCTTGTAGCCCACGCCGTATACCGTGAGGACGTATTCGGGGTTGTGGGGATCCGGTTCGATCTTCTTGCGCAGGTTGTTGATATGTCGATCCAACGTGCGCTCGAAGATATCGCCGCTGTCGTTCAAGCGATCGAGGAGATGTGAGCGCGTGAAGACCTCTCCGGGATTCTCCGCCAAAAGCGCGAGGATTCGAAACTCGGTCGCCGTCAGATTCGCCGAACTCCCCGAAATATGAACTTCGTGAAACTCGTGGTCGATCTCGAGATCGCCGACGAGCGTCTTCTTCGCCGCCCGCTGCAGGGGCGAAGCCACCGTCTCTTCGACTCTGCGAAAG
>DAHXOK010000096.1:2513-5542 GCA_027364935.1 Vulcanimicrobiota bacterium | reverse complement strand
GGCCACACGCAGACCTTCGACGACACCGTCGCGTGGCTCGCGGTCCAGTGCTCGAAGAGCGCCGTCACCGAGCTGATGCGCGTCGCCTGGCGAAGTGTCGGGGCGATCGTGACGCGCGTCCAGGCCGACGTCGACGCGCAGATCGACCCCGCGCGCTACCATCGCAGATCCTCGGCGAGAAAGACGGGGCCCTCGCGACAGACGCGCGCGTACTCGACGCCGCTCTCGCATGCGACGCGCACCACGCAGCCCCAGCATGCCCCGACGCCGCATGCAAACGTCTCCTCGAGGCAGAGCTGCGCAGGCACGTCCATCGTGCGCGCGACGACTGCCGTCGCTCGAAGCATCTCCGTCGGACCGCAGGCGAGGATGAGATCCGCGCGCGTGGCGCGGGCGAGCGCATCGGTGACGAATCCGTGCATGCCTTCGCTGCCGTCGTCTGTGGCGACGACGACCTCGCAACCCGCTGCGGCGAATCGCTCCCGGTCGACGAGTTTCGCGGCGGTTGCGGCACCGTAGAAGAGACGGACGCGCGACCCGGCGCGCAGCAGCGCTCGCGCCGCGAGCAGCACCGATGCGATGCCGGCGCCGCCCGCAACGATCGCGACGTCGTTCGGGTGGCCGCTGAGGTCAAAGCCGTTGCCGAGGGGTCCGAAGAGTGAGAGCGTTTCCCCAGGATGCAAGGCCGCGAGCCGGAGCGTGCGGCTCCCGACCACGCAGACGAGCAGGCTCAGGCAATGCTCGGCAACGTCGTGGATGCCGAGTGCGACGGACGTGGCGCCGGCGCTCGGCGGCACCGCCATGACGAACTGGCCGGCCCGCGCGCACGTGGCGATTGCGGACGCTCGAACGTCAAGCACGACCATGCCGGCCACCGGCTCCCTACGAGCAACCACCCTCGCATCGACAACCCGAGCAAGCGATTCGGCCGTTTGCACGCACGCAAACTTCGCCAAATTTTCACAAAAATCCGTGGAGATGCCCTGAACTCTCTTGCGTAACGTGCCGTTATACGGTATAGGCAGTTGAAAGGAGGGACGGAACGTGGCAGGCATCACGGTATTCAAATCACTCGCCGACGCGCTCCGCGCAGGCTACCAAGTCTACGATCGCACCTCGGATGGTTATCTCGTGCGCACGCGTACCTCGGCAGGCTGGGCAATAGCCCTCGTTTCATACCGCTAACGTAGACTACGTCTTCATCCTCCTCGGCATCGACCAAAAAGGCCGTCGGTTACACCGGCGGCCTTTTTGGACTTTCGCTTTCTCGGGGTTCGTATGGAGACGAATCCCGCCGCTCCATGCCGTAGGGTCCAAAGGGCGTACTCGAACGACCGCTCGTCGCACGTCCCCCAGCGACGAGTGAACTGACGATCTGTGCGATCCCAACGAAGGTCGGGATGATTCCGCCCAACAGCCAAGGACCCAAGATGAAGTGGCCGCCAAGGCCGTCGCCGTCGTAGCCGATGAACGCGAGCCCGATCGTCAGAGCGATGCCGATGAAGGTGACGGAAATGCCGCGCCGGAGTTGGAGGTTGCCGTCGTACTGAAGCGGCGGAACGTAACCGTGGCGGATCATCTCCATTCGCTCGCGGTGCGAGAACATCCGAAACAGAATCACCGCGACGATGGGCAGGCCCATGATGCATATGACGGCGACGAGGGCGATGGTCGAGTTTGAATCCATAGCGTGCAGCAGCCTGCCTCCGATCTGAATACCGCCCCCCCCTCGGGATGTTTCGCCCGACCCTCGAAACATCGAGGAGGAGGGAGGCGTATTGAGGACGTGGCCGCACTTGCGCAGCGTACGGACGCCGCGTTGAGCGCCGAGCCGGAGGACGGGACTCTGGTCTCTGCGGCTCTCCGAGGCGATTCCGAGGCCTTTGCAACGCTGGTTCGCCGATACGAGCGGCCGGTCTATCACATCGCGCTCCGTACGCTAAAAGACGCGGAGGAGGCGCGCGACGTCGCGCAGGAGGCGTTCTTCAAGGCCTATCGCTCGCTACGCACCTTTCGAGCGGGAGCGAAGTTCTCGACTTGGATATACTCGATCGCCTACCACGCTTGCTGCGATCGCCTCAACCGGCGCAAGCGCTTCAGCGACGACGCGCTGCCCGAAAGCGCGGACCCGGGCCCCGGACCCGAGGTGACCGCGATCGCACTCGAGGAGGCGCAGCGCCTGCGCGATGCAATCGCGCTGCTACCCGAGAAGTATCGCATCGTTATCACGCTCTACCATCTCCAAGGACGGCAATACGACGAGATCGCTGCGGTTCTCGGACTTCCTATGGGTACGGTAAAGACGCATCTCTTTCGCGCGAAGGAACTTCTGCGGCGACTGCTAGGAAGGTCTATGCAATGAAGCTTGACGACGACGCCATCGAGCGGGCGCTCGCGGCACTGCCGCTCGAGGAGCCGCCGCCCGATCTGCACGCCTCGATTCTCGCCGCGACCGTGTATCGGCCGGCGCCGCTCTTCTCCGTTGCAGAGGTCGTCGCGGGGGCGAGCGTCGCTGCCGCGCTCGTGTGGATCGCCATCGTGATGGCTACGCAGATCGCCGGGACGCTAGCGGCCGCGCTCTCGAATCTCCAGCTGCTCGCGTGGGTCGGCACGGGTATCGCGATCGCCACGTGGCTCAACCTTTTCACCATATCCCAACCGGCGTACGCCGTTCCCCAGCGGGCGAAAGGACGCGTCAAGCCGTAACAACCGGCATGGAGGGCGGACAGGCCAGGACGGTGCTGGTCGTCGAGGACGATCCGGCGATCGGTCGCGTCCTGCAGCTCGAGCTGGAGCACGAGGGCTATCGCGTCGAGCTGGCAGTCGACGGGCTCAGCGGCTTGGAGAAGGCGCTCAAAGAGCCCGATCTCGTCATTCTCGATCTCATGCTTCCCCGCATGGACGGCTTCGAGCTTTGCAAGCGCTTGCGCGTAAAGAGCCGCGTTCCGATTATTATGCTCACCGCGCGAGACACCGTTCCAGATCGCGTCGCCGGCCTCGACCTCGGAGCCGACGCCTACCTCACGAAG
>DAHXOK010000096.1:0-2486 GCA_027364935.1 Vulcanimicrobiota bacterium | reverse complement strand
CTCGCGCGCGTGCGCGCCCGGCTGCGCGAGCGCGCGCCGCTCTCGAACGTCATCGAGTACCGCGATTTGGTGATGGACCGCGATCGCCACGAGGTCTCCCGAGCCGGCCGGTCGATCGCTCTGACCGCCAAAGAATACGCGCTGCTCGAGTATCTGCTGTTGCACCTCAACAAGGTCCACACGCGTGACGAGTTGTTCAACGGCGTCTGGGGCAGCGACTTTCTCGGCGACTCGAATCTCATCGACGTATACATTCGCTATCTTCGAGGAAAGATCGACGACGACCACGATGACAAGCTCATCACGACCGTGCGCGGCGTCGGTTACACGATCAAAGATTGAAGGTTCGTTCCGATAGCCTTCGATGGAAAATCGCCGCGTGGTACGCGACGCTTCTCGTCGTCGTCCTCGCGACGACGAGCGCAGTTCTCGTCTGGCGCTTCGGCAGCATCATCTACGCCCAAGCGCGCGAGCGCGCGAACGCTACGATGGACGAGGTCTTGGCCGTCGCAAACCCCGTCGGCGCGCCGCTCGGCCTCCAGGACGTCGCCTCCAACACGACGCCGCTGCAAGTGCTTCTCGACAGCGACAATCTCGTTTATTGGGCCTCCCCCGACTCTGCGATCGAAATCGACACTCCCGCCGGCTATCCGATGGTCAAGACGCCGAATCTGGGCGAGGGACGTATTCCGTCAGCGCCGGTCGACGCCGCGCATCCGGTCCTCTTTCGCAACGTGCGAGTACGCGGCGAGCCCGCCATCGTTGCCGCAAACTTCGTGCGCGTCGGCGGCACGACCGACGTCGTCGTACAGGTCGCACAGTCGCTCGCGACGGTTTCGCACGCAATCGGCGAGGCACGTCGAACCGTCCTAATCGTTCTCGCCGTCGCGATTGCGGCGGTCATCGGACTATCGCTCGTTCTCGCGTCCCAGGCGATCAATCCGATCAACGAGCTTTCGCGAGCGATGCGCGAGATCGGATTCGAACGTCTCGGGCGGCGCCTCAACTGGCCTCGACGGGACGAAATCGGCGAGCTCGCCGAATCCTTCGACGACCTCCTCGCGCGCCTCGAAGCCTCGTTTTCGCGAGAGCGGCAGTTCATCTCCGACGCATCGCACGAACTCAAGACGCCGCTCACCTCGATCAACGCTAACGCGCAGATGCTGCTGCGGTGGGCGGATCGTAACGAGGGCGTACGCCGGGAAAGCATAGAGACGATCGCGCACGAGAGCTCGTCACTCGGCGAGATGGTCAATGGCATGCTCACGCTCGCAAAGGCGGATCGCGGCGACGACATCCCTAGAGAGCCCGTCTCGCTGATCGAAGAGGCGCGGGAAGTCGTGCGACACGCGACGGCGCGCGCGCGGGAGAAGGGCCTAACGCTGACGTTCGCGCCGAAGAGCGACTCCGCCATCGTGTTCGCAGAACCGCACTTGATCCGTCAGATGATCGGCAATCTCGTCGACAACGCAATCAAGTTCACGGATACGGGTGGGATCGACGTCCTCGTCGGCGCCAAAGACGGCATTGGCTGGCTCGAGGTCCGCGACACCGGCCCCGGCATCGGCGACCGCGACCTACCGCGCATATTCGAGCGCTTCTATCGAGCGGACCGCTCGCGTTCCCGCAGCGTCCCCGGCACGGGCCTGGGCCTAGCCATCGTACGCTCGGTCGCGCGCGTCCACGGCGGGAACGTCGACGCGGAGCGCAGCGCGACCGGCGGGAGCATCTTCCGCGTTACGATCCCGCTCTTGGCGTTGTTCGCGGGGCTCTTCTGCTGCTGCCTACCGAACCTTGCACGCGCCGATGATATTGCGGTGAGCGCGAGCCCCATCGTCAACGTCACGCTTGCGAACGGCAACCTTACGGTCAGGACGTGGAACCGTTCAGCGGTACGCATCGTCGCCGATAAGCGCGTCGACTGGAAGCGCTTCGACGCGCGCGAAACGTCGCCGCGGATCCCCGCCGAGATCAACTCGTGGGCCGTGACGGTCGCCACGCCGCGCGGCCCAGCGTTTCTTCCGGCCGAACCCTTCCTATTACCGGCGTTTTCGCCGGGCCCGCACGATGCCGTGTCGATGCAGGGATTCGGAGATACGACGATCACCGTTCCGTCGCGGACCGCGCTCGTCATCGCCCGCGTGATCGCCGGCACGATCGCGGTGCGCGGCTACCACGGCGTTGTCGTCGCCCACGTGCGGCGAGGCGCGATAACCTTCGTCGGCTTTGCCGGTACGGCGTACGCACAGGTCGTCGCGGGCCGCGTCGTTGCCGTTAACTCTTCTTTCGACCGGTTGCGAGCGCGGACCGCGAGCGGCAATCTCCTCTTCGAGGGGTGCCGCTCGCGGCAGATCGACGTGACCGCGGTTCGCGGCACCATTCTGTACGACGACGGGGCGTTTGCAGGCGGGCCGGCATACTTCTCGACCGGTGAAGTAACCGTCGCCGTGGGCGTCGTCGGCAGCGGCCTCACGATCAGCGGCCAC
>DAHXOK010000095.1 GCA_027364935.1 Vulcanimicrobiota bacterium | reverse complement strand
AATCCCGACAATCTGCGCCTCCGTGAAGCGGCTCTTTCTCATGGCGAGTCTCCTTGCTGGGCTCTACGCCCGGAAACTCACAGCTCCCGCTGGCCACCTTTTCCCAGCGCACGTCACCCTCCAAAACTAGACGGTAAGTGATGTTATGCGTGCGTCTTCGCGCTCCCGCCAGGCAGCCGGCGAAAGGTTACCCGTTTAGCTCCTACTGACCGCAAGGCGAGTTTGCCGTGGGTCGGCTTCCGTTAAGGTCCAAAGATTAGAAATGTTACACCCCGCGTTGCACCCCAAGCCTGGTTCCGCGACAGATTCTTCCGCGTGAAAGCTAGACGCGCCGCGTTGCGTGACCTCTTCCTCGCGCGATGTGGTCAACGCGAGGCATCTTGACTTTCACCGTCGTCTGGCAAATAAGATATAGCAAAGTGCTTGACCCTACGACGCACTCACATCCATGGTCGCCTAACGCGACGTTCAAAAGGAGACACCTAACATGACAACCACTATCTCTGACTCGGCAGTCAACGCACTCGCTGCGCTTGCACTCACGCGCATTGCGTACAAGCTTCAGGGTGAGACCCGTTCAGTCGCCGAGTTCAATCTCTCAGGAGGCGCTGCGAGCGCCTTACACGACTGCTTAGAGGCCATGCATGCCACTCGATCAATGTCGCCCGGTACGGCCTTTGAACTTGGCCTCTCAATTGCGTCAGCCGTCATCGTCGGCGGTCTCGATGCCGATCTCGTGGAGAAGCGAGTCGCTGAGATTATGAACGCGGCCGAACTCTGCACGAAGAAGGCAGCATGAGCACCGCAAACCGCAATGAGAGAATGCGGCAAATGGCCTTCCCTTTTAGCCGAGGCCGGTTCTCCCGCACGACCTAAGTAACGGAAGACGCCCGGTTAAAAGGTGCTCGAGAGGGTCGGTTCAATACCGGCCCTCCTTTTATTGCATCGCAAGCATCCGATCCCGTGTTCCAGGCGGCATGCCGGAGTCAGAACCGAAGGGCTACACATCCGCCGAGTTTCAGGCCGTACGCAAGGCGCTGCTGGCGTGCTCGAACGCCGATCGAGCGTACCTAAGGCGCTGGATTCTGCGATGGGTGGACGATCGGGGTCACATTGCGCTCGACCCCGAACCTCTGCCAGACCGAGGTTGCTGAGCGCCGATGTTGATGCCTGACTTCTCGCATGTTCTCGCTATGGTTCGCGATGCAGCCATCAGAACCGTCGCTGAGGCGGGCTTAAGGAAAGTCTCAAGTGATGTAAAGGCTTGGTGGGATGCCCGGCGCAGTCGAGCCGCGCGATCAGGGAGCGAAGAACGAGCAAGGCTCGAGGAATGTCGCTATAGCGAGACCGTCGACTCGCTGAAATCGCAGCTCCAAGACGATGCCAGCACAATAGATTGGCGATTCGTGAGCGCCGAGGCGGAGGAGCCGGCGGTCGAGGCATTTATCGACGATGCGCTGTCCAGTGCGGTAGAGACCATCTCGGAGGCGAAGCGCCTCATGCTAGGACGACTAATCGCGAAGCGATTACAGACCAAGAGCGGTACACGCGAGGAGCTCACGCTAAGGCGAGCTCTTGAGGTCATAGACAAGTTAACGGAGGAGCAGTTGCGACTGCTAGCCGCAATATGTCTCGTGCAGTCACCTCCGCTGGAGAACGCTCGCCCTGGGGTATACGCTTCCCTGGATGAGCTAGAGGCTGCTATCAAGCCAGGACTATTTTCGACTGCACGAAGCCTGAAGAACGCCGGCGGCTGGATCGACGATGACTTTCAGACTCTAATATCAATCGGCGCTATAAGCTCGCTCGGAAACCCACCGGGTGTCATGAATGAACACGCCGGTGCTATCGAACAATGGAGCTATCAGCTCGGGATTTCCCCATATGATGGCCTCGAGGGAGCATTGGGCAGCCGAGAATCTCAAGAGGCTTACTCACGACGTTTCCCGACCATTGTGGTGCTGAAGGCTCTTGCTGCCGGGCGGAAACCCGGCCGCCCCGGAGAGGAGCGGTTCGCACAGCGTCTTGATGAAATCAGCCTAACGCCCGTCGGGTGGCTTATTGGCACGATTGTCCTGGAGCAGCTCTTGGGATCGCGGCTCCAACGAATGGCGCTTTATTCACGCGAAATACGTGCCGCGGATAGCAAAGAACAAACGGCGCTGGATACTGGGACGGACTGACGATCGCGGGCGGATTCGCTCAGAGGCTGAGCCGTTGCCTAAGCAAAGCTGCTAGTCTTCGATGCATCCAAAATCGGCTGTCGCCGGTCTAGATAGGCATGCCCGAAGCGAGCGATAGACGTACGCTTGCGGATCACTTTGAGGCCACCAAGATCGAGGTAGTCGGCCCTCCCGATCATACCGAGCGCCGTAGGCAGCGAATGCGCTCGATGGTATTCGACGGCCGTGAACTCGGAGACTATGAGCTGGAAGCTCAGGGCGATAAGGAACAAGAGAAGCGGTTTCAGGAGCTGCAGGGGATGGCGTTCTCTATCAGCACTTCGTCGAAACCGTCGCCACAATGCTGCGCGACGGGAAGGCGTGCGTTGGGCGTTAGTGGGCGACTCAAGACTAGAGGAGGCTCCAGTGTCTGAAGATGACCATTTCAACAAAGAGCTAGAACAGCGTAGAGGTCGCGTTCATCTGACGGTCAAGGTATGCGAAAGAGCAGTTGTGGCGCTGCTCAATGATCGCGAAACCTTCCGACGTTTTGCCGATGCCGTGAACGAGAGCGCGGCTGTGCGTCAAACCTGGTTCCCCTCAATCGTGGCAAGGTGGTATTCGCAAAGTATGCTGATCGCCTTACGCCGTCTTGCGGATGCCGACGAGAGGACGCATTCTCTTCGAAGGCTTCTTGAGGAAATGCTAGCGCATCCTGAGGCGTGGAGCCGTGACGCTATGTTACAGATTTGGGCGGCAGATGATCAGCACAAGTACCCACTGGATAAGCTCGACCTACTTCTAAGTGGAACCTATAGGGAGTTTGCGGACAAGTCCGGTCACATGCTGAACACTGAGCGCATCCGGACAGACCGCAACCGACTTAGCAAAGAGCTAGATCGTGTTAAGACGGTAGTGGACAAGCAAATCGCGCATACAGAACGCGATTGGGAGCCATTAGAGTTGACATTCCCGGAGCTTCGTTCTGCCGTGGATGTCGTTCACGAAATGGTAAAACCGTATATTGCGCTTCTTACGGGTGCAGGGTTTACTGATATGACGCCAACGCCCCAAACTCGATGGTGGCGGATATTCGATCCATGGAAGTCGATGAGCCTCTTTCCTTAGCTTCGGGCCTGCACTACAGCACTGGCGGGGACTATAGTGGCGATGCGGTCAACGCAAACGGAATATCGGGATGCGTCCTGATAGTAGCGCCGTTCCTTGCCAGTTGCGTGCAAGCATTGTGCATCAGGCTAGGTGTTGAGTCTAGCCCTTTCTCATACCGAGTCAAATCCTAGTGGATTCTCATGGTTGACGGCAATGAAGTCGCGCGTGAAGCCCTCAACCGGGTCGAACACCTCACTTATTTGGCGCGGCCAGTATTTCTGATTGGCAATGGCAAATGGACTCCCACTAATGGCAACGAGAGCCGTGATTCCCATGCCGATGTCGGCCGACGTGACGACTGTCTTCGCGTTCAGCGTCCACTCATGCTGAGATATTTGACGCCATATCTTCTGCGCTAGATCGTCGCACTGTTGCGGCGTCTTGTTCTGAACATAGAAGATGTACCGCTCAAGTCCGCTATCGGCACCAGGAGTCGTGAAGCCAGAGGATGCAGGACCTCCGGAGGCAGTTGAAACCGATGTCGTGACCGCTCCCGAAGAACTGATTGACTGAGTAATGGCTTCGGTCGAGCCGAACACCGGTGATGATGTGACGGTTCGCGTATAAGTTCGCTTGGTAGCGACGCTTCCGTTATCTGAGGTTGACACTCGCGTCACGGTTGCCACACGGGTGCGCTTGTTCCATGATCTAACCTCGACGCGAATGTTCTTCGAGAACTGCGTGGCATGAGAAGGGGTAAGCTCGAGGAGATTCTTGCCCCAAACGTAGGAATACGTCGTCCTCTTGATGAGCGCCGGGGATTGATAGTTTAGGACACTGTTTTCATCAATCCAAAGGTCTACGTCGTCCATCTGGGCGCACTGCAACATGAGCTGCCATATCGTCCAGTTTCTCACGCCCGTAACGAACTCTGCACCGAGAACCTGCTGCATCGTTACCGGCTGCGTTTTGGCGTTTAGTTGGATATTCGTTTGCAGCCCGAACCTGGACGCCTGCTGCTGAATGAACGCGACCGTCGTGGTTGCCGATTGCCCCGTGAACGGAGTGGTGAGCTTGGTAGTTATGAGAGGCGCAGCGAGAGACCGGCAGGTGAACGTGGTATTGTCGCTCTCATGCTTGAAGCTGCCCGTGTCAACTATGCCGTAGAAGCGGCGGAAGAGTTGGGCCGTCGAGTTTGACGTGGAGCCATCGGGTGGAAAGCCCGCCCATATCTCTGCGTAGATCGGTGAACTTTGCCCATTCGCGGTAAGCGCCGCGGCGCTAAAGAGTTGCGACCAATCAGGATTCGTGGCGATTGGCACAACGACCGACACGCTATCCGCATCTCCGTGAGCGTTCAGCGAAAGCCGATAGCTCTTGAGAATGAACGCCTGCCCGTTGATCTTGACGATGGCTCGAGGAAACGTCTGCTCGTAGACCGGATTCGGCTTGAACTGCCCAAGCGCGTATGCCTCGCCAAGAGGCGGAAGGGCACCCATACAGTGACTCCTTTGTAGAGAATTGAGCGCGGGTCGGTGAGCATATCAACGATAAGCCCGCTCGCCTTACGCGGGTCGGAAGCCACGCTCACGTTTATCGCGCCCGCATGGGCTTGAAGGGTCGTGTGCCCAGCGTTCGCATGCGGCGATCTTCCCCATGAACGATGCCATTACGCTGCCTTCCTATCTTGGAGCCGCTCTAGTACGTCGCGGACGCAGAGACAGACGACAAGTTTCGGGGATTCGCGTGGCTTGAATACCTCGCGGACGACGTGCCCCCTAACGCCTAAGACGCGAACCCATCCGCGATTCCGGGTAGCTTCGGCCGCTTCGACCTCAAGTTCGATAAAGGGCTCGCCTTGGGACTGCGCTCGGTGCGCGAGGTCCAATAGTAACTCATGCATGGTTAGCCTCAGAGTGGATTGCCGAAATAGTCCCGAGTACGGAACGCAAAGCGGCGCAGAATCCGGTGATTGCGCCGGCCGTTGTAAACTTTTCGGCGACGACGTTGGCTGCGGGTCTCAAGTGCAGGTGGTCGCAAGATGCCCGGACACGCTTGAACCGATTTCTTCAAGACTTTGAGCGCCCGATCGAGTGCGCCGCGTTCAACGGGAACGACGACGTTCGCCATTACTCGAAGAACCAACTCAGCTTCTTGAATCGGCGCTTTCCGAGAACGACGGTCTTCTCCGCTTCTACCGCTGCGACGGCTGCGTCAGAAGCCGCCGTCACCCGCTTCGCGACCCGTCTCTGTGCTGGCTTCGTTCTAGGGATACCCTGATTTAGGGTTTGTCATTCTGAGCGTAGCGACGCTGAGCTTGTCGAAGCGGAGCGCAGTCGAAG
>DAHXOK010000094.1 GCA_027364935.1 Vulcanimicrobiota bacterium | reverse complement strand
GCGCGGCAACATCGGCGATCTTCGCGGCGCGTGGCACAGCGGCTATATCGAAGGATACTCGTCGTACGTCGCGATCGTTCCGTCGCGACGCGTAGCCGTCGTCTTGCTCTCGAACGCCAACGCCGTCGATCTCGGCCCGCTCGCGCAGAGCGTCATCGAGGATACGCTACGAGTGCCTCGCAAGTAGTGAACGTGCTGCGAACGCTCTTGGCACCGGCGCTCGCGCTCGCCGTGCTCGCTTCGGCGTCTCCGGCGCCGGCGCAAACCCTCATCGTCCCGCTGACCGGAAAGCGCCATCGCACGATCGAAGCGCAGACGCTCTTTCACACCCTCTTCGACGACTTCTTTTTAGAAGACGACGGCACGACGTACGTACAAACGGGCGACATTCCGGCGATGTGGCTGCGCGACTCGTCGGCGCAGACGATTCCGTACATTCGTTTCGACGCGTCCTTTCCGGTTCTGCGCGAGCGCACGGCGGGCGTGATCCAGCGCGACGCGCGCAACATCCTCGTCGATCCGTATGCCGAGGCGTTCATGGCCGATTACCACATCTGGGAGCGCAAGTGGGAGGTCGACTCGCTCGGTTGGCCCGTCTTGCTGACGTGGGTGTACTGGCGCACGAGCGGCGACCGCTCGATCTTCACGGCCAACGTGCACGAGGCGCTGCGTCTCGTCGTTTCGACGTATGCGTGCGAGGAGCACCACGCGCGCTGCAGCACGTATCGCTACCCGTATCGCGTCTCTACGCAACGTGCGTACAATCCCGATACCGGCATGATCTGGGGTGCGTTCCGGCCGTCCGACGACGCGGTGGAGTATCGCTTCAACATTCCGCAGAACGCGCTCGCGGCCGTGGCACTGCGCGACCTTGCGGAACTCGCGGTCATCGGGTATGGCGATCGGCAACTCGCGCGCGCGGCGACCGTGCTGGGAGAGCGCGTGCAGACGGGCATCGAGCGGTACGGCCGCATCTACGACGCGCGCCGCGGCGGTTGGATCTACGCGTACGAGACCGACGGTCTCGGCCACGACGCGCTGATGGACGACGCGAACGTCCCCAACCTCGTGACGCTTCCCTACATCGGCTGGTGTTCCGCATACGACGTCACGTACTTGACGACGCGCGCCTTCGTTTTAAGCCGCGCGGATCCATACTATTACGCGGGGCGGTACGCGGACGGCCTCGGCAGCGCGCACACGCCGCCGGATAACGTCTGGCCGCTGGGAATCATCGGCCGCGCGCTGACCGCCACGTCGTCGCTCGAAGTCTCAACCGCGATCACGACGCTCGCAGAGACGGACGGCGAAAACGGCCTCATCCACGAAAGCTTCTACGACGGCGGCTACTGGCGCTTCACGCGCTCCGACTTTGGCTTTGGAAACGCGCTCTATGCGGAGCTGCTCTTTCGGACGCTCGCCGGCGATACCGCAACGCCCTTCGTTGCACCCGAGGTGATGCTTCCGTTCGAGCGCCGCACGCAGACGCCGACGCTCGTTCCGCTCGTGACGCAGATCGAAAACGAATCGATCGTCCTGAGCGCGCTTCGCCAGCTCCTCCGTCACGCGCCGTAGCGGCGGCGGCGCTCCCCGAACGCCGCAACGGCGTTCGTAAAATCTGCGGCGGTGAAATCGGGCCACATGAGCGGCAGCGTGAGCAGCTCGGTGTACGCGAGCTGGTAGAGCAAGAAGTTCGAGACCCGCTGATCGCCGCCGGTTCGAATGAGGAGATCCGGGTCGGGCGCGTGCGGTGCGTACATGCGCTCGCGCAGCGCGCGTTCGTCGACGAGCGACGGGTCGAGACGACCGGCCGCGACGTCCGCGGCGATGGCACGGACCGCACGCAGGATCTCCGCCCGGCCGCTGTAGTTGAGCGCGAGCGTGAGCGTGAGGCGCGTATTGTGCGCCGTGCTGCGGGCCAGATCGGCAAGCGCGGCGCGCACGGGAAACGCGAACTTCTCGAGATCGCCGATGAGCTCGACGCGCACTCCTTGTGCAACGAGCAACGGCTTCTCGCTTCGAGCGCAGGCTGCGCACAGCTGCATGACGACGTTGACTTCGCGCGCATCGCGCGTCCAGTTTTCTGTTGAGAACCCGTAAACGGTAAGGCGGCGCACGCCCGCTTCTATCGCGCCCTTTACCGCCTCGCGCAGCGCGACGACGCCCCTCCGGTAGCCTTGCGCAATCGGCAGGCCGCGATCGCGAGCCCAGCGGCGATTGCCGTCCATGATGACGGCCACGTGTTCGGGCGCTTCCGTGACGGTGGCAGGCTGCAACATCCTTTACTTTGTACTACAAAGTGAAGCCGGGCGCAAGCGGTTACGAGCGGGGGGAACGGGATTCTTCGCCAACCTCACCCGCATAAATGAGTCAAGGCTACTACCGCTATCCGACGATCTCTGGGGACCGGATCGCCTTTGTCTGCGAAGACGACCTCTGGAGCGTCGATGCGGACGGCGGCACGGCGGTACGGCTGACGGTTAGCTTTGGAAGCTGTTCGTTTCCGCGTCTCTCTCCCGACGGCGCGTGGCTCGCCTTCACGTCGACCGATGAGGGGCATCCCGAAGTCTACGTGATGCCGTCGGAGGGCGGAGAGCCGCAACGGCTGAGTTTCCTCGGCAGTACGATCGCATCCACGGTTGGATGGAGCGAGGACGGGCGAGAGATCGCCTTCGTCGCAAATCCCGGCGCTTGGTATCCAAACGAGACGCGCGCCTTCCTCGTGCCGCGTGAGGGCGGCACGCCGCGCGAGCTTCCCTTGGGCCATGCCAAGACGATTGCGTTCGGCGGGCGCGGGGCGCTTGCAATCGGTCGCAACTCTACCGATCCCGCGCGCTGGAAGCGCTACCGGGGAGGAACGGCGGGCGAGATCTGGGTCGACGCCTCCGGCAGCGGCACGTTCGATCGCCTCGATCTCCCCGACGGAAACCCGACCTGGCCGATGTGGATTGCCGATCGCATCTTCTTCCTCGCGGATCACGAAGGCATCGGCAACCTGTACTCGTGCGCTCTCGACGGCGGCGACGTGCAACGCCACACGCACGAGAACGAATACTACGCGCGCTTTCCGTCGTCGGACGGCGAACGCATCGTCTACGGCTGCGGCGGGCGCATCATGCGGTACGACGTGATCGCCGACAACGCGCGCGAGATTCCCATCGCGACGCATTCAGCCGCTCCACAAACCGCGCGGCGTTTCGAGTCCGCCTCGGAAGGACTCGAGCACGTCGCTCCGGACCCCGACGGCACGAGCATCGCGCTCGTTTCTCGGGGGCAGCCGTTCACGATGCCCCTCTTCGAAGGTGCGGCAATCCATCACGGGACGGGCAGCCGCGCGCGCTATCGTCTTGCGGAATGGATGCACGACGGCAAGCGCTTTATCTGCGTCACCGATCGCAACGGCTACGAGCAGTTGGAGCTGCACGACGTCGGCGCAACGCCGGCGGTCTCGCTCGTCACCGTAGGCGACATCGGACGCATCACCGAGCTCGCCGCGTCCCCAACGCGCGACGTCGTCGCGTTCGCAAACCATCGCTACGAGTTGTGCGTCCTCGACGTTACCGACGGCGTGACTCGCGCGCTCGACAAGAGTCCCGCGCAGCGCATCGAAGACCTCGCGTTCTCTCCGGACGGGCGCTTTCTCGCGTACTCGTGGTCGCCCGTCGTCGGAACGTCCATCCTGCGCGTCGCAAAGGTCAAATCGGGGCGCGTGCGCGACGTCACGCCGTTGCTGCGCGACGACCGCTCGCCGGCGTGGGATCCGCAGGGGCAGTACCTGTATTTCATTTCGACGCGCGACTTCAATCCGGTCTACGACGCGCTCCAATTCGATCTGAGCTTTCCGCAGGCGCACCGGCCGTTCGTAATCACGCTTCGAGCCGACGTCCCGTCGCCGTTCGTGCCGAAGCCGCATCCGATTCATCGAGATCACGAGTCGTCCAAAGCCGAGCAAAACGGCAAGCGCGACCCCAAAGACGTGACGATCGATTTCGACGGAATTACCGGCCGCATCTTGGGGTTTCCCGTCGAGGAGGGCGACTATCAGCAGATCGTCGCCTCGAAAGAACGCGTGCTCTTCACGCGCTTTCCCGTGCACGGGATCAAGCCGTTCGCGCAATCCGGCGACGAGTCCGATGAGGGCGGAGCGCTGCTCGCGTACGACTTCGAGCAACTACGCTCGGCAACCATCGCCCACGACGTCAACGAGATTCGCCTCGGTGCGGATGCTCGCACGCTCGTCTATCGTTCGCAGCGCCGTTTGCGCGCGATCGACGTGCAGTGCGAACTGCCCGAGGACGGCGACGAGCAAAAACCTCCGAACGAGCCCGGCCGCAAGAGCGGCTGGATCGACCTCGATCGGGCCTCGGTCGAGATCGTTCCACGCGACGAATGGTCGCAAATGTTCCGTGAAGCGTGGCGGCTGCAGACCGAGCAGTTCTGGGTCGAGGACATGAGCGACATCGATTGGGATCGCGTCTACGACCGCTACCGCGCCGTCCTCGAACGCGTGCGAACGCGTACGGACCTCTCGGATTTGATTTGGGAGATGCATGGCGAGCTCGGCACGTCGCACGCGTACGAGTGGGGCGGCGATTTTCGCCAGCCGCCGCAGTACCAGCGCGGCTTCTTCGGAGCCGACCTCGCATGGGACGACGCGGAGCAAGGATATCGCATCGAGCGCATTTACCGCGGCGATTCGTGGAACCGAGACGGCGACTCGCCGCTCGCGGAGCCGGGCTTGGATATCGATGCGGGCGACGTAATCGTTGGAATCGGCGGACGAACCGTTTCGCGCGAGCTCGCGCCGGAGCGGCTGCTGGTCAACGCCGCGGGCAAGGAGATCGCGGTCACCGTGCGCCGCGGGCGAAACGCCGAGCGCAGCGTCTTGGTCAAAGCGCTCGCGAACGAGGCGCCGCTGCGGTATCGCGCCTGGGTCGATGCGAAGCGCGCGTACGTGCACGAGCGCAGCGGCGGCCGGGTCGGGTACGTGCACAGCCCGGATATGGGGCCGTGGGGCTTTGCCGAGTTCCATCGCGGATATCTCACCGAGTTCAATCGGCGAGGGCTGATCGTCGACGTGCGCTACAATCGCGGCGGACACGTCTCGCCGCTGCTCCTCGAGAAGCTGGCGCGCAGACGCGTCGGCTACGACATCCCGCGCTACGGAGCGCCGATGCCGTATCCGCCGGAGTCGGTCGACGGTCCGATGGTTGCGGTGACCAACCAGTTTGCCGGATCCGACGGAGATATTTTCAGCCACTGCTTCAAGCTGTATAAACTCGGGCCGCTGGTCGGAAAGCGCACGTGGGTCGGCGTGATCGGCATCGAGCCGTATCACTATCTGGTCGACGGATCGCTCACGACGCAGCCGGAGTACTCGTTCTGGTTCGTCGACGTCGGCTGGGCCGTTGAGAATTACGGCACGGAACCCGACCTCGAGGTCGACATCGCCCCGCAGGATTATCGCGAAGGCCGGGATCCGCAGCTCGACGCGGCGCTCGCGCTCGTGGACGAAGCGCTCGCGAGCGCGGTCCCCGTTCGTCCGGACCTTGCGACGCGCCCGTCGCTCCCGCTGCCGACGCTCGCGTAAGATGAAGCGCGTCGCGTGGATCGCGGCGGGAGTGGCCTTCGTCGCGCACCTCATCGCGAACCCGCACTACGGCTTTTTCCGCGACGAGCTCTACTTCATCATTTGCGGGCGACACCCGGCATGGGGCTACGTCGATCAGCCGCCGCTCGTGCCGCTCATCGCCGCCGGCTCGCAGCTCTTCGGCATCTCGCTCGTCGCGCTGCGCGCGCCGGCGGCG
>DAHXOK010000093.1 GCA_027364935.1 Vulcanimicrobiota bacterium | reverse complement strand
AGGCCGGCGCGACCGTCGCCTTTGCGACGGCTGCGGGCTTGGACCCGGCGACGCGCGACGCGCTCGCCTTTGCCGCCACGCTCCACGCCGTCGGCGCGATCGGCAACGCCGAGGTGCAGCCGCGCGCAGACGCGCCCGTCTTGGGCGCGCGCCGCTGCGCGGAGATCGCCGCGCTCCCGCCGGCGACGGCCGACCTCGTGCGCGCGCAAGCCGAGCACTGGGACGGAACGGGATTCCCCGACCAACTGCGCTGGGACGCGATCCCCTTTCCCGCTCAGCTTCTGCTCCTGGCGGAGATCGTGCTGCGCGGCACAGGCAAGGACGACGCGCTGGAACGCGTCAATGCCGAGAGCGGCCGCGCGCTCGCGCCGGCCGCAGCCGCCGCCTACGCTGCGTGGGCACTCCACGGAGGCGCGATCGAGCCCATCGTTCTTCCGTACGAGGCGCTCGAAGCGGGCGCGTGCGATCCGCGCGCGCTCTTCGAGCTCGTCGCAACGACCGTCGCGCGCGCCGTGGGTGCACCGTGATTCGCGGATCGCGGCTGTACGAGGTGCTGGAGCGCTGCGGCGTTCGCAGCGCCGTCGATCCGTTGATGGGCGTACCCGTACATCTGAGCTACCTCAAGAGCCACGGCATCGCGGTGCACGGAGGCGACGTCTTCGAATGGCCGGTCCAGGTGGGAAACGGGATCGTCGTCAACGATGCTGCCTTCTTACGCGACGAAGACGTGGCCGCGATCGTCGAAATGCTGCCCGGCCGCGTCTACGCGCTCGACGTCTTTACTGCGTGGGAAGGCACGCTCTTCAGCCACGAGCAATGCCGCTATCTCGCCGTGTGGCGCGATAACGTACGCGCGCTACGAAGCGACGCACACGTCGGGCTCGCGGTCCTAGGCCTCTGGCGCGTCTTCTGCTACTGGATCCAAAAGACGCAGATGCCGGACGCAATGGAGGACGTCGCTCCCGGCGACCTCGCGTGGCACTACCTTCGGCAGACCCCACCGTGGCTCGCGACGAATGGCCAGCGCAACACCGTTCGGTGCGCAGATCCGATCGCGATCGTGCAAGCGTGCAGCGCGGATGCGCTCGTCGTCGATGCGTCTTCGGCCGAAACGTCAGGCAGCGACGCGCGCGCCTGGATGTGGGAGGCGTGGTGGCGAGGAGACCCCCATTTCAAGCCGGATCCGCCGTCGCACGGGCAAGCTCTCGGGCAGCTCGTCGCTCGCTCGGAATCGTATCGCATCGTTCTCGTCGTCACGACGGCGCGCGCCGCGCCGGAAGCCGAAGAGCTGTTACGCTCCTCGCGCCGCTCGGTCGAAGCGGTCTCGACGAGCGCGGGAGAAGTCTATCTCATCGCCTCGAGCCGGCGCTTTGAAAACGCGCCCAGATAAGGGAGAGCAGCGCGAGAACCCAGAGCACCACCAAATGGGTGATGTGATGCGCGTGCGTCGTCCCCGATTTCGTGAAGACGTTGATCGTTCCCATCCCGTACAGGATTCCGAGGACGAAAAACGCGAGGGCGAGTACGAGTGCGAGAGCTTTCATGAGATAACTCCTATACGAGCCAGAGCGAAGCAAATGGCGCCGAAGACGATGCAATACCAGCCGAACGGGCGCAAATCGTTGCGTTGGAAGTAGCGCGTGAGGAACGCCACGGAGAGATAGGCGGCGACGCCGGCGACGATCGCGCCTGCGAACGCCTCGAGCGCTGCCAGATGCGCTCCCGGAGCGAAGAGTCGCGGGATCTCGAGCAGTGCGGCGGCGCCGATCACGGGCGTCGCGAGCAGAAACGAGAAGTGCGCGGCTTCTTCGTGGTCGAGGTCGCAGAGAAGACCGCCGGCGATCGACGCACCGGAACGAGAGATGCCCGGAAGCAGCGCGAACGCCTGCGCGACGCCGACCGCCGCGCTCTGCGCGTACGTCATGTGGGCGATCGTGCGCGACGAGCGTGTCTCGGAGCGTTGCTGGCGGCGCCGTAAGTACTCGCCGGCGAACATCACGAGCCCGTTGACGACGAGAAATCCCGCAGCGGCGAGCGCGGATCCGAAGAGACGCCGCACCGGGTCCTGCGCGACGAGACCGATGATGCCGACGGGAATAGTTCCGACCACGAGCCGCCACCCGACGGCCTCGTCGCGCTCGTCCGAGAGCCTCCCGCGAATGACGCTGCGCACGAGCGCGCAGACGATACCCCACCACTCGCGTCGATAGAAGAGCACGAGGGCGAGTGCGGTCCCCAAATGCAACACCACCACGAATGCCAGAAATGACGGATCGGATCGGTCGATGTTGCGCCATTGCAGTAGAGCGGGAACGAGAATGATGTGGCCGAGGCTGGAGACGGGAAACAGTTCGCTCACGCCCTGTAGGAGCGCGAGAAAGAGCGCTTGTGCGATCCCCATCGTTCTTCAGCTTACCACGCGGAGAACTGCACGCGAAAGAGATACGTCGAGGCCACCGCGACGCAGTTGCGGTGCGCGGGAGCGTAGCGCGCGTCGCCCGCCATTGCAATGGCGAGCGCGTCGAACGACGGGCTGCTCGTGCTCCGCTCCATCGACGCGGCGGTCACCGCGCCGTCACGGTCCAGCTGTACGCGCACCTCCGCAACGCCCGATACGTCTTGCGCGCGTACCGAGGGCGGAATCTGCGGTGGCGGAGGCGTCGCGATCAGCGCCGCGGGTGCATTGCGATCCGCGCACCCGCTTGGCGAGGTCGGCTGCACGCGTGCGACCGGTGCCGGCGTCGCCGGCGGTGCCGGGGGCGGTCCCGGCACGGGAGCTCGGGTATGCTGCCGCGCTAGCGCGAGCTGCGGCACCGCGATTCGCGCCCTATGGCTGGGCTGCGGCGTACGCGGCGGTTGCGTCGGGCGAATCGCCACGATCCGTTGGACCCGAGTCAATCTCGTCCCGATCTCGGCCGAGTGCGTCGGTTTGGGCGGATGCACGACGAGCGCAACGATTGCGTGGACGAGGATTGAGAGCGCAAAGGCGGCAACGAGCACCCAGCGCGCGCGCCGAGCGGTGATGCGAACCCCCCCTTTAGGCAGGCTAGTTCATCGAGAACGTAACGTCGAAGAGATAAATCCCGACGGCCGGAACGCAGTTGACGAGCCTCGGAGCGTACGTGGACTCGCGAGCAGCACGTAGCGCCGCCTGATCGATCGCCATGTTGTGCGAGCTCGAATAGATCGCCGCATCCTCAAGCGTGCCCGTCGCACCCACCGTCACCTTGACCTCGACCGTGACGTCACCGAGGTTCAGCTCCTGCGCCGACTGCGGATAATCCGCAGAGGCTTTGTCGATGACCGTCGCCTCGCGATTCGGGTTCGGGCACGAGGCTGGAGGCGCCGGCGCCGGAGAGGCGGTGCCGGTGCCTTGAGGATTCCCGTTCACGCTGGCGCCCGGCGGCGGGGTGTAGTGCGTCTGCGTCTGCCCGCCCGCGCCTTGGTTATGCACCACAGGCGGATGCACCAATAGCGGACGCGGATTGGGATGCACGACCTGCTGCGGCGTCTGCCGCGGCTGCGGCGTCGGCGGCGGAGTGGGCGTAGGCGGCGGCGGCGTCGGCGGCGGCTTGATCGTCTGCCGGGCGATCGTGAACGGCTTCTCCGTCGGCCCGGACTGTACCTGATTCAAGCTGTGATAGAACGGCAGCGCGATCAACTCGAGAAAGATCGCCAGCGCGAACGCCCATCCGGTGAAGTTCCGGATCCGCTCGCCTGTAGTAAGGTAACGGCCTCTGTCGTCTTTGTTCGCCATCGTCTCTTTTTACGGTGCGCCCGGTGCGGTGCCCTGAACGTGATTTGCCAGACCGAAGGTGTTCAGGCCGGCGCTCTGAGCCGCATCCATGATTTGGAGCAGCATGCCATAACTCGTCGACGGGTCGGCTTTGATGATGACGCTGCGCACGCCGTGCCCCACCGAGTTCTCGAGCGAGATGAACTGCGCGTGCGCGTCGCGGATGCTCACGGTGTCGGAGCCGATTTCGACCACGTTGTTCTTCGCGTCTTGCTCGCTGACGATGACGACGACTTGTGACGGCGCGACGCGCGTCCTGTTGTAGGCGTCGGGAAGCTTCGGCTCCTTGGTCACGGCCGCCAGGATGATGAAGATGATGAGCAGGACCAGCAGCACGTCCGTAAAGGGCGTGATGTTGATCGTCGACATCACATCTTCGTCGCTGTTTGCGGTCGAAAGTGCCATACGGTCTCTCTCGCGCCTCCTATGACGTTACGAAACCGACGTCGTCGGTGCCGGCGGCACGCGCGGCGTCGAGAATGCGAATGATGATGCCGTACGGCGCTTTCGCATCGGCGATGAGCGCGATGTGCTTCTTCCCGCGCTTGCGGATATCCGCCGCCAGTACCGCGTAGATCGTCTGCGCGGTCGCCTTCTGCCCGTCGACGAAGATCGCGCCTTTGCTGTTCACCATGATTTGAATGTTGTGCTGCTGCTGGTTCTGGGTCGTGGGCGCGTTGCTGCTCTTACCGAGCTGCTTTTCGAAACCGGGAGGGGCCGAGAGCGCGGCCAGAATCATGAAGATGATCAGCAACACGAGCAAGACGTCGGTGAACGGGGTGATGTTGATCTCGGCCATCACCTCGGAGTCGCCTTGCGCAGAGAGAAGGCTCACGGCCGGACGCTACCTCCGCGAGGGCTGGTAGAGATCGGTCGGGATCGCCTGACCGGTGTTGTGGAAGTGCAGCATCTCCGCGAGTTGGTTCGCGGCGACGATCAACTCGCCGTTGAAGCTCTTGATCTTCGCCTTGAAGTAGTTGAACAGCACGACGGCGATGATCGCGATTGCTAGGCCCGTAAACGTGGTGATCAATGCGATCGACACACCGGCCGCAACGACGGCAGGCGACGAGTTGCCCTTGAGGGCGATGTCTTGGAAGGCGCGGATGATGCCGAGCACGGTTCCGGCGAGGCCGACGAACGGCGCGATGACCGCAATCGTGCCGATGATCGGCAGATTGCGCTCGAGCGCGTTCAGGTGCTCCATAAGCGCGATCGAGAGCGCGTCGGTGATGTCGGCGCGGTTTTTGTCCCCGCGCTTCAAGCCGAACTCGAGCACGCGCGGAAGCATCCCGCGTCGGCTCTGCGCGACCTTGATGGCGCCCGGCAGATCGTTCGCAGCGACCTTCTGGCCGATCGCTCGCAGCAGGCTACGCGTATCGGTCCGCTGCGCTGCCAAGAAGACCGCGCGCTCGATGACGATCGCGACGAGAATAATGGACATGCCGAGCAGCACCCACATGTCCCAGCCGCCCGCGTGCATCACCTGCATGAAACCACTGAACAAGTTCACCGTATTTTCGACCCCTCCGAATTGGGAAAGTTGGTTCCGCTGATAAGGCGCTCCCTAGCTTGCGGCTTTGGCCCGCGGCAACCAAAGTCCTTGTACCCTTTAGGGCATGCCCGCCGGGGCGGCGTTCAGCTGGCTGAGTAGCCGCTCGGCGTTCTGCGCGAGCGACTGGTCGCCGGCGGCCTTCGCCAGCGTGTCCGCCTTCGTCAAGTAGTTGATGGCTTGCTGTTTGGTGCTCGCCGTGTGCGACGCCGAGTACTGCTCGGCGAGCGCGAACCCCTCGAAGAAATTCGCAATGGCGTCGTTCGGGTCGAGCGCCAGGGCTTTGTCGGCATACGTCTTAATGCGCGCGGCGTCGGGATGCGTCTCGTTCGCGAGGGCGTTGGCCGCGCGGTCGTAGGCGATGACGGCAACCTGTGGGGTTCCCGCCGCCGCCGCTTGGTCGTAGAGCGCAACGGCTTGATCGTAGTTCTTGGCGGTCATTGCAGCGTTGCCTTGCGTGACGTAGAGCGCGGCAATCTCCTGCTGGGGCGACGTGTTCGCCGGCTCGAGGCGGTGCATCTCGACGGCGAGCGGCTGCGCGGCCGTCAAGTCGCCCGTCTCGGAATACGCCTGGAGGAGGTACTGGTCGACGCCGTAGCGGGTCTGCGTG
>DAHXOK010000092.1 GCA_027364935.1 Vulcanimicrobiota bacterium | reverse complement strand
GTGCTGCTCTACCTCGCGATGCGCGTAACCGCGCGCGTCGGCGCGGTGCCGGCAGTATTGACGGCGCTTCTGCTGCCGGTCTGCGCGGGAATTTTTGCATCCTTCGGCGCGCACTAGACGAATGCGCGGGATCCTTCTCGCGCTCGCGTGCGCCACGGCGGCCGTCCCCGCAGTCGCCGACGCGCGCGCTCCCATAACGCTGCAGGAAGCCGTGTCGTACGCCCTCACGCACGACGCCACCGTGGCCGCAAAGTACGCTGCGGTTACGGCGCAAGCGCACGCCGTCGCCGTGCAAGAGGGGCAGACGTTTCCCACCGTCAACGGCACCCTACAAAGCATCCTGCAGAAGCAATCGAACTACGGCGGCGTCTATCAGCTTATCGGCGCCACGCCGCAGTCGAACTTCAGTCAGAACACCGCCTCCGTCGGAACGAGTTACATGCTCAACGCCGCCGGCTTGGGGCTGATCCAGCTCGCCGCCGCGAACGCGACGCTGGCATCGACGCGCGAGGATTTGGCGCGGAGCGAGGATCTCGTCGCAAGCAACGTCACCGATGCGTTCTTCAACGTCGCGCAAAAAGACGCGCTCGTGGCGCTCGATCGTTCCGATCTCTCGTATCAAAACGCACTCGTCTCCGCCGCGCGACTCAAGGAGCAAGCCGGAGCCGTTGCCGGCGTTGACGTGCTTCGCGCGCGCGTCGCGCAGGCGAAGAGCGCCTCGCCGCTCGTCGGCGCGCGCGCGGATGCCGACAACGCGCGGGAAGCTCTCGCCCACAGCGTCGGCGTCCCGCTCAGTACGCGCTTTGCGACTCCTTCGATCATTCCGGAACCGGCATTGCCCAACGGCACGATCGACACCCTCGCGAGCATCGCGATGGCGCAGCGCCCCGACGTCGTGTCGGCTCGCAAAGCGCTCTTGAGTGCGCGCGAAACGCGCCGCGGATGGCTGCGCGAGTTCTTTCCGTCACTGCAGATCTCGGCAAGCTTCGGAAATCAGTATTCTCCCACCGAAACCGTCGCACTACAGCAACAGCTCGACGCGCAAATCGCGCAACAGAATCAACTACGGTCGGTGCTCCACTTGCCGCCGCTGCCGTTTCCCGTCGTGTCGCACGGTAGCCCGGGGTTCTGGCAGATTGGGTTAACGAGCACGTTCACGCTGCCGATCGTCGATTACGGCCAGCGCCGCACCGAGCGCGTGAACGACGAGGCGCAAGTCGCTTCCGCAGAAGCGGCGCTCGCCGCGACCATTTCCCAAGCCGAAGTCGACGTGCGCGAGCAGTACCGCGCCGCGCAGACCGCGCAGGCGCAGCTCGCGTACGCCAAACAAGAGGCCGAGCTCGGGGCGGAGTCGGCACGCATCGCACAGCTCCAGTATCGCAGCGGCGTCATCGCGCTCGCCGACGTGTTTCAAGCCCAGCAGACGTCGGTACAGGCGCAAACGGATCTCATCGATGCACGCGTCTCGTACGTGGACGCGCTCGTCGCGCTGCGCGTAGCCATTGGCACGTACGGTCCGCGCTCGGCGGTCGCCGATCTCTAGCGAAGCGAAAGGAAGCGGATGCGCCAACGTAACCTCCTGATCGTACTCGCCGCACTCGCCGCGTTGATCGCGATTGCGGTCTTCGCTCGCGGCGCCCGCCAGCCGGGACTGGTCGTCACGACCGCGACCGTAGCGTACGGACCCTTCGTCGTGAAGCTCGCCGAAAACGGCGTCGTGATGAGCCCGCGTTCGGAGACGATTCCGTCGCTCGTCGCGGGCAACTTGGAGAGTCTGAACGTTCACGAGGGCGCCCGGGTCTATGCTGGGGAGTTGCTCGCAACCGTGTACAACCCGGCGCTTGCGTACGCGGCGGCGGGATCTCAGGCGGACTATAGCTCTTCCGTCGCCGACGTCGGGACGGCGCAGGTCAACGAACAGAACGCTCGCGTCCAATACCAAGCGCAAGTCGATACGGCGAAATCGAGTCTCGACTTGGCGCAACGCATCTACGACGAAGACGTCACGCTCTTCAACAACCAAGCCATCTCCCGAAACCAGCTCGACACGGACCGCGCGAAGCTCGATCAAGCGCGCGTCGCCTACCAGCAGGCCGTCGAGCAGCTCCGCCTCGGCGCGGTCAGCGGGTACGGCGTGGCCAGCGTCCGTAGCGCGCAAGCAAACGCGCGCAAAGCAGCGATCCTCAACGCACAGGACCAGCAACAGCTCGGCTTCACGCGCATCACGGCGCCATTCGACGGGATCATCCAAAGCGTCGCAGCCGACGCAGCCGACCCGCTTCGCCCGATCCGCGTAGGGGCGCCGGTCATCGCCGGTCAATCGCTCTTTACGATTGCGGCAAACGAGCGCTACATCGTGCGCGCGGAGGTCGACGAGCAGGACATCATCAACGTTCGCGTCGGGCAACGCGCGCTCATCACCGGAGAAGATTTTCCGGGGCACACGATTCAGGGACACGTCGCGCAAATCGCACCGATCGCGACGAAGTCGACCGACACGACGAGCACGGCAAAGCAGGTCCTCACGACGATTCAGCTCGACACGTCGCCCGGGTTCCTGAAAGACGGGATGAACGCCGACGTCGATATCCTCACGACCGACCTTCGCCGCGCGCTCAGCGTCCCGAACGCGGCCATCTCGACGCAGAACGGTGCGAGCTACGTGTTCGTGGTCGACCGCGGCGTCGCGCATAAGCGGCGCGTCACGCTGGGCGCCGCCGGTGACACCCGCACCGTCGTGCTCTCCGGACTTTCGCCCGGTGACACCATCGTGACGCAGACGTATCCGACGCTCTCCGACGGCGCGCACGTCGCGCCGACGACGAGCCCGTCACCGCTCCCGCTGTCGACCTGAGCGTGCATCGCATCCTCGCGTATCTCGACGAAGCCGTGACGTCCCTATGGCGCAATCGCGTGCGCTCCCTGCTGACGATGCTCGGGATGATCATCGGGAGCGCGTCGATCATCACCGTCTTCGGAATCAGCCGCGCCACGACCAGCGGCATCGCGAGCACGTTCGGTTCCTTCGGAACCTTTCCCGTCGTCGTGCAGGCCGATCCCGCGCAAGACTATCCTTCGATTGCACAGATACACTACGACGACGTGCGCACGGTCGCGCGGGCCTTGCAAGGCATCACGCCGTGGGTGATTCCGGAATGGAACCGTACGTATCTCACGACGTTCGGCAACAAACACGACTATCCATCGGTGATCGCGTCGAGCGGCTTTCACGACGACGGAATCGCGATGCAGCAAGGTCGTAAGCTAACGCAAGAAGACGTCAACTCCGCCGCGCACGTCTGCGTGATCACCGCGGATTTGGGAGCCGAGTACTTCGGAACGGGGAACGCCCTCGGAAACTACTTGCGCATCAACGGCGGCCGCTACCGCGTCGTCGGCGTGTACTCGAACATTCGCGGATCTTTCCTCAACTCGCTGGTCGGCAGCAGTACGGTTGCGATTCCGTACACGACGTTTCACCGCGACGTCGATCCCTCGCCGCCGGATTACATCTTGATCTACGCGCCGAGCGGAACGGAGGAAACGGCCGGAAAGCTCGCGATCGCGGCGCTGCAACGCATTCACGGCCCCGGCGCCAAATACGTGACGCAAAATACTGCCGACCTCCTCAAATCCTTCGAGAACGTTTTGAACATCGTGGGGGTGGGCCTGGCGGCGATCGGAGGCGTCGCTCTGGTTGTCGCCGGTATCGGCATCATGAACATCATGCTGGTCTCGGTCACCGAGCGCACGCGCGAGATCGGCATTCGCAAGGCGGGCGGCGCCAGCCGTAACGACATCGCCCTCCAATTCCTCATGGAGTCCGGCGTGCTCGCGCTCGTCGGCGGCGGCATCGGCATGGCGATCGGCGTTCTCGTCACCGTCGGGGGCGCGTCGCTGCTGTCCCAACAGCTCGGCGAGATGATCATCCCGTACGCGTTCATCGTGAGCCTCGCCGTCGGCTTTTCGATCGTCGTCGGCGTGCTCTTCGGAACCTATCCGGCATTACGCGCCGCACGACTCGCCCCGATCGCGGCGCTTCGCGCATGATGTACGCGTCCGAAGCCTTACGCGTTCTCCTGGCGAACAAGGTGCGCTCGCTCCTGACGGTCACCGGTTTGATCATCGGCGTCGGCGCGGTCGTCGCGATACTCGTTCTCGGCAAGAGCATGGGCGGCGCGGTGAATGCGGCCCTGGGCGGCGTCGCCGACAACTCGTTCGTCATTTTCCCCAACACGACGCAACGCAACACGACGATGGCGAGCATTCGATTGAGCGATCTCGCCGCAATCAAGGCCTCCGTTCCGGGCATCGTCGACGCGCAGCCTCTGGGATTCCATAGCGATCTCGTACGGTCGGGCCACCAGCAAGCACGATACGGCATTTCTCCCGACGGACCGATTCCGTTCAACACGACGCCGATCGAGTACGGTCGCCGCTTCACCGCCGCCGACGTCGCGACGGCGGCGCGCGTGTGCGTCATCTCGAATGCGGTCTATCTCCGTCTCTTTCCAAACGGCGGAGACCCGACCGGAGAGAACCTCTACGCCGGAGCGCGACGCTACGTCATCGGCGGCGTGCTGCAGCCGCCGCATCACGGGTTCATCAATGCGTCCTTCGGCTCGGACATTTCGATCCCGTGGACGACGTACGTGCAGACGTACGTGCGCGGATCGACGGTCTTCGCCGGCCGCTTCATCGCCGCCAACCCCGCTGAGATTCCATCGCTGGAGCTCGCGGTGATGAACGCGCTGCGGGCGCGCCACGGGCAAGCCCGCGGCCAACAGTATCAAACTTTCGACAAGGCGCAAATCACCCAAGGCATCAACGGGATCTTCAACGCGATGACGATGGTCGTCGCCTTGATCGGCGCGGTCTCTCTCGTCGTCGCCGGCATCGGCGTCATGAACATCATGCTCGTTTCGGTGGCCGAGCGCACGCGCGAGATCGGGGTACGAAAGGCGATCGGAGCGCGGGCATCGCAGATCCTCGCGCAGTTCTTCGTCGAGTCGCTCTTGCTCTGCGGCAGCGGATGCGCCATCGGGCTGGCGGTCGGCCTCGCGATCGGCCAGGCGGTGAACCAGTTCGCGATCGTTCGCCTCACCGGCTCGATCACGCCGATCCCGTGGCTCTCCGCCGTGGTGGTAGCCACGGGCTTTGCGATCGTCGCGGCGCTGGCGTTCGGCACGTATCCAGCGTATCGCGCTTCGCGGCTCGATCCGATCGAGGCGCTACGTTATGAGTGATGCGCCGGTCGTCGCGCTGCGGGGGATCGTCAAAGTGTACTCGACGGGCCCGCTCGAGCTGGAGGTGCTGCACGGCATAGATCTCACCATCGAGCGCGGCGAGTACGTCGCAATCATGGGACCGTCGGGCTCCGGGAAGTCCACATTGATGAATCTCATCGGCTGCCTCGATCGGCCGACGCGTGGGGAGTATCTCCTGGACGGTATCGACGTCTCCGGCCTCGACGACAACGCGCTGGCCGAGATCCGCCTGCACAAGCTCGGCTTCGTCTTTCAAGGCTTCAATCTGCTCGGGCGCGCCGACGCGCTGAGCAACGTCGCGCTTCCTCTCTTCTACGCGGGGATGGCACCGGGCCAGCGCAAAGCGCGCGCGACGGCGGTCCTGGCCGAACTCGGGCTGGCCGACCGGGCCGGCCACAAGCCGAGTCAGCTCTCCGGGGGGCAGCAGCAGCGCGTGGCGATCGCGCGGGCCCTCGTGAACGACCCCGCGCTTCTCTTGGCCGACGAACCGACCGGAAACCTCGACTCCGCAACCAGCGAAGAGCTTCTGCAGGTTTTCAGGAATCTCAATGCTGTAGGGCGGACAGTTGTCATGGTGACCCATGACGAGAGCGTAGCGAGCCATGCCCGACGAATCGTCAGGCTTCGGGATGGGTACATTGTAGCGGACGCTCCACGCTAACTTGAGAGAGAGAGTATGTCAAAGAATCGCATCTTCCCCGCGTTGATCATCGGGCTTGTCGGTGCCGTCATCGGCAGCTTCGTCATGATGCTCTACGCGAGTACGCATTTTTCCGGCGTCGCCGGGC
>DAHXOK010000091.1 GCA_027364935.1 Vulcanimicrobiota bacterium | reverse complement strand
TCGATCGATTTCATCCACGACCGGCTCAACCTCGGGCGGCCGATTCGCGCAATGGTCGTCATCGACGATTTCACGCGCGAGTGCCTCGCCTTAGAAATCGCTTTCTCCTTTGGCAGCCGCGACGTCATCCGGATTCTGGAAGGCATCGGCATGGAGCGGCAGTTGGCCGACACGATGCGCTTCGATCGGGGCAGCGAGTTCACGAGCCGAGCCATGCTGCAGTGGAGCGCGGAGCATCACGTCGCCTTTCAGTTCAGCGATCCTGGGAAACCGACGCAGAATGCACAAGTTGAATCGCTCAACGGGCGTATCCGCGACGAGTTGCTCAACCTGCACGGCTTTGCGAATATCTTCGACGCCCGCGCGGCTGCGGAGCGGTGGAGAACGGAGTACAACGAGATCCGACCGCACTCAGCTCTCGGCTATCGGACACCGAGGGAGTTCGCTCAGCAGTCCGAACCTAACCAACCCTCACAGGTATTCGCGGCGTAACTTCCCAGCGCACGTCAAGGGGGCGCTCCAGATGATTGTTCTTCCGCTAATCATTCTATCTTGCATTGCGGTAGCAGCATATTATTACAGACGAGGCAACGCAAGAGCCGTAAGCGTAGCGAGCATTGCCACGCTGTTATGTCTGGTCGTCTTGGTTGGATCGATAGCTCGTCATCTAAGCGCGTCGAATGCGCCGAACACGGGAGTGGGCGCGTCGGTGGCGGCGCAACCTACCGCAACACCTGAATCTATCGCCTCACTATCGACCGATACGCCCGCATCGCTTGGCCCCGTCGGCATCCACGTTACGGTTCCACAGGAAGACTCGCCTCTGCTGGCGTTCAACGACGAAGAGGCATTCTCCACGTACGTGCTGACAACGGAGGTCAGGGGAGCAGACGCGGCACAATCTTTCGCGCAAGGACAGCGAAGCTTCGATGTTGCATCCGCTGGAAGCGTAACGATCATTAAACGCGACGAACTCGGCGATGTCGGAAACACCGTAGCTTGCGAGGTGCAAGACGACGCGGGAGATGAAGGCTGGACGTACTGCGCCGTACTCGACTCAATCCAAACTCCTCAAGCCTACCGAAATGTCGGACTAGTGGCCCCCGACGTATCGGACGCCGGTATTCTCTATCTGTTTCCAAACAAGCAAGACGTCTGCATCTATGAGGTACGCCAAAACCAGCAAATGCAGTCCGCCACTCCGCCTTCCGGATATACCATCGCTCACTCTGATGGCTCCCCGGAGCTACATGCTCGGCTTCTTCAGTCCGCTGTCGGACTGACATGCAGCGATGGTAGTGCCGTTGATGCAAATAAGGTGCAGATAACAAGTGGTCCAGATAAGGGCGGCGTGGGCTGGACGGCGAACTATACTGATGCCGAACAGTAAGTATGCATCGCACCGCCGGATGGCATGCCGCCGCCTGTCCGACGGTGTGCTAGAAGGCAAGGATCGACGGCAGGGCAGCGTCGTCAAATACTTGCGCTGGCCGAACGTAGCCCATGAGTACGCTAAGGCTCTTGTGGCGAGTCGTCCGGGCGATCGCATCGAGCGAGACCTTCGCCTGTGCCGCACTTGTCACAAAGCCAGCGCGCAGAGAATGGCCCGAGAAGTCTCCTTCGAGTTTTGCTTTTCGCGCTAGACGTTTGACGAGGTTGGCTACGTCTCGGCCGTCGATGGGGTGCTCCTGAATCTTGCCTCGGATCGAGAATGACCTGAAGACGCGGCCGTCCGTAATGCCGGCGGAATCGAGCCAGTCGCGAACGGCGCGGACGGCGCATAGCGACGGCACTCCTATGGCCGGCACTGCTATCTCGGCGCCTTCCGCCTCTTGGTCCGTCTTTGAGCGACGGATCGTGATGCGAAGCCCGCGCTTCTCGAAACCGAGGTCGCCGACTTGGATCTCCGCTATCTCGGAGCGGCGCAATGCCGCTGCAAATCCGAGAAGAAGAATGGCGCGGTCCCGCTTTGCCTTGAGGCCGTCGCCTCGGATTTCGAGCAACATCGCTCGGACGTGCTCGACGGTTGCCGCGCTTTTCTTCACCTGTGCCGAGCCGATCGTGCGGGCAACACCGCGAATCACGCGGCGCACCATTTCGTGGGCCGTGGGCGGCTCAAGCCCGTACTCGCGGTGCTTGTGTGCGATGGCCGCTAGGCGTACCCTGATGGTGCCGAGCTTCGATCTTGACGCGAGCTCGGTGGCGAACAGAACGACGCTTTGCGGGCTCGCCGGCAGCGGCTGGAAGCCATGGGCGGCGCAGAAGTCCGAGAACAGCCGCCAGCCCGTGGCGTAGCCTCTGCGAGTGCTAGCGGCGTGGGATGCCTCCGCGTAGTCTCGAGCTCGCTCGACGACGACTGCGAGGCTGTTACCGGCGCTTGGAGCGCCGGGCAGCGGGCGTGGTAGGGTGGTAGAGGTCACGGGAAATCAGCCTTTCCAAGTGACTAGACCTCGGCGCCGCACTGGCTCTCTCTTGTACCGCCATTTGTACCGCCATTGGAAAAGAAATAAGAGAAGGGCGAGACAATAGAGAGCGTCGCGGCGCGGAACGCCGCTTCGTGCCTTGAGCGCGGGGGCGACTCTTAATCACTTGGTTGGGGGTTCAAGTCCCTCGCGGTGCACGAGATTCTCCTCCCAGCGCGGCTCGACCGTTCTCCGGATCCGCGCCGTCTTGGAACCCGGCGCACCCCTAAGGTCGTTTACCTAAGGTGAGCTATACTATACTGCGTCCCGTCACCGCGGCGTTGACCGCCGCCGTGGCATTGGCGATCATGAGTTCGGCTGCGCGAGCGCAAGAGCCGAGTTACGCGGTTCATCAGGAGTCCATCCGAGGCGTCGTGCGCTCCTTCGACGGGGCGTACACGATGTACGTCCGCGACCAAGGCGGGTATCTGGATCGCGTGCAGCTCCACCAAGGAACGATCATCAACCCGACCGGCATTCGCCTCGAAGGCGGAATGCGTGTTACGGTCTACGGGTATCCGGAAGGCGAGGTCTTCGTGGCGGACGAGATCGACACGCCCTACCACTACAGGCCGCACTATCCAAACGCTTATCCGTACCCCGGGTGGGGATTTGGCTCTGGATGGGGCTGGCAAGACGGGGATGACTGGCACGGCTGCTGTTAGCGCGCGTCGTATGCGAATGAGACCGGGCGCGGGCAGGTGCCGGAGGCGCGCGCGCCCTATGTAGTCGCGTCGCCCGGCCAGGCGGCGCCGGGGCAAGTGGCGGAACCGGCAGACGCGCTGGATTTAGGATCCAGTGGGGCAACACCCGTCAGAGTTCAAATCTCTGCTTGCCCATGGACGACTGTTTGGAGGATTTGGTTTTTCTGACGAGTGAGAACCCTGCGAATGAATGCATCCGCGGAAGTAGCTCAGTGGTAGAGCATCGCCTTGCCAAGGCGAGGGTCGCGAGTTCGAATCTCGTCTTCCGCTAAGAATGAGCACATCGACGCTGACACAACTCGAGCCCACCCGCGTCGAGCTCGAGATTGCGCTTACCGCCGACGAGGTCGACGCCGCCCAGCGGCGAGCCTTCTCAAGGCTTTCGCGTACCGTGAAGCTTCCGGGCTTTCGTCCCGGTAAGATCCCGCGGCGGCTCTTCGAGCAGACGTATGGTACGCAGACAATCGAGAGCGAAGCGCTCGACGATGTGGCGCCCGTCGCGTACGCGCGGGCAGTGCGCGAACACGAGCTCGACCCGGTCGACCGGCCGACGATCGAAGTGCTGCCGCAGGAAGAAGGAAAGCCGACGCGTCTCAAAGCGACGGTTGAAGTGCGGCCGCGCATCGAGCTCGGCGAGTACAAGGGCGTCGCGGTCGAAGTTCCGCCGGTCGCGGTGACGGAGGGGGACGTCGAAGACGCGCTCCACATGTTTGCTCGGGAGCGGGCGACGCTGGTGCCGGTCGAACGTCCCGCGCGACTCGGAGACGCCGTTACGATCGACTACGAAGGCCGCATCGACGGCGATGTCTTCGAGGGCGGCGCCGCGCAGCGCCAAGAGACCGAGCTGGTCGAGGATCGCTTCATACCCGGATTCGCCGCCGGAATCGCCGGTATGAGCAGCGGCGAGACGAAGACGTTCGACGTGAGCTTTCCCGACGGGTACGCCAAGGCGGAGTATGCCGGCAAGACGGCGAGCTTCACCGTGACGCTGCACGAGGTCAAGGAGATCGCCGTCCCCGCGCTCGACGACGCATTCGCTAGCAGCGTTTCGGAATCGCAGAGCCTCGATGCGCTGCGCGTAGAGATCCGAAAACGCCTAGAGGCGATCGCAGAGGGGCGCAGGCGCCGCGCGATCGGCAACGCCGTGATGGATCGGCTCCTCGGGCAGCTGGAGATTCCGGTTCCGCAAGGCCTCGTCGGGCGAGAAGTCGAGTCGATGGTTGCCGAGACGGCTTCGCGCGCGCGCCGCTCCGGAATGGCGTTCGATGAGTACCTCGTGCAGCTCGGGGCTACCGAAGAGACCTTGCGCGCGAAGTACCGCGAGGATGCCGTGATGCAGGTCAAGGGCACCTTGGTGCTTGAGGCGGTGGCGAAGGTCGAGGGTATCGAGGCCGCGCCGGCAGAGATTCGCCAAGAGATCGAAATGCTCGCGCAGCGGTACGGGCAGTCCCCGCAGCGGATGCGCGAGGCGCTCGCCTCGAGCATGGACTCCCTAAAAGAAGGGATCGTAAGGAGTAAGACGCTTGACTTGCTCGTCGATCATGCGAAAGTGGGGACGGCGGCCGGGGAAGAGCAGCCACCGAACGTCAAGATAGGTTAAAGATGTCGCCCGACCCGTCGAGGCCACGCGGGCGTATCGACCGATAGAGCTTTTGGGGAGTATAGAATCGCATGGGTCACCTGGTACCGATGGTCGTGGAGCAAACCGCTCGCGGCGAACGCGCGTACGATATCTATTCGCGGCTGCTCAAGGACCGCATCATCTTCGTGGGCGGACCGCTCGACGACCATCTGTCGAGCCTGGTTATCGCGCAGATGCTCTTTCTCGAAAAGGAAGACCCTGAAAAAGATATCGACATGTACATCAACTAGCCGGGCGGCAGCGTCACAGCGGGCTTAGCGATCTTCGATGCGATGCATTTCATCAAACCCGACGTTGCGACCATCTGCATGGGCATGGCGGCGTCGATGGGATCGGTGCTCCTTACCGGCGGCCAGCACGGAAAGCGCTATGCGCTCCCCCATGCAAAGATCCTCATCCATCAGCCCTGGGTCTCGCAGATCGGGGGACAAGCAACCGACGTGGAGATCGCCGCGCGCGACCTCGTCGCAACGCGACAGACGATCGCCAAAATCTACGAGTCGACCACGGGTAAGTCTCTGGAGCAGATCCTACGGGATATCGATCGCGACTACTACATGGCCGCGGACGAGGCGAAGACCTACGGGATAATCGATACCATCATCGAAGATCGTGGAGCGATGCCCACGCCGGCGTAGACCGGGAGGGCGCGGGAGAGTAGATGTTTCGATTCGGAGAGGACAAGGGTCAGCTGAAGTGCAGCTTCTGCGGCAAGTCGCAGGAGCAAGTGCGCAAGTTGATTGCTGGACCGGGCGTGTACATCTGCGACGAGTGCATCGAGCTCTGCAACGAGATCATCGAGGAAGAGCTCTACAAGAACGCCGACGAGAATCTGCGCCTTCGGAACATTCCGAAGCCAAAAGAGATCAATCACATTCTCAACCAGTACGTGATCGGGCAGGATCGCGCGAAGAAATCGCTGGCGGTCGCCGTGTACAACCACTACAAGCGGATCAACGCGGGCTCGGCCGCGGACGACGTCGAGCTACAGAAGTCGAACATCCTGCTCGTCGGGCCGACCGGCTCGGGCAAGACGTATCTGGCGCAGACGCTCGCGAAGATTCTCGACGTGCCCCTCGCGATGGCTGACGCGACGTCGCTTACGGAAGCCGGGTACGTCGGCGAAGACGTCGAGAACATTCTCCTGAAGCTGATTCAAGCCGCGGATTACGACGTCAAGCGTGCCGAGAAGGGCATCGTCTACATCGACGAGATCGACAAAATCGCTCGCAAGAGTGAGAATCCGTCGATCACGCGGGACGTGTCGGGTGAAGGGGTGCAGCAGGCGCTCCTCAAGATATTGGAGGGCACGACGGCAAACGTGCCGCCGCAAGGCGGACGCAAGCACCCGCATCAAGAGTTCATTCAAATCGACACGACCAACGTGCTGTTCATCTG
>DAHXOK010000090.1:5995-6231 GCA_027364935.1 Vulcanimicrobiota bacterium | reverse complement strand
CCCCAGCCGACATATGAGAGCAAGGTAGATATGCACCATCACCGCTTGATCGCGGCGACGCTTGCGGCGCTCGTCTTAGCAGCATGCGGCCAAGGCGGGAAGCCGCAGGCTCCGCCGCCGCTCAGCGTTGACGTCGCTGCGGCAAAACGCCAAGACATCGCGACGTACATCACGCTCGACGGCCAGATCGCGCCGCTCGAGCAGTCGTCGCTCGCCGTTCAGCAGAGTGGTGCGAT
>DAHXOK010000090.1:0-5985 GCA_027364935.1 Vulcanimicrobiota bacterium | reverse complement strand
GTCGGAGACCGCGTTCGCCGCGGCGAGCTCCTGGCGAGAATCGACGACTCGCTGTTGCGCGCGCAGTACGCTCAAGCGCTGGCCATGTATCGCCAAGCCTCAGCGACGGCACGCGGCGCCGTGATCGGTCTGCCCGTGGCGCAGATCCAGAACACGACCGCACTCTCGACCGCGAGAGCCGCCTACCAGAACGCGCGCATGGTCTTCGACCAAGATAACGCGCTCTTTGCCCAAGGCTACGTCTCGCGGCAAGCGCTGGAGGCGGCACGCTCCGCGTACGTTCAGGCACAGAGCGCATATCAGAGTGCAACGGTGGGCGTCCGCAACAACGTCGTTGCCGGTGAAAATGTGAAGGCGTCCCTCGCGAGCGCAGAGAGCGCGCAGGCCCAGGCGAGCCTGCTCGCGACCGAGATCGGTCAGACGTACCTGTACGCTCCGTACGACGGCGTCATCACCGCGCGGTTGATGGATCCGGGCTCGCAAGCCGGTCCGCAAGCGCCCGTGCTCGACATCTCTCGCGTCAATACCGTCTGGATTAACGTCAACGTGCCCGACTCGGACTTGGCGTACGCAACGCCCGGCAAGCTGCTCGTCTTCCGGACGGACTCGTTGCCGGGGCGTTCGTTCCAGGGACGCATCGCGACGGTCAATGCGGTTCCGACGGCGGGTACGCTCTCCTACCTTGCGCGGATGGATCTCCCGAATCCCGACGGTCTGCTGCGCGGAGGCATGCTCGTCAACGTCGTCATCGTACAGGCGCGGCGTCGAGGCGCGATCGTCGTTCCGCGATCCGCCGTCGCACAGACCGGCGGGGCAACTTTCGTGTACGCGGTTCGCGGCGATGTCGCTTCGCAGGTTCCGGTGCGGCTCGGCCTGCAGACCGATACGCTCGCGCAGGTGATCAGTCCGAGAATCGTACCCGGCACCCTCGTCATCACCACTCGCCCCGACGCGTTGCGCGACGGGAGCGTGGTTGCCGTGGCGGGAACGCCCGGTCCGTGAGCGCTCGTCTTGCAGCCTTAGCGGCACTCATCGCGCTTCTCGCGCCGCCGCTCGTGCGCGCGCAGAGTCCGATACCAATTCCCACGCCGGTCCCCACGCCCTCGGCGACTCTGTCGCCGCTGCCATATCCGGCATACGGCACGCCGGCACCTGACGTGCAGCTCCTCGTACCGCACGCCGGAGTGCCGCCGCACGTCTCGCTCGCGCAAGCGATCGATATCGCCGTCGCGATCTCGCCGACGTTTGCCTCGCAGCGCGCGGTCTACAGCGAGCTTCGCGCGCGCTACGGCGCCGAGCGACAGGCGCTCTTTCCCGCCATCAGCGCGGACGGCACGTGGGAGAAGAGCTTTACCGTCGGCTCGTCGCGTTGCAATCCGTCGATTCCGGCAACCTGTACGATCGGAACGCAGATCACGACCTCCGAAAGCGCGGGCTACACAGTCTCGCAGCTGATCTTCGACGGCGGGCGCGTCATCGCGGCGATCAGAGCGGCGAAAGAATCCGACATCGCGGGACGCGGTACGCTTCTGCGGGAGCTCGACACCCTGGGGTACGACGTGGCGCAGTCCTACTACACGGTTTTGGAAGACAAAGCGCTGATCGGCGCCGATCAGCAGCTCGTGCGTGAATTCGAAACCTCTGAGAACGCGGTGCGGGCGCAGATTCGCAACGGCGTCTCGGCGCTCTCCGCACTGGCGCTAGCCGAATATCAAACCGCAAAGGCCCGAGGCGCGCTCGTGCAGGCTCAGGGCGCCGAGATTACGGCGCAGGGTCAGTTTGCGACCCTGCTCGGGCTCGATGCCAACACGGAGATCGTGCCGGAAACGCTCGGAGCGGACACCTACACGGCGACGCCCACGTACGCGAAGTCGCTGCAGCAAGCGTTGCTCCTGCGGCCGGACTATCAGTCCGCCCAGCATACCGTGACGGCGGATCGCGACAACCTGCGTTATGCCGAGCTCGCGCGCGTTCCGACGATCACCGGCACGTGGAACGACTCGACGGCGCGCCAGTTCCCGGCGCTTCCCTCGCCGTACGGCAACAACGGGCGATGGCAGCCGTCGCGAGCGTTGGGCGCGACGATCTCGATTCCGATCTACGATCAGGGCTTGACCTGGTACAATACCGAGATCGCGAAGTACACGCTCGACGAAGCGAACGCGACGCTCGCGCAGACGAAGCTGACCGTCGAGTCGGACGTGCGCTCGGCGCTCGCGCAGCTCTTTTCCGCGCGCGCCAACTTCGTTCAAGCGCACTCCGAGCTTTCGAGCGCGCAAGTCAGCATACAGGCGGCGCAGGCGAGCTACCGCGTCGGTGTCGGGACGATTCTCGATCTCGTCACCGCCGAGGCAAACCTCGCGACGGCGCAGAGCGACTACATCAACGCGCTCTACGGCGTGCGCACGGCCGAGCAAAACTACCTCTACGCGACGGGCTTGAGCGATCTGCGGCTCTGAGCGTGCGGTGAACGCGAGCGTTCCGGCGAACGTCTCCGACCCCGTCAATGCAGCGATTCTCGCCGTCTCCGAGGATCGGCTCGCGGGATTTCAAGAAGATCCGTTCGGGGAGATTGCCGCGCGCAGCGGCATCGACGTCGAAACCGTCATCGCCCGCATTATCGCCATGCTGCGAGCCGGAACGATTCGCCGCGTTCGTCAGACGTTGATGGCGACGAATCTGGCGCAGGGCGCACTCTGCGCCTGGGAAGTTTCAAACGATCGGCTCGACGCCGCGTTCGCCTACATGGTGCGCGACGATCCGTTTTCTGGTCACGTCGTCATTCGAACGACCGATGCGGTCTCCGCAGGAAGCACGTATCGCCTCTGGACGACGTTGAAGGTGCCGCAGGGATTTTCGCTCGAGAAGCACGCCGAGTTTCTCCGCGAGCGCATCGGTGCTACGCGTTTTCGTACCATGCCCGCTCGCATGCTCTTTACTCTGGGCGTCGGCCACGTGCGCAGACGCGGCATTGAGCTGGGATCGCGGGCCGAGGTGCTTGCCGATCCGCTCGACACCGCCGTCGTATCGTTGAGCGAACTCGAGTGGCGCGTGCTGACGGCGTTGAAGCGTGAGTTCGCTCCGGAGGAGATCATGCGCGACCTGTGGAGGGCGCGTGCAGCGGAAGCCGGCGTCGACGCGCAGACGTTCGCGCAAACGGCGCGGGAGCTCAACGCAAAGGGCGTTGTCGGACGCTTCTCCACGTTTCTCGAGCACGTGAAGGCAACGGCGCAAGGCGAGCGGGTGACCCGCTACAACGCGCTCTTTCACTGGGCGGTGCCGGGGGGACGCGAAATCGACGCGGGGCGCGAGGTTGGACGACATCACGTCATCACCCACGCCTATTGGCGCGAAGGGGGACGGGAGTTCCACGACGTCAATATCATGGCCGTTGCCCACGGCATAGAGAAGGATACGGTCCTGGCGCACAAGGCTGCGATCGACGCGCATCTGCGCGAGGCCGGCATCGACTTCGCGTACACGAACGTCTTTTGGGGAGGTCGCAGCGAGATCAAGCCGTCGGAGATCGTCCCGGCAGCCTACTCCGCCTTCTGCGAGCGTAACGGGCTCGATCCGCAGGCGATGCGGGAGTAAGCAGGCCGGAACGGCGAAGTCCGCGCTATGAAGCCACTTGCGATCGGTGCCTGCGTACTCGCCCTGATAGCCGCAGGCGGGTGCACTCGGACAACGACGACGACAACGAGCGCGACCTCGGGCCGCGCCAATAGCTGGACGATTCCTCACGTGCTACGCTACGCCACGGCTGAGGATATCAGCTCGCTCAATCCGGCGTTGAGCCAGCAAACTACGCTCAGCCTGATGTCGTCGCTTACCGCCGCGTGGCTCGTCAAGTGGGATCGCAACAATCGCCCGATTCCCGAGATCGCAACCGAGGTTCCGACGAAGGCCAACGGCGGCGTCAGCCCAGATGGTTTGACGATTACCTATCACATTCGCAGAGGCGTTCGCTGGTCGGACGGCGTGCCGCTCAACGCCGACGACGTCGTCTGGTCGATCCACGCGATCCTCAATCCCGCCAACAACGTCGTCAGCCGCACCGGATGGGATCGCATCAAGCGCATCGACGAGCCGAATAAGTATACGGTGATCCTCCATCTTTCCAAACCGTACTCGCCGTTCGTCGTCGTCTTCTTTTCGAGTGCCGACGCAAACCCGTCGATTCTCCCCAAACACATCCTCGCCAAGTATCCCAACTTCAACAACGTTCCGTTTAACTCGCTGCCGGTCGGCGCGGGACCGTTCATGTACAAGGCATGGAATCGCAACCAGGACGTCGTCATGGTCCCCAACCCGTATTACTGGCGCGGACAGCCGAAGCTCAAAGAGATCGACTTCGAGATCATTCCCGACCGCAACACCGTCTTCACCGAGCTGCAAGCCCACGCTTTAGACCTGTGGTATCCCATGCCCGGTAACTACTTCGCTCGCATCGGCGAGCTCGGCAGCGCCTTCACCTACTTGCGGCGACCGGCATATTACTACAACCACATCGACTTCAACGTGAGCCGGCCTGCCGTGAGCGATCCGGTCGTCCGACACGCGCTCGAGCTCGCGATCGATCGTAAGACGCTGCTCGAGAAGATCGGGCACGGCGTCGGCATCCTGGAAGAGGAACCGGCGCCCCCGTCCGCGCCCTACTTCGATTCGAACATACCCTTCGTGAACTTCGACATTGCGAAGGCAAACGCAATGCTCGACGCCGACGGGTGGAAGCGCGGGTCCGACGGCATACGTCAGAAGAACGGCGTGCGTCTCGCCCTCGAGGTCGCGAGCTCGGCGGGCTCGCCCGATACCGATAGCATGCTCGCGCTCATCCAGCAATGGTGGAAGCAGATCGGCGTCGCGATGACGGTGCGCCGCTACGAATCGTCACAGCTCTTCAACACGTATCAGGCCGGCGGCATCGTGTATAACGGCAAGTGGGACGTCGTATTCTTTGCTTGGGGGAACGATCCGATCGGCGACTATTCGTTCGTCTACGGGTGCGACCAGATTCCACCGAACGGGCAGAACGATCTGCACTGGTGCAACCATCCTGCCGACGACGCGATGCACGCGCTCTTCACCCACTACGACCAAGCGCAACGCAATGCCGACGATGCCATTCTCTTTGAGCAGCTGGCAAAGGACGCACCGACGATCGTCACCATGGTTCGCGAAGACGTGTATGCGTACAATCGCGATCTCAAGGGCTTCCACCCGAACTCCGTGACCCCGTTCGACGACTTCATGAACGTTGACATTTGAGCGTACTTGTGCGAATTCGCACAGGCATCGACGCTGTACGGGTCTATCATCTGTAACGAAGGTGATCGACGGTAATGTCCGTCGGGAGCGTCTGCGGAGGGCTTGATCCGACCGAGGACGCTCCGAGGGTGATGATATCGAGTGGCCTTAGAATCGAGTGGCCTTAGAGAGGAAGCTTTGAAGCGAGCAAGCATCGGGGTCCTCACCGCGCTGCTCGCAGCCGGTCTCGGACTCAACGCGGTCGCTGCTCCGTCGGCCTCTGCAACGCATGGCAACATTGGACCCAATGCGCTCGCGCAGGCCTCGGATCAGGCACCGCCGCCCAACTTCGGCTCTCCGCCGTCGGGGCAAATACCCATACTCTATAACGACCATCACGTCTACTCGAAGCCCGACGTTCTGAAGCAGGATCGCGTGCTCTCCGCGCTCGTTCGCGGCAACACGATCCTGATTCCATTGCGTTCGATGTTCGAGCAGATGGGCGCGACCGTGAGCTACGACGCTGCCACCAGAACCGTCGACGTCAGCAAAGCTGGCGCCGACGTCAAGGTGACGGTCGGTAAGCCTGAGGTCGTGATCAACGGCGAGACACGTCCGCTGGACGTTCCGCCGATCATGTACCACTGGATCGTTCTCGTTCCCGTGCGCGTGATTTCGGAAGGCATGGGAGCGTACGTACAGTGGGTTCCGGACCGCCACATCGTGGTCGTCCGTTAC
>DAHXOK010000008.1:11852-52883 GCA_027364935.1 Vulcanimicrobiota bacterium | reverse complement strand
CGCGAGGTCCCGATACGCCCATCGTAACGGCTGCGCGATGCTGCGAGCATGCAGCGAGTGCGAGCGCGGCGTACCAAAGCCGCGTATGCCTCATGGATGCCACGACTCCGCCTTTCTCCCGACCAGGCGCCACGCCCTCGGGATGGCGAATGAAGCGGAGGTGACGCCGCCCGCGAGAGTCTTGCGTTGGATCGCGCTGCTTGCGCTGTCGCTCAGCGCGTGCTCGAGGCAATACGCCTCGAGCGCTATGGGCGTCGCAGGTACGCCGGACCCGCGCGTGAGCGTCTTTCGTGCCGATCGCCAAACCTCGTGGACGCGCTTTCGCTTAGGCGGCGGCCTCAACGTCGTCGTCGTGAATCCGAACCTGCCGCGCGAGCTTTCCTGGAGCGTTCGAACCGGAAGCATTTCGTCGTCTCCCGTCGTCTATCGCGATCAGATCGTCGTTGCGGCGAACGACCATCGTCTCTATACGCTCGACGCGGCTACCGGCGCGGTTCGCCGGATCTACAAGGCTGAAAACGAGCTCATGACGCAACCGCTCTACGAGCACGGCACGATCTTCGTCGCGACCGGAAACTCCGATTGTTCGGCGTACTTTCCGCCGGCGTACGTCGTCATGGGTCTGGGAACGAATCGCATCGAGGCGATCGATGCCGCGACGGGACGCGAGACGTGGTCGCAAGGCATCGCCGGCACCGGCATGCCGACGCCGCTCTTGATCGACGGCGCGATCGTGCACGCAGACGGCGCCGGCGCCGTGGTCGCGCTCGATGCGCGCAACGGCACCTATCGCTGGCACACGACGCTTCCGTCATTCTTCGCGATGACGGCGATGGCCGACGGCGGCGACGGCGACGCGTATGTCGCCGGAGGTTTTCCCAACACGGTGTACGCGCTGAACGCGAAAACCGGAACCGTCGTGTGGAGGCGAGCGTTCTCACGCTTTGACGGCGCCCTTCCCGCGACGCCGCTTGCCTCTACGGCGCACGCGCTCGTCGGCATGTATCTCGAGCCGCTTGCGCGCGGTGCGGCGGGCTGGACGGTGCAGTTTGGATCGCTCGCACGCCAACACGTCTTCTCTCTGGCAAAGGATACGGGGCGCGTGCTTTGGGACCGCACGCTCGCACGCGTCAGGGGCCGGGCACCGGCATTCAACGAAGCAGCAATTCCGCTCGTCTATCGAGAGCGAATCTTCATCGGAAGCGCCGTGGCTCCAATGGTGAGCGCGCTCGATCTGCACACCGGCCGCGTGCTCTGGCAACTACGCGTGAAAGGGCCGGTCAAAGGGGGCCTGGTTGCACGCGACGGCGTCGTATACTTTGGAGATCTTAGCGGCCATCTTTGGGCCGTCGATGCGGCAACGGGCCGTACGATCGGGGAAATGGCTACGGCGTTTCATTTCAACGTCGGCTCGCCCATTATCGTCAACGATAGTTTGATCGATGGATCGCAAGAAGGAGTGATCGCGGTTCCGCTTCGCCGGATCCGCTCGCGCTGAGGCCTAGCGCGCGAGCGAGAGCGCGATCTTCTCCAAGTCCTCGCGCGTCAAGTCGGCGACGAGAGCGTAGTGTAAGCTCCCTTGCGACCACGCGAGGAGCGTCGTTGGGCCGCGATCCACGGACTCCACGTTCAACGGGCCGACCGTTAGAGCGACCGGATGATACCCGGACATATCGACGGCCGCGCCACGGGCATTCTCGAAGAGCGAGACCGTGCGCAGACCGTCGGAGTAGAGAATGTGCAGGGTTCGCACGCCGCTTTCGTTACCGAGATCGGCTGCGACGGGCGTAAAGCCTTCCGGCAGGTAGTGCGGAACGCGGGATTGGAAACCGCAGCGTGCGATGACCCGGTTGGGATCGTCGTCGGGAATGCCGTGGCTCGGTCCGGCGATCTGCGCGTAGTTGCTCGGAAGGTCGAAGGTCGAAGGCGGAATGCCGTTCGTTGGCCGCACGTCGTCGAAGTGCATCTGCACGACGAGCGATCCGTTCGTCGCGTAGACTTGCCGCTGAAGCATGAGGCCAGTTGCGGCATCGATCCAGAGCCGCATCGTCGTGAGGCCGGTGTAGCGATTGACGAGCGAGATCGTATGTACCGGGCGTCCCGCAACCTGCGCGTCGCGCCCCATCACGGGCGCATAGTTCCTCGTCAGGAGCGCGAGGTTGTGTCTCCAGCCGACGTGCACGCCGAAGGCGTCGTTACGCGTCACGACGATGCGACGGCGCTTGACGTCCACGGCGTACGTCGATCCGCCGCGCGAGAGCACCCAGTCGCCGTAGAGGTTCGAGGGCGCGAGATACCAGCGACGCGTCAGGTTCGGAGCGCGGTGATCGACGCGAAAAACCGAGGCGTCGGATCCGTGGGAACCGATCGTCAAGAGCTCGACCTGCGCTACGAACGACACGTGGAGCGGTGCCTCGGCGGCGGCGTGGAGCAGCGCAATCGCCTTGGCGTCTGTCTGCGCCGTTGCTGCCTGCGCTTGCGCTCCTGCGGCGAGGACGAGCAGAAGCGTCAGCGTTCGGCGCAGCGTCATTCGCTTGCGATCGTGTTCGCGCCGACGGCAGCGCTCGTTGCGCCACCGTTGGCAGTGCCGTTTTCAAGCGAGCCCGGCACGACGGCGGTCTGCGCGAAGGGCAGCGAGCTGTTCGACAGCGCTGCGTGATCGTCGAGATAGTACGCCGCCGCGATCGTGGGTGCGTGCGCCGTATGCGAGCCGAGCGATACGAAACCGAGCGCGGCCGCCAGCACGATTGCTGCAGCGACCGGCAACCCTATCGCAGGGCGTGCCACGAGCCGTAGCTGCCGTAGCCACGCCGGCATGCGCGAAGCCTCAATGCCGGCCAAGACGCGGTTCTCTACGCGTAAGGGAAGTTCTCGCTCGGCCGCACGCGCCTCGGCGCGCAGTGCTTCCGTTAGACGAGCCTCCGCCTCGTACGCACCGGCACACTCCGTGCAGGCGGTCAAATGGGCGAGTACCCGCGCGTCTTCTCCCGGCGCGAGCTCGTGATGGAGGTAGTCGGTGAGGATGCTGCTGTCGATGTGTTCGTTTGTCATGATGCTGTTGAGTGCTCGGTTATGAGTCTGCGGAGCTGGTGGCGGGCTCGGTGGAGGCGCGAGCGCACCGTGCCGATCGAGCAGCCGACAATCTCCGCGATCTCCTGGTAGCTATACTCCTCTATGTCTGCAAGTACCAGCACGGCTCGCTGGTCGGGTGTGAGGGCATCGAGCGCCTTGGCCACCGGTTCGCTCATCTGCCCTTCGACATACTCGTCGATCGGCTCGACCGCCAATGGCCGGCTTCCCCCGAAAGCCTGTGGTGCGTTGTCCTCGGGGATCTCCTCCTGATAACGTCCCTTCTGGCGCCGAAGTTCGTCCCGATAGAGATTCGTGACAATTCGGTAGATCCACGAGAGGAAGGAGGTCCCCGGGACGAAGCTGCGCCAGGCCCGATAGACCCGAATGAAGGCCTCCTGGGTCAGGTCGGCGGCATCGGCGCCGTTGCGCGTCAGGCGGTAGGCGAAGTTGTAGGTCGCCTTGCCGTATTGCTCCATGGCGCGTTCCAAGAAGGCTCGCTGCCCGGCGGAGGGTGGTTCGAAGGGCGTGCGCGGAGCAGCCACGAGGGCCGAAGTTCGTCGGAGCCGAGCAAAACCCAGCGTGCGGTGCCACTGTCGGACCGGCGGCGGTGGAACGTCAAGCCGGGTCTTCGGCCGCGTTTTCGACAAGAGGCGCTCGCGTCATCGGCGTCCTCATGCGGGCCGGCGATAAGCGCCAGTGAGGTTCGGTCGAGTAATGCAGTCAGGCGCTCCAGCGGAGTCAACGCGCGCAGCTCCTCGCGGACGAACGCCTTCACTGCTTCTACGTGCAAGTATCGCCGACGGTGGTCGCGCCCGGAGGGCAGATCACGATCTCCGCGATCACGACGACCAACGTGGCGAAACTCGTCTTCGGCCCGAATGCGGTTACGCCGGAGGCGGAGCTTACCTCGATCGCCCCGGGTAAGTGGCAGGCGACCTTCGCGTTCGATGCCGGCCCGACCGCGCAAGGCAACGTGCAGATGAGCTTGACCGCGTCCAACGCGATGGGCGCGACCGTCTCCGTGCCGATTCCGCTCTCGGTGGTGCGGCAATGAACCGACGTTGTCACCCTGGGCGTAGCGCAGAGCGCGAAGTCGAAGGGCAACTCCTTTGCATTGCCACGCTCGCCATCGCGGCGCTCCTCGCAGGTTGCGCGAACCTCTCCGGTGGCGGAGTCGTACCCTCGCCGTCGCCGAGCGCAACCCCAACGATTGCACCCGGAGCGTGCAACACCGTGCCGAGTATCAATCCGAATGTCGTACTGATCGGCATCGGCAGCGAGGTCACCACGGTCACCGATCCGACCTACGGCGCGATAGCGGGGTATGCGGTCTTCAATGGTACCGATCTTCCCGATCTGGCACAGGTTATTAGCAAGACTTCCTCAGGCGCAGCCATTACCGCGAGCGATACCGTGCAGTTCACCAACATCGAGCTAGGGACCGATACGATCTACCACTCCGCAGTCGCGTTCTCGGGCCACGCATTTCCGAGTGAGCCCTACACTTTTCCCGCGAACGCTGCAACCGCGACGAACACGGTTATCGGCAGCAGCGCGCAGCCGTTTTGGTCCACCGGGCGCATCCCGCCGGCGCAGAACGGGCAACTCTGCTTCTCGCAAGCCTTCACATTACACGCAGGCACCTACTACTTCGGCGATCTGGACTACTACAACACGATCACGAGCTACCGCGACGTGCTGGTCGTGCAGCCATGAGAAACGGCAAGATCATACCGTCGAATGGCGAGTGGCCCGAGATCATGAAACCCGACGAAGCAGCGCGCTACCTGCGCATGTCACGCAAGACGTTTGATAAGGCGCTCCATCAGGGGAGAATCCCACACACGCGGTTCGGCCGCTGCATCCTCATCCCGAAGGCAGCCTTGGACGAGCTGATCGAGTCCGCAAGAGATCTCGTTTCGTAGAATCTGAACGCATCCGGTAGTACGTCATGGTATCTCATGGCGCTCTCATGGTATCGGGTGGTATCTGGACCACCTTTCTTGATTTGCGCGATGGCGGCCGAGCGCCGTATAGTTGGCTGCACAAAGCTGCTTCTGTATCTCAGGAGAGGGGCGTATGCGACGCATCATCGCCGGCGTGTTGTTCATCGTTCTGCTCGCGCAAAGTTCGGGAGCGAGTGCGCTTGCAGCAAGCGGTTCGCCCGCTAACGTCGTTGCTACCGTTGGCGGCATCTTTGCCGCTGCGGTCATGACGCCGCTGCGTAACGCCTGGTTGAACTCGGCAACGCATGCGATGCTCACGGGGCAGATGGGTCGCTACGAGGCGATGCACGCGCCGGCCCCCTCCTTTCCGCGCGTGATTCGCATCGCGCGGCCGCCGAGTGCCAGTCGCTGGCGCAACGCGCGCCTCGTACGGCGCTACGGTAGTGTCGCTCGGGTTCCCGGATTGCATCGACCCGAGGCGATCGATCCGCGCAAGGCGCCGCGCGATCCGCTTGCGCTGCGCCGCAGCTCGGCTCCCGGAACAGCAACGCAGCCGCGGTCGCAGGGTTTTGTTGTTGCTCCGCGCTGGAACGCGCGCGGCCGGTTCGCGCTCACAGGCGTACATCCGATGATCGAGAACACCGCAAGCCCTGCGCCGGGCTCACACGTTTCGCCGATGTACTGTGGCCTGAATGGCTGCATCACGCCGCCGCCTACGGCAACGCCGAGTCCAACTCCCAGCCCGACACCCACACCGACGCCTACCCCGATCCCAACGCCGACGCCCGTGCCGACGCCATGTCCGCCGGGCGACAGCGGCATTCCGCCCAACTGCGTCACCGCCACCCCAACGCCCCAGCCGACACCGGGACTTTCTCCCTCGACCACCGGCATCAACCATTATTGGACCTACGAGCAAGAGCCATTACCCGGCATCGGCAAGGCGATGGTCAACGTCGGCAACGGCAACCTGCTGGTCCAAGTTGATGACCTGGATATTCCGGAGCGGGGCATCGATCTCGCGTTCCGGCGCACCTACAACTCGCAAAGCCAGCATGATGCGAGCAATACCGACGGGTCGACGCCGTCGGTCTTCGGCAACGGCTGGACGAACACGTTCGATGCGCACCTCGCCTATAACGCGACGTACAACATCATCTCCGTCTACGACATCGATGGTGCGCGTTACGATTTCTGCGCAAACGGCCAAGGGCAATGGAACGCCTGCGGCAACGCAGGCGAGAACGACTACACCACGCTCACGAGTGACGGAGCCTGCGGCTACTACTGGACGAAGAAAACGGGCACCGCCTACTACTTCGAGGCGCCGAATCAGCCCTCAAGCTGCGGGACACAGATCGCGGCAGGGTTGTCGGGGCGCATTCTCGCCATTCAAGGCCGTAACGTCAACAACAGCCTGACCTTCACCTACTCGTGGGCGAACGGCGATGCGAGCAATCCCGAGAACCTCACGCAAATTGTCGTGGCGCATAGCGACGGGCAGTCAGTTACCTTGACCTTCGGCCTGCTCAACGGTACGGGCCCCGATGAACTCCAGTCGATCGCGCGTCCGGACGGCTCGACGATCTCCTACGAGTACGACAGCACGGGCGATCTGACCGAAGTCGACCGTCCGGGCAACGCGACGACCTCGGCGCAGACGTGCAGCAGCACCAACACGGCCTGCATTCCGGAGACGTACACGTATAACGCCGGCTACCTGATCGCAAGCGCGAACTCACCGCGCTATACCGTGAGCCAACGCGCGCACGGCACGGCGCAAGAGGGCGACACCGTGAACTTCGCCTTCGATGGCAGCCGCCGTGCAACGTCGATGACCGACGACGGCGTGGTGAACTTCACGCCGCAAGACGGCGTGAGCCCCGGACTGGGGAGTCAAGGGGTGTTGCAGAGCGGCTATCCGACCGGGTTGCAGAGCTGGTACACGGAGAGCTTCTCCGGCTACGGCTCCGGCGTCACCACCGTGAGCGATTCCGACGGGCATTCGCGGATGTGGACCTTCGACGGCCTGTGGCGCGTGACGATGACGCAGGAGTGGACCGGCAGCCAGTGGCTGGTCTCCTACGAGCAGTGGGATAGTAACGATAACCTGATCGCCTTCACCGACGAGCGCGATTACGAATCGACCTTTGCCTATGACGGTAGCGGGAACGCGGTCATGGAGGCGCAGCCGCAGGTGACGACCTCGATGGGGACGTTCCAGCCGACGGCGTGGTATCAGTACGACCAGTACAATAATCTGCTCTACTACTGCGATCCGAACTGGGCGCACCAGCACAACGGCGACTATCCAAACGGAAGCAATCCCTGCACGGGCAGTCCTAGCGGCGTTGTGCACTACGTGTGGGCAACGGGCTCCGCGCCGGAGATCTACGGACAGCTCACCGACACGTACATGCCGCTCGGGTATCACCACCATCTTTCGTACGATCAGAACGGGATGCCGCTCTCGGTCGTGGGCGACACGATGACGCAGGCCGACGGCACACAGCGCACGCCAACGCAGAGTTTCACCTACGACAGCTACGGCAACGTGCAGACGTACAATCCCGGCAACGGCAGCTGGCGTCTCGCGTACGACAGCCTGAACCGCGTGCTTACGCGCGAAGACCCCGACGGCGTGTACTCCTACGTCTGCTACTACGCCGACGGCAGCACGCACTACAGTGAGTCCTCCTACCAGCACGCGCTCGACGGCAACGCATCGGGTTGCGCGGCATCACCACCCGGCATCTACGCAAGCGCCTTCACGTATGATGCGGACGGTGACGTGCTCACGCAGACCGCCGTACACGGCGGAACGTATGTGCAGAACGGCTCGCCGACGCTGCCGACCACACAAGGTGTCACGCAGAAGTTCTACGACGCCGACGACCGGCTCGTGGAGGTCGAGCAGCCGTACGATTCCGCGAATGACTCGTACACGAATCCTTGGGTCACGCGCTATCTCTACGATCTCTCGCAGAACGGTGGCATCGGTTCCATTACTTTCGACGGACAGAGCATCGCCGCGCACGGGAACTTGTACAAAACCGTGGAGTTGCTGCCGCAGGGCTCGGGGACGCAGACGGTGACGTACACGAGTTGGCCGCCGCAGCCGACACCCTCACCGATCCCGAACACCGTCTATCAAGACCTCAAGGGCACGGCTTTCGATAACCTCGATCGCCCGACGGCGAAGTACTCCTTGGTCTACAACAGCAATACCCAGGCCGATGCGCTGAACACCGAGTCGCTCACCTACGATGCCGACCCAACCCGCCTCGGCCTCCTCACTTCTGACCGCAATCAACTCGCGCAATGCCAGGACTTCTTATACGACTCGCGTGGCTCGGCAACGGCGGTCCAGTTCAGCGACTCAACCCCGTGGCGCACGATGCTATACGATCCCGACGGTCGCGTGATGTCGGTCACCTCGTCGGTATTCGGAGCGCAGAGCTATACGTACGATGCGGATGGGCGTTTAAGTACGAGTCAGGACCCCAGCGGCGGCGGAACTACTTCGCCCGCGTTGCTCACCCACCATTATTATGCCGACGGCACGCAGGAGAGCCTCGACGTCAGCTCCTCGGCCCTGACGCAGGCAAGCCTCTTCGCCTACTCCTACCGTCCCGACGGGCGGCTGCAGACGCAGGCAATCGATGATGCGAGCGTTGCGGGAATCGTCAACGCTGGAACGACGACGCTTTCGTACACGTACACAGCTGCGGGCAGGATGACGCAGCGTAGCGAGAGCGGCGCCGCGGCCAACGGTACGTCGGTCACGATGACCCATAACGCCTACGGCCAGGAGAGCGCGGAGACGATCCCAGGCGCCACCCTCTCGAGTTTTGAATATGGCGCGCAGGGCGAGGTTCTCGGCGTCATGACACCTGCGAGTAACGTGCCCGCGCGATACACGTACTCGGTACGTGGTGAACTGACATCATGGCCGGGATCTTCCCTCACTTCGTCTAGCCGGTACGCCAACGGCGTGCAAATACAGGGAGCACAACGCACCGGCACGCTGCAAGTTACCTGGGATGGCCGCATGGGCATCGCGCTGGGAACAAACTGGACCTCGGGCAATTCAAACGCGAGTTCGGGCATGATCTACGACGCCGCAGGTCGCCTGACGACCGACAGCCAGTACTCGTGCTGCGACAGCAACGGCGATCCAACCGACGACACGACTGTCAGTCGGACTTACGATGCGGAGAATCATACGCTTCTCTCAGGGCCGATGGATTACGGCACTGGCCAGCCGTCGGGGAACAGCTTGCTCTGGGGCCCGAATGGGCATCCCATCATGGTGGGATCGACTTTGAAACTTGGCGATTCCCCGCAGTACGACACGCTGCACTGGGACGGCGGCATGCTGCTCTTCACCACGAACTCCTCGGGACAGCTCGACGACATCAAGGTCGGTGCGCAAGGCGACGTTCTACCGCTGGACCCGGGCTACAAGGGCCTGACGTTTTACGATCGGGATCCGGCAGGCGGCGTGATGGGCTGCCACAACGCCTCTGGCGCGACCTTTGCCGGCTTGTCGAACTCGTACACGTTCGATACGAGATTCGGAGCGTTTGAGCGATCGCCGTGCAACGCCGCGAGCAACATGCCGACCTCGATCAACTGGTGGGGCGCTCCCAAAGCGCTGGGCCCGGCAAGCAACCCCATCGGCAACGGCGGCGTGCTGGGCATGCCGCGGACCGACGGTCTGACTGACGGCACCGACACAATCCAAGGCGTGCGCACGTACGACTCCAACGCTGGTACGTGGACGACCCCCGACGCCTACGCCGGCACTGTCGACAACCCCGCATCGCAGAAATCCTACATGTGGAACGGAAGCAATCCTGAGGCATATTCAGATCCTACTGGATATAATCCGATCAATATCCCCACAAGTTTAACGAATGCATGGACCTGGGGATTGAAGCACAGCGCACTCTTTAGGAAGATCGCCCTAGGTGTAGAGAATCACATCGGTAAGAACGGTTCGACAAAGATAGCAGTTGTCTACATACGTAGCAATATCAAGAGCTGTCAGGGGTGCGAGTCTGTTACGGTTCCAGCTGGGCAATTGACGAACGGGGACCTCTACGGTCACATCACTATCGGCCTGACGTCAGGCGCGACAGCCAGCCGAGCTGAGCTGGTAGCAGATTTGGCGGCGGAGTTAGTTCACGCACTTCATCAAGTGATGGATCCGGCTGCGTTCGCTGAACGTAACGGTGAGCGATCGAGCCTTCCTGCGTCTGTAGGAACCTCAGTAAGCGCGGAGGACGACATCGGCTACAAGGTCAGGGATGAGGTATTGACGCAGCTAGGGGTCAAGCCTGCATTGGGGGGAACGAAGGCTGGTGACGATCCAAACGCGGGACCTGAAGACGAAAGCGCCGACGGCGGTGAAGATGAAATCGACGTTTCGGCGACGACGGCTGTTCCACTAAGCCTGTAGGGAGAAGGCTAGATTTGCCGGAACTGGGCTTTTCGAATCCTGACTAAGGATTCTGGATCAAGACAAGGGGGTGCCCGTGCGAACCATCGCGATTCTACGACTGCTATCGCTCTTGATGGCAGCGATCTGCTTTGGGCTACCAGAGTATGCCACAGCCAAGTCCTGCGTCGCGCACTCGCGGTTCGTGCTGGGCATCGGAGTGCCAGGCTTCAGGGCGCAAGTCGAATCCGTCGGCCGAAGAATCCACACCCTGATATGGTTTAGAAATAAGGCTGCATGGTCAACCGGAATATCGGGACTCCATCATGGAACTCTACTCTATTACCAACTCGATGGGCTACCGGCGGTCTACTTGGGCGCCGGGAACGATACCTCCGTGATCGACCTATACACGGGGACCGTGGCTGTCGGCATCCATGAAGTCCTGCTGCGCTACATTGTCGACGGAACGACGACGAACTGGGCTTTGTACTGTCCCCGAGTTGGGTAGGAGGTCGCGCCGATGTTCGGGGAAATACGTAGAGCGGCGTAGTCCTTCACATCGTTTGATAACCGTCGATGCGTCGCCACGTGTGCGAGAGCCGTTCGATGAGTTTGAAGACGAGGTAGAGCGCCGACTCGCCGCTGCGCAATCGCTTTGCGACGTTGGTCCGCAGTCGAACGCTTGAGAATATCGATTCGATCGGATTAGTCGTGCGCAAGCTCTTCCAGCTCGCTTGCGGGAAGGCGAAATACGCCTGGGATAGGCCCTGAAATTGGAGCCGGGGATAACAGTGGATTTCCACCCAACCAGGCAGCTGGTCTTGCCCCCGACGCGAAGGCGCGAGTAGTCGCGGCGTACGAAGCCACAAGACGCTGTGCTGTGAGTTCGGGAAAAGGGTTCGGAGTTGATCTCTGCGGAGGGCCCTACGAGATTGCCGAAGCCACTTCTGCATATCTGCAAAGCAGGTTTACGAGCGCCATCTGTTCCGGCGTAGAACAGCGCGTGTCGAGCAGACGCGGCGAGCAGACGAGCACGCTCACACATTGCGCGCGCGAGATCGCGACGTTGAGGCGATTCTTTTCGAAAAGAAAGCCGATGTCGCGCGGGATCTCGTCGCCGCTGGAGGTCGCCATCGAATAGAAGACGACCGGAGCTTCCTGACCCTGAAATTTGTCGACGGTTCCGACGGCGACGCCGTGCAGTCCGGCGTCGGCCAACCGTTGCCCGATGAGGCGGCGCTGCGCATTGTACGGTGAGACGACGAGCACGTCGTGTTGCGTGAAGGACCGCGGCTGGGGCGTCGGGTCTTCGAGCGTCGCGACCGCGAGCGTTCCTTGAAGAAGCCCGGCGATCTCGCGTACGATAGCCTCGGCTTCCTCACGCGACTCGCGCCGATTCCCTTCGTGCGCGATCGGCAGATACCGCAGACCGCTCCCGCACACTCCCTCGGAATCCACGCGATTGCAGCGCGTCGCCTCGCTCGCTCGCAGACGGCCCGCATAGACGCTCTCCGAGATGAACGCGCAAATCTGCGGATGCATCCGATGCGAATGGTCGAGAAACACGCCGCGCTCCGGCGGAACGGTCGTGTCGTCACCGAGCAAGTGCGCGAGTACCGAGAGCTCGACGCCGGGCGGGTGCGCGCCCTGCGAGACCTGCGCTAGCTGCAGAGGATCGCCGAGGAGAATGACGTTGTGCGCGCAGGGAGCGCAGGCGATCGCGTTGGCGAGCGAGACCTGCCCCGCCTCGTCGATGACGAGATAATCGTACGCGCCGGTTAGCTCCTCGCGGGCGAAGCTCCAGGCCGTGCCTGCCGCCAGGTCGTGCGGCTCGGACAGTGCGTCGGTAGCGAGCGAGGGAGCGATGAACGATTCCGGCAGCTTGGATTCAAAGCGAGAACCCTCGGTGGTCTTGCTGTAGCGCTGAATGCCGCGAAAGCTCTGCCCGCGGTGAATCGCTTGCTCTTCGATTTTGTGAAGCAGGTTGTGGATCACCTTATGCGAGTTAGCGAGAATCGCGACGCGCTTGCCCGAACCGAGCAAGTCGAGCACGACGCCGGCACCGGTCGTGCTCTTTCCACTTCCCGGAGGGCCTTGCACGAAAAGGTAGCTGCCGTCGAGGCGTTGCGCAATCGTAGCGATCGACGCTGCGTCGGGAATCTCTGGCTGCAAGCGCTGCCCCGGAGCCTCACCGCGTAATCGCGGCAAGCGCCGAAGGAGCACGTCGACGAGGGCGGGATGGCGCCGCTCCAGCTCTCCGTCGAGATACGTGCGTGCGACACGTTGCAGGCTATCGCGCAACAGGGTCGCGTTGATGGTGGGCACCGGCGCGAGCGCGTCCAGATCCGCAGGCTCAACTCCCCCACGGAGCTTTACGTGGATTTCGAGCACGTCGTCGTCGACGCCGACGATCGTTCCCGCTTCGTGTGGGCGTGCCGCATCGAGCACGTACGCGCCGTCGCCGGCCTCGAAGCCATGGAGCTGATCCGGAAAGGAGAAGACGTACACGGGGTTCTGTTTGGGCGTCAGCCGGTAGGGCGGGACGTCGCTGCGATAGCGAAGGCTGCCGATCGCCTTGCGGTCGAACTCGACGAGTTCATCTTGATTCTCGCACCGATAGTAGTACGCCCACCAGGCCGGCTTATCGTCGCGACGGTGATAGTCGAGCAAGTGTCCGAGCAGCCAGCGCGCGCGAAAGCGCTCATCGGCGTCGCGCAAGACGGCGACGCTTTGCGGCGCCTCGAGCCCGGCCAGGAGCGCGTCGCGAAGCTGCGCGCGCTCGTCGCTCTCTTGCTCCGCGGCCTCCTCGTGCGGTTCGGGCGGCGCCTTCCATGGAAAGTCACCGCCGCGTGCGACGAGCTCGGCTCTGCGCTCGAGCAGCCAGTCGCGAAGACGTTGCGTGGAGAGACAGTCGTCGCGATTGTAGTTCTCGATGTCGACGAGGATGTTGTCGTCGTTGTCGATCAGCCACGATTCGAACATGAGAATGGAGTCGTCGCCGCGTTGGGTCTTGGTTTCGCGGGCGAAGCCGTAGAACGGCTCGAGTTTCTTGATCGAATACGACGGCTGCGAGATGCGCAAGCCTTGCCGTACGACGGCGTACAGGTCGACGAAGGACTGCGCTCGGAGCAGGGTGTCCAGCTCCTCTTCACGCGTCGCATAGAAACCTGCGAGCCGCTTGAGCGCCGTCGTCTCGTACGGCGCGTAGTGGTAAACGTGCATGTTCGGATACTCGGCGCGGCGGCGCGCGAGGAGGTCGACGAGCGCTTCGAACGCCGAACGCTCGTCGCGAGCGCTCTTCGCCCAGTAGGCGACGTACCGTTGCTCCTTCGCGAGATGGACGCCGAAGAGATACTCGAGCCCGCGCTGCGGCGTGTAGAGCGGATCGCCTTCCATATCGAAGAAGAGATCGCCCTCGTCCGGCGCAGGCAGGAGCGCGAAGCCGCGTGACGGCTGCAAGGCAAGTAGTTCGTAACGCAGCACTCCGGTCGTACGCTGCTCGTGCTGAAGGTTCGCCTGTTCGCGGAGGCGCTCGAACGTCTCAGGCGTCATGCCGCTGGGGCGCATCGCCTCGCCGGCGCGAGCGAGCTGCGCGATCGTCGCGATGCCGCTGCCGGAGAGCCGGCGGATGTCGTCGCGGCGCATCCACGCGACGAGCCCGAGGTAATCGTCCGCTTCGCGGCGCGCGTCGCAGATCGGGTTCCAGCGGCAGACCCTGCAGTGCGAGACTTCGTGTGGATAGGCGCCGTTGCGCCCGCCGTTCACGCGCTCGAGAAAGGCTGCCTTCAAATGGCGGTAGTACGCGAGATAGGTGGCGAGGTCGTACGACGCTTCGACGTTGTTGCCGGGAACGACCACGATGCGCTGCGGCATGGTGCCCTGCAAGCGTGCGACGTGCTCGCTGTAGTTGCAGAGTTGCACGAGAAAGTAGGTCTTGGTTGTCAAAGCGAGCTTGGTGTCGAGGACCTCGTAGCTCCACGGCCACCGCGCGCACGGGCTCTCGACGCGGCGAAGAAAGTCCGCATGGCCCATGAACGTGCCGTCGAAGAACGTGGCCTGGTAGATGACGGCGGCGCCGTTCTCCATCGCGGCGGCTGTCGCGCGCTCTGCTTCGTGTAGCTCTTGCGCGTCGAGGCGCTCTCCGTGGCGGATCTCGCACACGTCTAAGCCGCTCGAGCGAAGCGAGTCGAGGTACCTGCGCTCGTGCTCGTCGCCTTTACGCGCGAGCAGTCGCGCCGTCTCGTCTGGCTCCGGACGGACGCGCAGACGCTCCGCCGCCTCGCGCTCGAACTGCGCAAGGGCTTCGCACTCCAGGAAACCGTTAAGATCCGAGGCGGAGAAGACGAGGCGGCCAGCGATGCGCTGCATGGCCCCATCCTATGCGGTCCGCGTGCCATACGCCTGGCGCGATGCGCTCGAGGCGCTATACAATTTCCTTACGTTTCTCTGGCCGTTTCCTTACAGACCGGCCCTATGCCGTGTGTGACGCCTCGCTTAGGTTGGAAGTATGTTCACTTTCTTCCTCAGTCTTCTCTTGAGCTTCGCGGGCATGCACGGGATGGATACGGGCATCGGCCCGACCGGGGCCGCCGCCAGCTTTACCTCGATCCCGCCCTCTCATCACGCACGCATCATGGACGTGGGCACACTTCCGACCGGCTAGGGACTGGCGGCCCCAGGAGGGGGCCGCGCACAACGACAAGCCTTCGTAGATGGCTGCGAAGGCCTCGACCCTGGGCCTGAGGATAGCGCGCGAGGCGTTCCTACGCGCGGACTATGACGCGTGCGTCGAGATCCTTCGCGGGCGCCGCGGCGCCGAACGAGACTTTCTCTTAGCCAGAACCTACCTTCGTATGCGGCGTCACGACGACGCGGAACGCGTTCTGCGCGCATCGCGAGCGAAGAAGCGCTCCACCTGGGCTGCGCTTACCGGCGCGGCGATCGGGCGCCAAGGCGATACCGACGGCGCCCGGGCGCTCATCGAGGTCGCACTCGCAACGGCCAGAACGCAAGAGGAGCGCGCGGAGGCCCGCTATCAGCGGGCTTTGCTGCATTGGATGCTCCACGAGACCGACGCAGCGAGCGCGATCTTGGAGAACGAGGACTTCGGCACGTTCTCCGCAGTTGCCGAAGAGCTGCGCGCCTGGCTTGCCGTCGAGCGCGCGGATTACGCAAGCGCGATCCGGCGCTTCGAGCAGGCGGCAACCCTCGCGGGGGCAGATCTCATGGTGGTCACAGCGTCGCTCTCGAACGCGGCGATCTACGCGCGCGAGATGTACATCCCGGCCGTGATGTCGGGCGTCCTGCATCGCGTGGAGAGCGTCGCTCGAACGCCGTATCTCGAGCTCACGCTCTACCAAATCACGCGCGCTGCAGCGTGGTTTGCGGCAATCGACGGCGATTTCGCTCGAGCTATGCAGCAGTTCAGCGCGCTGGATTCGTTTCAGGTGGAGCGATCGTGGCACGTCTTCGCCCTCTGCGACCGCGCGTATCTCTCGCTCGCGCTCGGTGAAGAGGTCAACGGATGGCTCGTCGCCGATCAGGCGCTCGCGCTTGCGGACCAGCTCGAATGGGAGACGTTCAAGGGCAGCGAGCGCGTTGCGCTGCTCTATCTCGCAAACGTCTTCGCGCTGCATCGTCCTCTGCAGGCGCAGCGGTGCTGGCGCCGCTACAAAGCCGTTCCCGAACCGGGCCCATTCTCCGCGGCATTCCGGCACGAGCCGCACGTGGAAGCGTGGGAACATTTTACGGCGGGGTTGGTGGAAAAGGGATTGGGCAACGCGCCGGCGGCGGCAGCGCACTTCAACCGTGCGTACTCGATTTACCGGCGACTCGGTTTCGAGTGGCGTGCCGTCCTCACGCTTGTTGCGGAGCGCGATATCACTCCGGACGATCGCACGTATGACGAATACATCGACACCGTGCTGCGCCGCTTCCCGAATTCGTGGCTCGGCTTGATTGCGGACCGCGAGCGCCGGCATCACGCCTCCGTGACGAGCATCGCGTAGGCCATGGCAGTAGTACCGTCGCCGCCCGTAACCGCCCCGATCGTGCGAGGGTACGACGTGCTGATCTCTGCGGGGCACGAAGGCCGGCCGCAAAGCTGCGCGCGATTCCCCGCGCGTCACTGCTATCTCGGTACCGCCGGAGAGCGCGCGTGGACCCCGATCGTCGCGGACGCGGCGACGCGGGTTCTGCGCGAGCACGGCGTTCGCGTCGTGCGCCTCCCGGCAGATTATCCCGACACGTACGCGGTTCGTGCAGCCGTATTCGTTCATTTCGACGGCGCGAGTCCAGCGTGCAGCAGCGCCGCGTCGGTCGGTTATCCCAGCGCGAAAGACCGCACGCAGGCCGCGCTGTGGAAGCGTTTGTACGGCCGGTACTTCCGATTCGGGTTTCGGCCGGACAACTTCAGCATCGGCCTGCGCGAGTACTACGGTTACGCCCAAGCGCGTACGACCGACGGAGCGTACGTGCTCGAACTCGGTGAGATGACCTGTCCGGCGCAGCGTGCGTGGCTCGCACCGCGCCTCCAGTGGCTTGGCGCGCTCGTCGCGTACTGGATCGGACGCGTGATCGACCGCGGGCACGTGCCGTTGCCTCGCGCAATGGTTGGGCATCCGAGATGATCCGTCCGGTTCGCCCCGACGGTCGCATCGAAACCGGCGGGACGTTCAAGCCGATCCCGAGACCGCGCGTGGTAGACCGCATCGCCGCTGCGGCCACGCAGCGCATCGCGCTGATCGTCGCTCCAGCCGGGTACGGAAAATCGGTTGCGCTATCGCAGTTCTTGCGAGAGCTCGACGAAGCGTGGCTGCGCTTCGACTTGCGCCCCGAGCACGACACGCTGCCCGGCGTGTTGCGCGGTTTCACGGAGGCGCTCGAAGAGGTCGCCCCCGAAGCGCGCCGCACTCTCGCGGGCGCATACGAGCGCAACCGCGCCTCCGCCACCGCCGGTGCGGACCTCGCGCTGTGGATGTACCAACATCTGAAGGCGTGGCGCGGGACGATCGCCGTCGACGATCTGCACGTCGCGGAGAAGGATCCCGAGGTCGTCCGGTTCTTCGTCGCGCTCATCGAGCGAACGAAGACCCATATTCGTTGGATCATCTCGACGCGTAGCGCCGCCGGGCTCCCGGTCGGAACGTGGCTTGCCTATGGCGACTGCGATCTCATGATCGACGAGCGCGATCTCTGCTTTACGACGGATGAGGCGAAACAGGCGGCCGCCGCGTTCAAGCTCGGCGTGCGCGAAGAGGAGCTGCGCTCGCTCCTCGACCTCACCGAAGGGTGGCCGACCGCGCTGAGCTTCGCGCTGCGCACCTCGACGCGTTCGGTGGATCTCCGGTCTATCACCACGATGACGCGCGAGATGATCTATCAATACCTCGCGGAGCAGGTGTACCGCTCGCTCAGCGACGAGGAGCGTCAGTTCCTCGAAGCGATATCGCTGCTCTCGGAGATCGACGTCGAAGTCATGGTGGCGATCGGATTCGACCGAGCGAGAAAGCTTATCAGCGACCTTCGCGAGCGCGTTGCGTTTTTGTACGAAGTGCGGCCCGGCGTCTATCGGTGTCACGACCTGTTCCGCGATTTCGTCCTGCACGAGTTGTCGCTGGAAGGCGAAGTGGCGACGAATCGCTTGCGGTGCGTCATTGCCGGCGCGATGGAGACGCTCTCGCGGCCGAACGTCGCGCTTCGGCTGTACGCCGAAGCCGGAGCGGAAGCATCGGTTCTGCGTTTGGTTGAAGCGCGAGGCTTCGACCTCCTCGCGACCGGGCATACAGATCTCGCGCTCTCTGCGATCGCGGCGCTCACCGAGCAGCATCGGCGCGAGCATCCCGTCGTCCTCGCGCTGCGTGGCGTGCTCGAGTCTTCGATCGGACGCTTTGCGGAGGCGGAGCCGCTGCTGAAGCACAGCCTCGAGCTCAGCCAAGACGCCGGCTTACGCGCGGCGATTGCGATGCGCCTCGCGCTGCTGTACGTGAACCAAGGCAGGGACGCGACCGTGGTGCTGGATCCGTTGACGACGGACGAGGGCGTCCCCGCTCCGCTGCTGGCCGAGGCGCTCGCTTTACGCGCGGTCGTCGCCGCGCGAGCCGGTGAAGCGGAACGGGCGACCGCGCTTCTCGATCGGGTAGAATCGGTCGTGCAGATGTTCGAGGAGAGCGACTCGCTCGCGCGCACGTTGCAGCGCGTTGGCGTCGCGGCGTGGGAGCTGCGTCAGGATCAACGGGCGCGCTTCGCGCTCGCGCGTAGCTCGGAGATGGCGAACCGGCTCTCGCTCCACAGTCTCGCCTGTCTCGCGTTGGACACGCTGGCGCTGGAGGCGTGGCATTGCGAGAACGACGTTCCCTACGCGTTGTGGTACGCGCAGCAGGCCGCCGGCGCGGCCGCGAAATCCGGCGATATCTTCAGCATGCAGACAACGGCGCTGCGGTTGCTCGCCATCGAAACCTGGCGCGGAAACGTCGAGCGCATGGTCGCGCTCGAGCGCCAAGCCGGCGAACTGCGCACGAGCGATGCCTCGCGCGGCGTGTACGTCGTCGAGAGCCACGCGTATCGTCACGCGTGGGAGGGGCGCTTCGCGCAAGCGCATAGCGCGCTCGCGACCGTGCTCGATCGCGTGGCGCACGGCTTCGATCGGATCGTAGCGCGTGCCGTCTACACGCTCTGCCTCTCTCTCGACGGCAAGTTCAAAGAATCGAAGGACGAGACGGCGGCGCTGATGGCGGCCATCGACGCCGAAGCGCCGCAGCGGGATGGGTTTGCTTCGCTCGGTCTGGAGATCGCGCAGCTCCTAGGGATCCTTGCCGAGATCGTCGCCGGGCGTCGGACGGTCGCGGCGAACCTCCTGAAGCGTCGGCCGGCTCTCTCGGGCCGCCCCAGCGCGGAAGCGCTGAGGGAAGGCGTTACGAAGCTCTTGCGCAGCGTCGAGCGCCAGCCGTTCCGGCCGGCCGAGATCGACGACGCACTCGCGCAGGCCTCGGAGCACGCGCTCGGTGGATTTGCGCGGCTTCTCGCGGTTGCCGAAGAGCACTTAAAGAAGAACGGCGCCCAGGAGAACGAGCGGGAGCGGCTCACCGAAGCCGAGATCAAAGTGGTTCGCCTTCTGGCCGAGGGTCTGAGCCCGAAAGAGATCGCTGCGGAGACCGAGCGCTCGGTCCTGACCGTCCAGACGCACATCAAACACGCCATAGCCAAGCTCAACTGCAGTGGGACGGCGGAGCTCGTAACCGCGATCCACCATCGGGGGCTCGAAGCGCTGCTCGGCTAGTATGCCTGAAAACAGGCATACCCAAATTTGGGTAGAGACAGTCCGCTCCGCGCTCGACTATTCTGAGGGCGAGAACACCTCTACCCAGGAGAACCAACAACATGTTAACTGCTCTGCTCGCCCTTGCCGGGTTCGCAATGCATATTCTCGGCGGAGTATCCGCGCTTCCCGGGCTCGCAGCGGAAGCCTCACCGCCGGCTGGAGTAGGCTAAGCTACCTCGAAGAGTTCGCGGCATGAGAGAAAAGGACGTCTCTGGTGCCCGATCCCGAAATCACAATTACTTCGCTCGGCGAGGTCCTGGGACGGGACCTCGCAGCGCTGAAACGCAGCGCGATCGAGCAACTGACGCTCCCTGAGCTGAGCGGCGATACCGCGACGGACGCGGCGCTGGAGACGCTCTTGGATCGGATGTGCCTCTCGCTCGCACTCTCGAAGCCGATCGGATTGGTGACGTGGGCGGAGCGCGAGGTGCGCCGGGTCGGGCGCGCGGGCGTGAGCGATATGCTCTGCGCCGCAGCGCATTCGATCTCGGTTGCTGCAGGATCGTACTCGATAGACCGCCCGCGGGTCGTGGCATCTCTCGATCTTCTTGCAGCCGAGGCGCAGCGCGCCGCGTTCGGGACGCCCTCCACAGCGACGACGCAGACGGAGGTCGACCGGGCGGCAGACGTGCTGTTGGCAATGCTTGCCGAGCGTGATGCGGCGACGAGTTGTAACTCGAAGGCTACCGCGGTGTGGGCGCGCCGTCTCGCGACGGCACTTGGATTCGATTCCGACGGCGTCGAGTTCGTCGAGTTGTGCGGTCTACTGCACGACGTCGGCAAGGTCGCTACGCCCGACGCGATCCTCAAGAAGCCCGGACCATTGACGCCCGAGGAATGGGCAGTGATGCGGGGTCACGCCGCTGCGGGGGCGCGAATCCTCGAGCAAATTCCCTCGCTGCGCCGCTGCGCGTTTGTCGTCCGCTCCCACCACGAGCGGTTCGACGGCAACGGCTATCCCGACCAGCTGCGCGGGAACGCGATTCCGTTCGAGGCGCGAGTCATCGCCGTGGCCGATTCTTTCAACGCGATGGTGACCGATCGCCCGTACCGCCGCGCTATGGCTCCCCGCGCCGCGATGAAGATCCTCGAAGAAGGACGCGGTACCCAATGGGATCCGAACATCGTGGATGCCTTCCTCGCCCTCTTCGAGCGGAAGGTGCCGGCGGCCACGCCGCGGATGCTGCACGCCGTCGTCTAGCACCCTCTCCTGGCCGCGCCTCAGGCCGGGCACAGGGTTCGGCAGCAGGATGCAGCGTAGATGAATGGGGTGACGAACGCGCGTGTCGCGGTGGTCGACGACGACCGCATGATTCGGGAGATGCTTGAGCTTGGGCTCTCTCGCGAAGGCTTCGAGGTAGCCACGGCCGCAGACGGGCTGGCTGCGCTGGAGCTCGTGCGGCGCTTCGACCCCGAGGTCATCATCCTGGACATCATGATGCCGAAGATCGACGGCCTCGCGTTGCTTCCCATGCTGCGCGAGATCAGCCACGTCCCGATCTTGATGCTGACGGCCAAAGGCGCTCTCGAAGACAAAGTACGCAGTCTCGGTGCGGGCGCGGACGATTATCTCGTCAAGCCCTTCATCTTCGAGGAGCTGATCGCGCGCATACAAGCCAAGCTGCGGCGCCCGCAGCTAATCGAGGAGCAAGTGCTGCACTGGCGCGATCTCTCGCTCAACACCGACACGCGTGAGGTTCGCCGCGGCAAGGACCCGATCGAGCTCACGCATCGGGAGTTCGATCTCCTCTCCGTCTTCATGCGCGAGCCGCGTCGCGTCTTCAGCAAAGACCACCTTCTCGAACTCGTGTGGGGACACGACTTCGAAGGCGGGCCGAACATCGTCGAGACGTACATTTCGTATCTCAGGGCAAAAATCGATCGATCGGGCGAGCCTGGCTCCTTCATACGCACGGTGCGCAGCGTCGGCTACGGCCTGTCGCAATAATGTTCCAGCGCTCGGTCGCGTCGCGCCTCGCGTTACTCTACGCGGCGATCTTCGGCGTGACAATTCTCCTCGTGGTCCTCGCCTCCGCAATCGCACTCGTCGCCGAGCTGAGTCATTTCGAGCTCGAGCTGATGATCGGCAAACAGCAACAGGCGCGCTTCATCGCGCAAGGATACCAGGACGCAGGGCTCTCGCTGCGGCACGCCGCGCCCGCGATCGTCAGCGAGCTGAGCAATCTGGGAACGCGCGTCGCCGTGTACGATCAGCAAGGTGCGTATCTCGCGGGCGATCGCAATCTCCATCCGGCCGGTTTGGACCGTATGCTCGCGCTGCGCCTCCATCACTTGGAAACGTTGAACCAGGTGACGCGCTTTCCGCGCGTGTTCGTCATGCCGCCGGGACAAGCCGGGCCGCCGCTGCCGATCGGGCACGGGCCTCCGACGCGCAGCATCACCGCGGTCGCGGGCGGATTCGTCGGGATCGAGACGTCGCTCTGGCTCTTGCTTGGGTCGCTCATGCCGTACTGGTTCGTCGTCCTCGGCCTCGCGAGTGGAGCGACGGTCCTCTCGTGGTTCGGCGGCCGGCTCGTCGCCGCGCAAGCGCTGCGTCCGCTCAACGACGTGACCGACTCACTGCGAGCCCTCGCGGAGGGCGATTACACGCAGCGGCGATTCGTGATGGCCGGCGGCGATGAAATCGCGACGTTGACGGGCGCGTACAACGACGCCGCGGCCTCCGTCGCTTCGGCGATGGAGCAGCGCCGGGCGACGGAAGAACGCATGCGGCTCTTCGTCGCCGATGCGGGGCACGAGTTGCGCACGCCGCTGACGGTCATCGGAGGCTACATCGACGTTTTACGGCGCGGCGCCGTAGAAGAGGTCCGGGTTGCGCGCCAGATCTTGGCGACGATGGCGCTCGAGAAAGAGCACATGCGCGGGTTGATCGATCGACTCATGCGCTTGGCGCGTCTCGATGCGGAGGCTGGTCCAAACGCCGAGGCCATCAACGTACTCGACCTGCTGCGCTCGCAATGCGACGCGGCGCGCAGGTACGACGAGCAACGCACGATCGATTATAGCGTCGAGGCTGCGACCGAGATCATGGCCGACCGGGCCGAAATCGGAGAGGCGCTCTGGAACATCGTTGAAAACGCGCTGAAGTACGCGCCGGAGAGCCCGATCCATCTCGCCGCGATGGGAACCAACGGCCACACGACGATTTCCGTGCGCGACGAGGGCCCGGGGATGTCGGAGCCCGAGCGACTTCACGCCTTCGAGCGTTTCTACCGCGGCGACCAGCGCGGGGAGATCGCCGGAAGCGGCCTGGGCCTCTCGATCGCCAAACGCGCCGTCGAACGTGCGGGAGGATCGATCGCCATCGAGAGCGCTCCCGGACGAGGGACCACGGTGAGCATCACGCTCTAGGAGCTTGTCGGACTTCGGAGCCTCTCAGCCTGCGTCCAGAGAATGCCGCGACAATCGCAAGCGATGGTACGCCGGCTCATCTTCCGCGCGATGGCAGCGCTCGCGATCGCCGCGGTGATGCCGCTTCCAGGTCTCGCACAGCAGAGCGACTCGGGCCGGATCCGCATCGCCGTCGTCGACGCTTCGTCGAAGGCTCCGGTAGCGCTCGCGCGCGTACTGCTCACCGGCCCGGTGATCGCGAGCGAGCTGACCCGCAACAACGGGCAGGTGCTCTTCACCGACGTCCCCGACGGAATCTATCGCGCGCGCGTCGTCAAGGACGGCTACGAAGCCGCCACGTCGCCGCAGTTCGAAATCATCGAAGGGCGAGCAGTCGAGGTGAGCGTGAGCTTGGCTGCAACGTCGGGATTACGCGTCATCGGCAGGGTGACCGTGCACTCTTCGACCGCCGTATCGCCCGATACCATCAACCAAGACTCCGCGCAGCGGCGACTCTCGAGCGATCTCGCAGACGCGCTCAACAAACTTTCGGGGGTCTCGGTCTCGACTTCGAATGACGACAGCGACGCGACGCAGACCGTTTCGCTCGAGGGCCACGACGCGAGCCAGACGCAGCTCACCCTCGATGGAATCCCGCTCAACGCTCCCGGCACGGCCGGTAACCTCGGTACGTTCGCTACGGACCTCTTTACGGGTGCCTCCGTGCGCATGGGACCGCAGGTCGGAGCGCTCGGCGGCGGGGTGAACTTTTCGACCCTGGAGCCGACCCTGAGCTGGCTCTCCTCTCTGACGTTCTCGGCAGGCTCGTACGGGCGCTACAATTATTCTCTGGCACAGACGGGTTCCGACGGCAAGTTAGGCGTGGCGCTCGAGACGACGGATCGCTACACGCCTAGCTTGGTCGATGGCGAGCGCTACCTCGACGCAAGCGGCCTCGACTACATTCACAATGGGAACACCTCCATCGGCGGCGAGCTCGTGAAGTTGCACTACGCGTTCAGCGATACGCAGACGCTGGTCGGCACGTTCATGAACGCTACGCGTGAGAGCGGACTTGTGTGCTTGCGCATCGACGGTACGCTGCCGTGCGGATATGGCCCCAACAACGGCATGCAGAGCAACTTCGATATGTACTCGCTGACCGACGACGCGCTCTTGGGCGCAACGACCCTGCAGGCGTCGATCTACGGCATGGACGCAAAGAGCGTACGTAACGAGCTCAACCGCTTCGTCGGCGGCGTTGCCGATCCCAACGGCTTTGCGACGAACGCCGCGAGTCGCGGGTTTTCGATCAACGCGATGCTGCCGTCCCGGCAGCGCCACACGATCGCGATCGTCGCGTACGGCACGACGACGCAAGTGACGAGCACGCCGCTCGTGGCGCAGGCGATTCCGTACTATTTGGGCGCGGCGCAGTCGTCGTACGACGCACTGCAAGTCACGGATACGATCCATTCCAACGACAAACTGACCTTGACCGACACCCTCGGCATCAGCCACGCGTCGTACGCGTCCTCGACACTCCTGGCGAACGCCGGCATGACGTGGCGTCCGACCGCGCGCGACACGTATGCGCTCTCGTACGCACTCGGCGGCGTCGCGGCCGGGGGAACGCGGCAGACGACGTTGACCGATCCGGCCTCACTGCAGTTCGACTGCTACGGCAACGTCGCGTACGGAAGCGCACCGGGCGACCAGCCCGGCACCAGCTCGTCCACGTCGCTGCGCGCCGCGTACACGCACACGCTTGCGGGCGGCAACATTTCTTTGCAAGTGTATCGCCAAGTCGAAAACGACGTCGTGCTTCCTGTCGAGGTGAACGGTTCGGTCCTTACGTCGATGGGCGTCGTTCCTCCGGCGTACCCATCGCTCGTGCAGCCGATCTGGGACTCGTCGGCGGGTTGCGATCGAGCGCCCGGAACGCCGTTTTCTGCGACGCAGCTCTATTTCACGACGCCGATCGGCGGGACGCAACGCGTCTATCAAGGCGTCGAGCTGTCGTCGTACTTGACGTTCGGCAATCTCGTCGTGCAGCCGTTCTACAATCTCACCTCGGCGACGGTCTTCTCGGTAGACCCGCGCATCCAGAACCCGTATTCGATTGTCATTTCCGGCAAACAGATTCCCAACGTTCCGTTGAACCGTGCGGGAATCACCTTCGATTATACGATGCCCGGTTCGTCGCTCGAATATCTGCTCGACGCACAGTACACCGGAAGCAACAACTGGAGCCATCTTCCGGGCTATGTAACGCTCGACGGGGGTCTGAGCGCACAGCTCGAGCACGGGACGTTGACGGCGATCGCGAGCAACGTGACCAACGCATACGGCGGTGTGTTTACGAGCCCCCAATGGGAAGTGCCGTACGTCACCCTCGGCGGCGCGCAGATCGCGAATCTCGCTCGGCCGTTGCAGCCGCGCATGTATTCGGTCACCTACACGGTGAAGTTCGGCGCCGGGGCGCAGCAGGTGACGACGCAGTCGGCCCTTGCGGGTGAAGCGCCGCGCGGTCGCCCGCCCTTCTTCGGCGGTCCGCGGGGCGCGGGAGGCGCGCGCGGTGGGGGTTTCCGCGAACTCTTCTCGCCGCTGCCGGCGAGCCCGCCCGTACAGCCGTTTGCATTGAAGAACGAAGCGCAGTTGTGCGGAGCGAGCGAGGTGGCCTACGCACGGCAACTCGCGGACGCGCTCTCTGCGTTCGTGGCGCGCGTCGAGGCCGGCAGGACGGTCACGGGATATCCCGCGACGATGACGCCTGCGAGCGTCGCGGATGCGACGATCGCGTATCACGGCCTGGGCTCGACCTACGTTCTGACCGTCACGCCGCGATCGTTCGAGCGTATGCGGCCGATTGTGGGTTGTCTGACGGTTCATCGCGCGACCCCGGACGACGTTACGGCGCGTCATCTCTACCAGCCGCAGACGCAGCTCTTCATGGTTCCTCAGCTGCAGTTCATGCCTGCCGTAGGACTGTATTTTGCGCCGCGGCGCCCGCAGCCGGGAGAGGAGAACTTCCGCGTCTATGTCCTCCCTTCGACCGCTCCGGCCAATCCGTTCGAAGTCCGCAGCGGCGGTTCGTGCTCGGGAGCGGAGCGCGATACCGCAGTCGAGCTCATCGGCGAGCTGCGCGCGCACTTCACGGAGGGCTCGCCCACACCGAGCTTCACGATTACGGCACACCGTGCCAGGGCGGGGACGTGGTACGAGCTCGATCCCGGCGATCCGGCAACCCTGGGCGCACTCTTGCGCTGTGGTCGCGTCGCCGGCGCAACCGCCGAGCAACTCCAGCAGCGCGGATGGGACGGAAAAAGCGTCCCCGAACTGAACTACGCATCCGTCTTGGGCATCTACATGATGCGGCCGGTCCCGCCGGCGCCGCGGCCTTCGCCGCCGTAATCTCCCGCCGTTAGGGCCGTTCGGGAGAGCGGCCCTGTTTACGAGCGAGCTCGACCATCTCGCGCATTCGGGGATGAGTGCCGGGGATCGGCGTCACCCATGATTCGAACCGCGGCACGGGTTCGCCCACGCGGAAGAGGAAGTACCACGCGTTCATCTCGCCCATGAAGGCGAAACGTTTTTTGAGCGACTTTGCCGCGGCATGGTAATCTTTGAAACTGCGCAGATAAGCGCGGAAGCCTCGGTACTCGCTGTCGAGCTCGAGCAAGGTGCGCGCGTTGCGAATGGTGGCCTGGACCTTACGGGGCGAGCGAAGGAGGCCGTCTGTCTCGAGAACGCGCGCAACATCCGCGTCCGTGAACGCGGCGACGCGCGCGACGTCGAATCCATCGAACGCGCGGCCGTACGCGTCCCACCGTGCCGCGATCTGCTTCCAGCTCACGCCTGCCTGAAAGACGGCGCGCGTTAGGACTTCGAGATAGCCGTCGAGCGTGGTCGGCGTGACGATCTCCGGGATCGTTGCGGTCACGGTGCGTTGCTCGCGGCGTCCAGGGCCAGCGCGGTCATCATTGCTACGCCGGTCGGCAGCGCCGATTCGTCGATGTCGAAGAGGCTCGAATGGTGCGGGTGCGCCGTGGGCGGGCCGCCGCGAGAGCCGAGCATGTAGAAACACGCGGGAACGCGCTGCGCGAAGAACGAGAAGTCTTCGGCTCCCATCAGGCGGTTCGCCTCGACGGCGCGTTCTTCTCCGACCAACCGCGCCGCGAGCGCACGCGCGTATGCCGTTTGATCCGGATCGTTCGCCGTTACCGGATAGCGCCAGAGGTAGTCGAACGCGTACTTCGCTCCTGCCGCATCGCAGCACGAGCGCAGCACGCGCTCGATGCGCTCCGGCATAGCGTTGCGAATGTCGGCGGAGAAGGCGCGGACCGTTCCCAACATCCGGCAGGAGCGCGGAATGACGTTGTGGATCGTCCCGCCGTGAATCGAGGCGATGGTGACGACGGCAGGCTCGAGCGGGTCGATCGCGCGCGAAACGACCTGTTGCACCGACGTGACGAAATTGGCCGCAACGAGAATGGGATCGATGGTTTCGTGCGGCGCCGCGCCGTGTCCGCCGACGCCGAGGACGTCGATCTCGATGGAATCGCTGGATGCGTACATGGGGCCAGCGCGGAAGCCGAGCGTGCCCGTCGGGTAGTTCGACGACAGGTGCAGTCCGTACGCGCGCTCGATCCCGAAGCGTTCGATGACGCCTTCGTCGACCATCGCTTTCGCGCCGCCCTTGCCTTCCTCCGCGGGTTGGAAGACGAGACAGAGTGTTCCCGCGAGCTCGTTACGAGCGCTTGCGACGAGCGTTGCGGCACCGAGCAGAATCGCTACGTGGCCGTCGTGGCCGCACGCGTGCATCGTGCCGTCGATGCGCGAGCGATACGCGAGATCGGTTTCCTCGAGAACCGGCAGCGCGTCCATATCCGCTCGGAGCATGATCGTACGCCCGGGCCGCGCGCCGCGCATGACGCCGACGACGCCCGTCGTCGCGATGCGCTCGTACACGTCGAAGCCGAGAGAGCGGAGTCGCTGCGCGACGAACGCTGCGGTGCGCTGCTCCTCGAAACCGAGCTCCGGCTGCATGTGGAGGTGGCGTCGGATGGCAACGACGTCGTCGACCAGCTCCGAAGGGACTGCGAGCGCGGACATGTCTTGCGCGTTCGGCGGCGGGGCTTTGGAGGCCCACGCGGCAGGGACTCTTACCGGATCAACCCGCGCGGCGGTAAGCCGGTCTGCCGTCGCGACTGCTTTTCGTCGCCAGAGAGACCGCGACGAGCAGCACGACGTTCGCGAGCAAGCCGAGGAATCCGGGGTTCACGCCGCAGGGAGTCGGCGTCGTGCCCAGCAGCGCGACGGTCGCAATCCCACCTGTGACGCCGGCGCCGACGCCCCACGCGGTCGCGCGGCGCCAAACGAACGCGCAGACGACGCCGGGCGCGGCTTGGGTGATGCCGTCGTACACGATCAGCAACAGTCCGACCAGGGTCTGTTTCTCGAAGAGCCATAGGACGAGCGCGAGCAACGCGATGACGAGAACGAAAACGCGAGTTGCGAGCACGCGGGCGGCATCGCTGCGCGCGAGACCGAACCCGTCGCTCAGAACGTTCTTTGCAGCGACGCTTGCGGTTCCCAGCAGCAGCGCCGATGCGGGCACGAGGGCGGCGAGCGCTCCGGCTGCCGCGACGAGGCCCATGACCCACGGCGGATAGAAGCGTTGGACGACGAGGAGGAAGGATTCGTCCACGCGGGTTCCCTTCAACCCTGGAACGATGAGCAGCGCGCTGAAACCAGCGAAGAAGACGAGGACGAGCACGACTTGATAGAGCGGCAGAAAGACGGCGTTCCGCCGCAAGACGTTCTCGCTGCGCGCACTGTATGTCGCTGCGAAGGATTGCGGCCCCATGAAGAAGCCGATGCCGGTCAGCAGCACGGTTGAGACGTACCAGACCGTGCCGCTCGGCGCTCCCGCCGGAGCGAGCGTCAGCATCGAAGCGTGCGTCGCTCGCAGGTGCGCGAACATCGCCGGTATCGAGCCGAAGAAGTGCAGAGGAATGGCTATGCCGGCAAAGATTACCGCGGCAAGCACCAAGACGTCCTTGACGACGCTCGCCCACGCCGTGCCGCGCAATCCGGCAGAGAACACGAAGAGCGCGATCAGCAGGAACGCGATGCCGACGGTGGCCGTAGCGTCGAACGTGCCGTATCCGGCGAGCGTGAGGAGCGTCTGCAAGCCGCTCAGCTGAAGCGTCACGTACGGAATCATGAAGACGAGCTGCACGAGCGCGATGCCGACACCGAGCGTGCGGCTTCCGTAGCGATCGATGAAGAAATCGGGTCCCGTGAGGAGGCCGCGCTCCTTGCCGACGCGCCAGATCGCCGGAAGCAAGAAGTACCCGATGACGTAGCCGATCGTGCCGTAGGCCAGAATGTAGTATGCGGGCGCGCCGCGGCCGTACGCCCAGCCGGCCGCGCCGAGAAAGGTGAAGCTCGTGTACACTTCGCCGGCGAGCAAGAGCCAGAGAAAGATCGCACCGAAGGAGCGTCCGCCGACGATGAACTCCGCAGGAGTCGTGTGCACGTGCCGCGAGCTCCAGAGCGCAAAGAGAATTGTCGCCACGATGACGAGGGCGACGATTCCGAGCGCGAGGCCGGCGGCGCTCACCAGCGCCCCTCCACGCGGCCGACGAACCAGAGGAAGAGGGGCGTCGCGAAGACCCATCCCACCACCCAGAACAGGACGAACGGAAGTCCGAAGATCGTGGGATCGAGACGGTTGACGAACGGCACGGCGATCGTCAGCGCGAGGATCGGGACGAGGACGAGCGTCGCGCGCAGCAGCGTCATGGGGTGAAACGTGCGCGGCGCTCGCGACGATACCCTTGGTGCAAGGAGGTTGCTCGCGAAACGTCGCGGCGTCAGCGGGCCGTCGTCAGTTGAACGTGTAGCCCCCGTGCGAGGTGTTGACGACGCCCGGCGCACCGTGGTCTCCAGTGAAGAAGCACGCCTCCGTTACGCTAATCCACGACACCGTCTGGGTTCCAGGTGCCGTGCGCGTCCATGTCGTCCCATCGAACGTTCCGAGCGCAGGCAGCGGTGGATTCCAGGCAACGCTCGTGTCGGTTTCGCTGCCGCCGGATCCGCCGCCGGTGCAATCGAGGCTTCCCGTGGTTCCGGCGCTCGGAATCGTCACGGCGCAGCCCGTTCCAATTGCAACGATCAGCGACGTTCCCTGGCACGAGTCGACGACGACGCCTACGGTTTTGGCTCCTCCATTTACGAGGGTCTGATCTGCTGACTGTACCTCGAACGCGCAGCCGGGCGTGATGCCCGTCGGCGTTGCCGTTGCATAGCTGCTCGCGAGCCAATTCAGCGCGTTGAACGAGAGTTCGCTGTAGCAGGTCCCGGCGAAGAGCGAAAACTGCCCTGTATAGTGTGCTTCAGCAGCCCATATGCGGACCGTTTGGTTCGTCACGCAGCCATCGGCATCGGTGACGTTGTAGGCATCGGCATGGCTCGGTGCGTTCGCATCGAGGCTCCCGCTCGGCAGGTAGAGTTGCGCGTACGAACAGGCTCCCCCGCTGCCGGGGCTCTTCCAAAAGACGATCCTGCCCAGCGTCGAGAGGGGCCCGGTAGCGGGTTCGAGCGAGGCCGTAAACGCGACGCCTTCAGAGCTTTCCGAGACGGAATCAGACGGCGCGCTCGGATCGGCATAGTGATTGTAGATGATGCCGTTGCAGTCGAGTGCCGAGGGCGGGACGAGCGTTACCGTGAGCGCAATCGCAGCGGTCGCAGGCGTCGGCGACGGCGTTGCGGGTGTCGTTCCGGCCGCGGTCGCGATTGCGAGATCGCTCGCGCAAGCGGCAGCGCTACTGCCGGTGAACGCTACGCGCGGCGCGAGAGACGCCGCGTCGAACGTCTTGGTGAGTGCGATGGTGACGCTGCTTCCCGCATGTGCGAGGGCACGTGCGGGAATTGCGATCGCACCCTGGGCGTGCGTCGCCTGACCCGAACCGTACGCGGCGGTTAGCCAACCCATGACCGCGACGGACGTCGAAGCGACCTGGCCGTACGCGTCGCGCACGGACGCACTGCAGAGTCCGGCGCTCTGCGGCTCCAACGGAAAAGTGGCGGGAGCATCGTTCATACTTCCCCCGTTTGCATTGGGATACGAGTACGGCACTGCCGGCGGAGGCAAGGGCGAGCGTGCTGCCTCGGCAGGTGAGTACGCCGGCGAGTACGGCGAGGGAAGAACGTCGGGGAAGGCAGCCACGTCGTTTCCGCAGGCGAAGCCGGGGGCGGCAAACCAATGCGCGTATCCCCACTCGGTCGCGACGAACTGTTCCCGCTCGCCTTGAGGCCAGTGAAAGAGCAGCGCGGTTGGCGTGGCGAGCGGCACGTTGGGCGTCGGCGAAGGGTTCGCGGCGCCAGGGGCGCTGAGCGCGACGCGGCAGGAGAGCGTGCGCGTCGCGCTCGCGCGCGATTGGAGATCGCGCAGCGTAAGCGTGAAGCCGCCCGGCGGACAGGCGGGCTCTTGCGCGATCGTCGCAAAGCTCGCGTTTCCGCTCGCATCAATTGCGGGATACGACGCTGCGCCGCTCGCATTGCCGGCGCTGTCGATGAAGATCGAGAACGGCGGCGCGCCCAGCGTGCGCTCGCGTACGCTCGCATCCGCAATGACCGGCATTGCCGACGTCGCGCGGACGGCGCCGGGCGCATCCGGGCGTCCGCTGTAGATGCGCAGGGTGAAGCCGGCGAGAGGATTTCCGCGAGCGTCGGCGCGCGGCGCGAAAGCGATTGTCGCGCCGTTCCCGCTCGATGCCGCAATCGCGCGTGCCGAGGCGAGGGCCGCGTCGACGTCGTCGGTTGCGGCGACGAGCGCGTTCGGATGGAGCGAGAAGGCCCATGCGCCGGCGACGAGCAGCAACGCGAGGATCCCGACCGTGACGAGGGCCTCGAGCAGCGTGAAGCCGCGTTCCCGCGCACCCATGTGATGACGAGTGCCCGCGGCATCGGGTCGCGGGACACGGTGCTTACCTGCGCGCGAGACCGATGAAGCTGAGGCCGAACCCGGCGACGCCCGTCCAGCACCACGCGCCGAGCGCGACGTTCCAATCCCACCAGATCCCCGAAGCGAGGTCGGTGCCGATGAGGAACGTGGCAGCGTAGATCATCGGCACGAGCACCGCAAACCAGCGATACGCGCAGGGTCGCGACGGCTGCGGGTCGAGCCGCGCGACCATGACGTCCGCTGCGATGCCCGTAGCGAAGGATGCCACCAGCGTCACGGCAAGCAGCGGAGTCGAGTTCGTGAAGGGCGCGGCAGCCATTGCGTTCGCGCAGGGATAGAGAATGGTGAATACGCCGGGCCGCAGCCGAAGCGACGATGCAGACCACAGCGCGAATCCCGCGGCGAGGACTCCCTGGAAGATGAGGATGAGCACGCCGATCGCGACCTTGTAGTACGCGAAGGCGAGCGCGGTCATGTAGTTCGGCGAGAAGGTAATCGACGGCGGTGCGTCCGTGCGCGCGGCACCGGGAATGAATGCGTACGCCGTGCCGAAGTGGACCAGCCCATACCATGCGACGATCCCGAAGACGAAGGGAAGCTGCCGCGAGAGCGTCGTGCTGGTCGCGCGGTTCGCGAGCGTCGAGCGGATCGGTCCGCTCGCGAGAAAGAACATGCCGAGCCCGAGCGCTTGATGCGTAGGGCTCAGCAATGCGTCGATGCCAATCTCGACTCCGAGCAGCAGGTGCCACAAGAGGTCGCCGACGCCCGCGAGCAGGAAGATCGGAAAGCCCAAGAGCGCCAAACGGTACGGAGGCGGCACGCTCTGCGACCACGACAGACCGCGAGCGCGGTTGCGCGCCGCAAACCCACCAACGATGCAGATCAGGAGCAGCATGCCGGAGTAAAAGAGGGCATGATACGGCGTGAAGAACGTTTCTATCGGGACGTGGCCGTGCGCCCAGGCATCGAGGAAGAAGCCGGCGACGATCCATACGCAGCAGATGCTCACGGCATAATCGAATGCAAGCGATCGCATCACGGACTCCGTTACGCCTCCACGCAGGAATATCCGCCCGAACCTCTGAGCTAAAACGCGTGAGTTTCGAAGAGACCAGGGCGGCATTCTTCTCGTGCGTTCTCGCGTGCGGCATCCTCGGAGCCGCAGGGTGCGCGTCGAAGCCGACGCTGCTTCCCGCGAATGCAAGCGTCGGGCGTATGCCGCGCGCGTGGCCGACGCCACGGGCAGCCACGCCGATTGCGGCGCCGCAGATCGTCGCGATGTATTTCTCGTCCGTGTCAGTACCGCGTGGAACGACGTGGCGTGCGGCCTTCGTTACCACGTCGAACGTCGCCAGCATGGAGGTTCGGACGAATCTCTTTGCGATCAACGTTCCGAAGCTTGGACGAGGCCGCTTTGCGTTTTCGCTCGACGTCTACGACACGCCGCCGATTTTCCTACGGAAGTACCGTCTGCGCGTCATCGCTCGTAACGCCGAAGGCGAGCTCGTGGAAGAAGACGTTCCCTTCGAGATACGGTAACAGGTTGCGCAGCTACGCGTAGGCGCTCGGCGTCGTCCCGTCGGTTCCGGGGTTTGCGCGGAAGAGCCGGAGTAGGAGCGATGCGGCGATCGCCACGACGAGGTTGATCGCAAGTCCGTAGAGCGCGACGAATACGGTGATGCTATGCCCGAAGAGCGGTAACGTGACGTTCACCGAGATGCCCTTACCGGCGACGGCCGTGCTCGCCGCAATGGCGGTCGAGGCGGCCATGGCAGCGAGCCAGCCGAGCAAGAGCCCGAGCGGGTGGAGTTTGCGCGTGTAGAGTCCGAGGACGAATGCGGGCACGATTTGCACCATCCAGATGCCGCCGAGGAGTTGAAAGTTGATCGCGTACGTCGTCGGAACGAAGATGACGAAACCGAGCGCAAATGCGCAGAGCGCGAGCGTCAAGAGGCGAGAGAGATGCGCGTCCGCGTGTGCGCGTCCGGGCGTGAACTCGCCGAATATATTGCTTGCGAACAGGTTCGCCGAGCCGATCGCCATGATGGCCGCCGGAACGAGCGCACCGATGACGATTGCTGCGAGCGCGGCGCCGGAGAGCCAGCCAGGGAAATACGTGTCGAGCAAGGTCGGGATCACGCTGCTCGTGTCCGTGGTTCTTATGTTGGCGGCGATGGCGCAGTAGCCCAGCAACGCGAGAAATCCGAGCATCAACGAGTAGATCGGCAGCAGCGCCATGTTGCGCTGCACCACGGCCTTGCTCTTCGCCGCGAGCACCGACGTGATCGAGTGCGGGTACACGAAGAGCGCAAGACACGAGCCCAATGCCATCGTGGCGTACGCGACTTGGAGATTTGCGGACAGGAGGATTGCGCCGGGCTTGGGCCGGGCAGCCAGCGTGGCGGCGGAGACGTCGAAGACGTGTGCCCAGCCGCCGAGCTTGGCCGGAATGATGACGATGGCGGCGACGACGGTTCCGTAGATCAGCGTATCCTTGACGAATGCGATCATCGCGGGCGCGCGTAAGCCGCTCGTGAACGTATAGGCGGCGAGAAGCAGAAATGCGATGCTCAAGGCGAGGTCGCCGTTGCCGATCGCAAAGGCTCCGCCCAGATGCATGAGGACGGCTTTCATGCCGATCACTTGGAGCGCGATGTACGGCAGCGTGGCGAGGATGCCGGTCAGAGCGACGGCAACCTCGAGTGGCCGGCTGCCGAAGAGATCGCGCACGAAATCGGCGGAAGTGACGTATCCGCGAACCCGCGCGACCGACCAAAACCGAGAGAGAAAGAGAAAACCGAACGGATACGCTATCGCCGCGTAAGGAACCGCGTAGAATCCGAGGGCGCCGACGCCGTAGACGAGCGCCGGCACGGCGATGAACGTGTACGCCGTGTAGATGTCTCCCCCGATGAGAAACCAGGAGACGATGGTCCCGAAGCGCCGTCCTCCTAGCGCCCATTCTTCGAGCTGGTGCAGGTTGCCGGCGCGCCAACGCGCCGCCACGAAGCCCATCAGCGTTACGAGGACGACGAGCCCGGCGAAGACCTCGTCGCGGACCGACAGCGTCATTGCTTCCGACGCCCGAGCAAGATCGCGACGCCCAGGATCACCGAGGTTGCAGCGACCCACAGGAGCTGATACCAATAGAAGAACGGAAAGCCGAGCAACCGCGGCTCGACCCGGTCGTAAAGCGCGGGGTCGAGATATGCGATGAAGGGCAGCAGGAGGAGAAGATACCTCAGGCGGCTGGCCATCGGCCTCGCCGTTCGGCGAGAAGAGCGAGCGACCCCTCCGACGAATGGCTCTGCCAAAGTTCGCGCACTTTCGCGCGCTTAACCGTTAGGAGAGGGCACTGTAGAGAATGGCCAGTCAGCCTACGAAAGACACGCCTTTCGGCCTCGAGCCGAATGTCGCCGCCGGGCTCGCGTACCTGTTTACTTGGGTAGGTGGCCTCGTCATGCTCGTCGGTGGAGGAACGAACAAGTTCGTGCGATGGGCAGCCGCGCAATCGATTACCTTATGGGTCGGTTGGTGGGTGCTCGATATCGCCGTCTTCTCGTTCATTTTCCCGATGTTGCATCTCTGGATGCTCGAGTTTCCGCTCTGGAGTCTGTGGTCGGTGCTCGGACTCTTGCTCTGGCTCTGGACGATGATCAGCGCGTTCCAGGGCAAAGAGGTCCGCATTCCGGTCGTCGCCGGCCTGACGGAGAGCATTTTTAAGTCGATGCTGTAGAAGGCGTGCCATTCGGGCTGCGGCCGAGCGTCGCAGCCGGAATGGCATCGCTCTTCTCACTCTTCGGGGGCATCGTCATGCTCGCGGCCGGCGCGACGGATACGTTCGTGCGCTGGTCCGCAGGCCAAGCGATCGTTCTTTGGTTCGCGTGGCTCGTGGCGTGGATGCTCGTCACGCGTGCGAGCTCCGCGGCTGGATTCCCGCAGATCCACGCCTGGATCTACCGCGTGCTCGACGTCGCCTTCATCGCAGCGTTGGCGTACTCGCCGGCGCAGGCATTCCTCGGCAAGAAGGCACGGCTCCCCGGCATCGCTTCGCTTACGGAGCGCATGCTCACGGGGACCATCCGCTAGCGCTCGGAACCGCGGACGAGGTTGCGCTCCAAACGCTTGCCGGCATCGTGGCACCGCTGATCGCATTCTGGTAGAGCACCTGGATGAGCCCGGCGGCTTCACCGGCGCCGCTCTCCGAATCGTCGAGCGTGCCGTCGAGCATGCCCGACGCAACGGCATACGGTGGCGCGCGCAGCGTTCGAAAGATCACCGAGCCGCTGCGCGCGGCAATCGGCGTGCCCGAACCGAGCGTGACCGTCGTGGCAATCGATGCGACGACGCGGCCCTCGTCGACCGCATCGTTCTCCTGAAGATACGTGCTGCAGCCGGCGCTCGGGCACGGCGTCGGGATGGGCGTTGCGAGGGTCACGTCCGTCTGCGCGATCATCGTGCACCTTGCTCCATCGCGCTCGACGCACGACTGTACCGGTGGCAGCGATGCAGGCGGGGTCGCTCCCCCCGCCATCGCTGCGGCGAGGGTAGCTTGCGCGAGTTGCTGCGCGCCGGCGAATGCATTCTGCGCAGCCGTCACGCTGCGGCGATGCAGCGCGGCCACCGCGAGAGACGCGGCGGCTTGGAGAAGCGTTTCACCGAGTACGACGATGGCACCGCAGAGAAACAGAACGCGCAGGAGCACGCAGATCTCACGGTGCGCCGGTGGGCGCGGGTGCGAGTCCCGGCAGCGTGATGGAGGATCCGGGAATGGGCGCGGGCGGCGGAAGCGTGCTCGAAAGCGAGCGACGCTCGTTTGCGCCGCGCCAGATTGCGCTTCCGGAGATCGTCAGCGCGATGCCACCTCCGGGCAGCTGCGTCACCTGTAGCTCGAGGGTTGCCGGAAGCGGCGACGCGTCGGCGAGCGGAACCGCCGTTTGGATGGAAGCCGGCGCGATCGTCGCTCCCTGGTACTTCGCGAGATTGCGCGCGACGCTCATCTCGCGCGCGAGCGCATCATCGAGCGCCGTCCGCGCCGGATCCGGACCGAAGTGGGCCGCTGAAGCGATCGTACCGGCAAGGACCGCGCCGGTCACGATCGTTAGGATGGCGACCGCAACGACCGTTTCGATCAGCGTTTGACCGCGTTGCCCCACGTACGGGGTAGTGCCCCAAGCCGCGGCGGATCGGGCAGACGCAGCAACGGCCGCTCGAATATATACGTGATGAGTGCCGCGAGAGCGATCGATGCGGCAAACGCGACGATCGTGTAGAGTACTTGCCAGTGAGGGTCCGCATGCGGACTGCCGACATACCCCGGAACGCGCTCCCAGAGCAGCTCGCGAGCGAGCACTTGATGATACAGGTAGAGATTGTAGGAGATCGCGCCGAGAAAGACGAGCAACCGGTTTGCGAGCAAGGGTTGCCAACCGCGTGCGCTCCACAGCGCTCCGAGAGCGATGGCGGCGAACGCCGCGCCGAACCATTCGCGCCGCCAGATCTGCCAGACCGACGCCCACTGGTCTTCGTGCCGGTATGCGTACAGGCTTTGCAAGAGAACGACAAGCCCGATCGTGCCCGCGAGTAGTAGCAACGGCGCGAATCGCCGGTACGATTGCGTGACGCTCGCGTCGTAACGACAGAAGATCCACGCGGCGAGCATGCCGCAGGCGAAGATGCCGAGATAGCCGGGGAGATTCTCGCTGTACGGTGCGAAAAGCGTACTGTAGCAGCACGCGGCGAAGCCGGCGCGCCAGAGCATCGAAAACGCGATCATGCCGAGTGCGGTGAGCCACGGCACGCGCGCAAAAAACCACCACACGAGCGGAAAGAGGACGTAAAATTCGACCTCGACGGCAAGGGTCCAGAGGACGCCGTTGATCGAGCCGTACGTCGAAGGAAACCATGTGTGCACGAAGAGCAGGTGGGTCGCGATCGCCTGCCACGCGGGCACCGCATCCTGGCGCTGCGCGTATCCGATCGCATAGGCGAGTGCGATCGAGAGTACGTACGACGGCACGATCTTGATGAAACGCCGCCACGCGAAATGTCGCCACGCCGGCGCCTTCGCTTTGCGTGCGAGCGCGCGGAGGAACGGATACGTGATGACGAAGCCGCTCAGAAAGAAGAAGAGATGGACGCCGATGAAGCCCGTCTCGGGAACGAACTCGAGCCACGGGACGGGCGCGGGCAGCCAGGATATCTCCCAAACGTGATACCAGAGGACCAGGAGCACGGCGATGCCACGCAGCCCGTCGAGCGCGGTGAGGCGCGTTTCTTCGTACGGGGTGCCGCTCGCAGCCACGTTGGCACTATAACACTTGGGGGCCCACGCTGCGATGCCGGCGCGCTATTTTAAAGAGGGCATGACCTACCGCTTCCGTATTAACGAGTAATCGTGGGCATTGCGGTCTATCAAGGCGTCGACGGAGCGTACTCGCAGCTCGTTCTCGAACATTTCATACGAGAGCGCGGCATTTCCGCAAACACCCTCGGCGTGCCCAGCTATCGCGAGCTCGTGACCGCGCTCTCCAGCTTGCGTGCCGACTTCGGCGTGATTCCCATCGAGAATGCCATCGGAGGAACCGTGCGTGAAGCGTACGATTTGCTCGGCGAGTTCGACGTGGCGCCGGTGGCGGAGGTGTTGTGGCGCACGGACCACAGGCTGCTGGGCGTCCGTGGCGCGACGTTGCGCGACGTACGCGAAGTGCTCGCGCACCCGCTGGTGATCGCCGAGTGCGGCAAGTTCCTGAGCGGGTTGGAGAAAGCGCGCGCCATACCGTGCGAGGATACCGGCGTTGCGGCGCGCGAGGTCGCGCGCGGCGGCAGCCCCGAAGTCGCGGCACTCGCACCGGCGTCGGCAGCTGCCATCTACGATTTGGTTGAGCTGGCCGGGCACTGCGCCGACCATCCGGCAACGTATTCCCGATTTCTCATCGTTCGGCCGCGCCACGGCGCGCACGGCGAGGAGATCGGCGGCGAGCGCGCTCTCCGGCGCAAAACCTCGATTATTTTTTCCGTCGAAGAGCGCACGGGATCGCTCGCGCGCTGCTTGGGGATTCTCGCCGAAGCCGGAATCAACGGCGACAAGCTCGAGTCCAAGCCGTACCTCGGTCACGGCGCCGAGCGCATCTTCTACGTCGATTTCGACGGGGACGTGCGCGACGAGAACGTGCGACGGGCGCTCGTCGAATTGCGCGGCGCGTGCAAGACCCTCGCAGTTCTCGGGAGCTACGACGCGCACGTCGGCGAGCCGGTGGGGACGAGCGACGCTGCCGTCCGGCCTTCGCTCGAGCGCGTCCCCGAGCGGCGCTCCGTCGAACCGATCGTACCGCTGGTGGAGTCGCCGTTCCCGCGCGTCGCGCTACCGACGAAGCCCGGCGGGACGGTATTGCGCGTCGGTAACGTGCGCATCGGCGACGGCGAGTTCGTCATCATTGCAGGGCCGTGTTCGATCGAGTCGCGCGAGCAGATCCTCGAGACTGCCAGGGAAGTTCAGGCGCGCGGCGCCGTCATGCTGCGCGGTGGCGCGTTCAAGCCGCGCACGAGCCCGTACGCCTTTCAGGGATTGGGATGGGAAGGCGTCACCCTGCTCGCGGAAGCGGGCCGTGCGAGCGGGCTTCCGACGGTGAGCGAGGTGATGACGACCGACCAAGTTGCGCGGATGGCCGAGCACGTCGACGTGCTGCAAATCGGTGCTCGTAACATGCAGAACTTCGATCTCCTGAAAGCGGTCGGCCGGGCGGGTCGCCCCGTGCTCTTGAAGCGCGGTCTCTCGGCGACGCTCGACGAACTGCTCGCCGCGGCGGAGTACGTTCTCGCGGAGGGCAATCCGAACGTGATGCTCTGCGAGCGCGGCATTCGCACGTTCGAGCCGACCACGAGAAATACGCTCGACCTCTCTGCAGTACCCGTGCTGCGCGAGCGCTCGCATCTACCGGTGCTCGTCGATCCCAGTCACGGCGTGGGCGTTCGCCGATGGATTCGGCCGCTGTGCCGTGCGGCGAAAGCCGTCGGCGCGCACGGATTGCTCGTCGAGGTCCACCCGAACCCGGCGGAAGCAAAGAGCGACAAAGAACAGGCCCTAACCTTCGAAGACTTCAGCGCGATCGTTGCGGACTTGGAGCGGATTCCAGTTCCGGACGTCACCTTCGCGTGATCCGCGGGATCCGCGGGGCGATTACCGTCGACGCGGACGATCGCAACGCAATTCTCGCCGCGACGAAGCGCCTCTTGCGCGAGATGACGCAGCGTAACGATGTGGAGACCGACTCCATCGCGTCGATCCTGTTCAGTCTCACGCCCGATCTGCGCGCTGCGTTTCCCGCGCTCGGCGCGCGCGAGCTCGGCTGGGTTCAGGTGCCGATGCTGCATTTCAGCGAGATCGACGTTCCCAATGCGATGCCGCGCGTGATTCGCGTGCTGATGCACGTGAACACGCCTCGCGTGCAAGCCGAGGTGGAACACGTCTATCTCGAAGGCGCGGTTGCGTTGCGTCCGGACCTCGTACGGTGAGTAGCCTCGGCATTCTCGGAACCGGTTTGATCGGTGCGTCGATCGGGATGCGCGCTCGTCGTAATGGCGTTAGCGTTTTTGGCTACGACCTGGAAGAGGAGTTTGCGGCGCAGGCGCTCGAGCTCGGCGCGCTCGACGGGCGCGCGAGCCGTGAGGAGCTCTACACCCGGTGCGCCACGATCGTCATCGCCGCTCCATTAGCGACCACGTGCGCCGAGCTGATCGCGCTTCGAGGGAGCGAATCGAAATGGACGCTGCTCGTGGACGTCGCGTCGGTCAAGCGGCCGGTCGTGGACGCAGGGCGCGGCGTCCGTAACTTCGTCGCGACGCATCCGATGGCCGGAGGCGAAGGCAGCGGCCCGCTCGCGGCAAGAAGCGATCTTTTCGAGGGACGCACGTGGGCGTACGT
>DAHXOK010000008.1:3767-11842 GCA_027364935.1 Vulcanimicrobiota bacterium | reverse complement strand
TCGAACGGCTCTGCGGGCCGGCGGGATTGGAGATTCTTCGGCTCGGACGCTCGTCGCGGGAACTCTGGCGCGACGTTCTCCATGAAAATGCCGATGCCGTCTGTCCCGCGGGGAGGACGCTCGCGCAGGAGCTTGCTGCGGCCTGCGACGCCGTTGACGCGGGCAATAGCCCCTGATATACTGCCGAAGTTCCGGCCCACCCGCGGGTGCGGCTAGCTTTGTGTGTGACTCACTATATTGCCGACAATCAATCAATTAGTCCGCGCCGGTCGTGAAAAGACCGAGCGAAAGGTCAAAACCCGCGCGTTCCGGATGATTCTCACCGGACCGAAGCCGGGTCATCCGGATTTGCCGACGCGCAGTTTCGAAGTGCAGGGCAACCCGCAGCGTCGCGGCGTGTGCACGCAAGTCAAGACGGTCACACCGAAGAAACCGAACTCGGCGCTCCGTAAGGTTGCGCGCGTCCGCCTCACCAATGGCGAAGAGGTTACGGCATATATTCCTGGCATCGGTCACAACTTGCAGGAGCACTCGGTCGTGCTCGTGCGCGGAGGCCGCGTCAAGGATCTGCCCGGCGTGCGGTATCACATCATCCGCGGCACGCTCGACACCGCGGGTACGGCCAACCGGAAGCAAGGCCGTTCCAAATATGGCGCTAAGCGCGAGAAGAAGAAGTGAGCGCCTCTCGTGCCGCGTAAGGGTCCCGCTCCGAAGCGTCAGATTCTGCCCGATCCACGGTACAATTCGCGGATCCTGGCGCGCTTCATCAATAAGGTTATGCTCTGCGGCAAGAAGGCGACGGCGGAGCGCATCACGTATGGCGCGCTCGCAATCGTCGCCGAGAAGACCGGCAGAGACCCGTACGAGGTCTTCCAGCAGGCGCTCTCCAACGCGATGCCGCTGGTCGAAGTGCGACCGCGGCGCGTCGGTGGCGCCACCTACCAGGTGCCGATGGAAGTGCGGCCGGATCGCCGGCCTGCGATGGCGATGCGCTGGCTGATCGGCTTCGCACGTGCCCGCAACGGTCGCTCGATGGAGGAGAAGCTCGCAGGCGAGCTGCTCGACGCCGCCAATAATATGGGCGCGACCATCAAGAAGCGTGACGACACGCACAAGATGGCCGAAGCGAACAAAGCCTTCGCGCACTACCGCTGGTAGTCGCGCACTCCTAGCATTATGGCAACACGGGATTTCCCGCTCGAGCGCACGCGCAACATCGGCATTGCGGCACATATCGACGCCGGAAAGACGACGTGCACCGAACGCATCCTCTTCTATACGGGGCGCCTGCACAAGCTGGGCGAGGTGCACGACGGTGCCGCCACGATGGACTGGATGGTCCAAGAGCAAGAGCGCGGCATCACGATCACGTCGGCGGCGACCGCCTGCGTCTGGCGCGACACGCGGGTCAACATCATCGACACGCCGGGACACGTGGACTTCACGGTCGAGGTCGAGCGATCGCTGCGCGTTCTCGATGGCTTGGTCGCGATCTTCGACTCCGTGGCTGCCGTGCAGCCGCAATCCGAAACCGTGTTGCGGCAGGCGAACAAGTATCGCGTTCCGCGCATCGTCTTCGTGAACAAGATGGATCGCATGGGCGCCGACTTTTTCAACGTCGTTGCGAAAATTCGCGAGCGCCTCGGCGCGCGCGCCGTTCCGGTGCAAGTGCCGATCGGTGCCGAGGACGCGTTCACGGGCGTCGTGGATCTCTTCACGATGAGGAAGATCGTCTATGCCGATGACCTCGGCACGACGACTGCCGAAACGGACGTCGAGCCGGGAGAACTGCGCGACGTTGCGGAGACGTGGCGGCGAGAGCTCGTCGAGGCGATTGCCGAGCAGGACGACGAGTTGCTCGAGATCTTCTTCGAGGGCAAGGAGCTGCCCGTCGATCGCATGAAGGCGGCGCTCCGCCGAGCGACGATCCAAGGAACGGTTCTCCCCATGCTGTGCGGTGCCGCCTTTAAGAACAAAGGCATACAACCGCTGCTCGACGCGATCGTCGAGTATTTGCCGTCGCCGCTCGACGCGCGCCCAATCGTCGGAACGAATCCGAAAACCGGCGCGGAAGTCTTGCGCAAGCCCGACGACAGCGAGCCCTTCGCCGCGCTGGCGTTCAAAATCGCGACGGACCCGTACGGCAACCTCACGTACTTTCGCGTCTACTCCGGGACGTTAAACAAGGGCAGCTACGTTTTAAACTCGCGCAATGGGCGTAAGGAGCGCATCGGGCGCATCTTGCGCATGCACGCAAACCACCGCGAGGACATCGATTCGATTGGTGCGGGCGACATCGCCGCGGCCGTCGGCCTGGGCGACACGCGTACCGGCGACACGCTCTGCGATGAAAAAGCGCCGATCGCCCTCGAATCTATCACCTTCCCCGAGCCCGTTATCTCGCAAGCGATCGAACCGAAATCCAAGGCGGACCAAGACAAGCTGGGGACCGCCCTTGCGCGCCTCGCGCAGGAGGATCCGACCTTCCGGATGCGCACGGACGAGGAGACGCAGCAGACGATCATCTCCGGGATGGGCGAGCTGCACCTGGAGATCATCCTAGACCGGCTGCGCCGGGAGTTCAAGGTCGAGGCGAACGTTGGAAAGCCGCAAGTCGCCTACAAAGAGGCGATTACCAAGCGCGTCGAGCGTCGCGGAAAGTTCATCCGCCAGACCGGAGGCAAGGGACAGTACGGCGACGTCACGCTCGTGGTCGAGCCGCTGCAGCCGCCGGCGAAGGGTTTCGTCTTTGAGTGGAAGATCGTCGGCGGCTCCATTCCCAAGGAGTACCAGAAGGCCGTGCAGGAAGGCATCGCTGAGGCCGCGCAGAGCGGAGTGCTCGCCGGTTACCCGGTGCTCGATTTCAAGGCGATGGCGATCGACGGGTCGTACCACGAGGTCGACTCCTCCGAGATCGCCTACAAGATCGCAGCGTCGATGGCGTTCAAGGAGGCAAATCGCGCTGCGGGGCCGGTGTTGCTCGAGCCGATCATGAAGGTCGAGGTGACGACGCCCAAGGATTTCATGGGGAACATCACGGGCGACCTCAACCGCCGTCGCGGGATGATTCAAACGACGGAGGATGCCCCGGGAGGGGCCCAAGTGATTACGGCGCACGTCCCGCTCTCGGAGATGTTCGGGTACGCGACCGACATGCGCTCCGCGACGCAAGGCAGGGCGACGTACACGATGGAGTTTTCGCACTACGAGCAGGCGCCGAAGTCCGTGACCGAGGAGATCATCGCGAAGTCCGGGCAACATAAGGGCAGCTCAGCAGCATAAGGAACGAGAAAGGACATTCATGGCGAAGGCAAAGTTCGAGCGGACGAAACCGCACGTCAACATCGGTACGACGGGTCATATCGACCACGGGAAGACCACGTTGACGGCGGCGATAACGCACTGCCTTGCAACCGAAGGACTCGCGACGGCGCGCGGCGTCGACGAGATTGACAACGCGCCCGAAGAGAAAGAACGCTGCATCACGATCGCGATCTCGCACCAAGAGTACGAGACCGCGAAGCGGCACTACGCGCACGTGGACTGCCCGGGCCATGCCGACTACATCAAGAACATGATTACGGGCGCGGCGCAGATGGATGGAGCGATCCTCGTTGTCGCCGCCACCGATGGCCCGATGCCGCAGACCCGCGAGCACATTCTGCTCATGCGCCAAGTAGGCGTGCCGCGCATCGTCGTGTTCTTGAACAAGGTGGATCTCGTCGATGACGAAGAGCTGCTCGAACTCGTCGAGCTCGAGGTACGCGAGCTGCTGAGCAAGTACCAGTTCCCCGGCGACGATACGCCGATCGTTCGCGGCTCGGCGCTGAAAGCGCTAAACTCGAGCGGCAAGCGCGGCGATCCGGACGCCGACCCGATCTTCACCCTGATGGACACGGTGGACTCATACATCCCCGAACCGCAGCGCGAAATCGACAAGCCGTTCCTCATGCCGGTGGAAGACGTCTTTACGATCACCGGACGCGGCACGGTCGGAACGGGGCGCGTCGAGCGCGGACAGGTGAAGGTGGGCGAAGAAGTCGAGATCGTCGGTCTCAAGGAGGAGACGAAGAAGACCGTCGTCACGGGCATCGAGATGTTTCGCAAGCTCTTGGACTTCGGCATCGCCGGCGACAACATCGGCGTTCTGTTGCGCGGCATCGACCGCAACGAAATCGAGCGCGGTCAAGTACTCGCGAAGCCGGGCTCCGTGAAACCCCACAAGAAATTCACCGCCGAGGTGTACGTGCTTTCGAAGGAAGAGGGCGGGCGGCACACGCCGTTCTTTGCGAACTATCGTCCGCAGTTCTACTTCCGCACGACCGACGTGACCGGCACGATCCAACTGCCGGAGGGCGTCGAGATGGTGATGCCGGGAGACAACGTGCAGATGGCCGTCGAGCTCATCACGCCGATCGCGTGCGAAGAGGGCCTGCGATTCGCGATTCGCGAGGGTGGCCGCACCGTCGGCGCCGGCGTCGTGACGAAAGTCCAGGACTAGACGTGAGTCGCTCGCCGTCCACGGCTCGCTCCCGCTGCGCGGCCTCCTCGCTCCCAACGTCCGTGTCTTCGCTCGTCGGTCCGAGCTTTCTCGACCGAACGAATCTCGCTCCTCGCTTTTCACGCAGCGTGAACCGAACGGCCGGAAAACGTGGCTAAGCAGAAGATAAGAATCCGGCTCAAGGCGTACGATCATCGCGTGCTCGATCAATCCGCTGAGCGCATCGTCGAGACGGCGAAGCGCACGGGCGCGTTCGTGAGCGGCCCCGTGCCGCTGCCGACGGAGATCAATCGCTTCTGCGTTCAGCGATCCACGAACAACGATAAGAAGTCGCGCGAGCACTTCGAGATGCGCACGCACAAGCGCCTCATCGACATCCTGCAAGCCTCGCCCAAGACGATGGACGCGCTCATGCACTTGGATTTGCCGGCCGGCGTGGATATCGAGCTAAAGGCCTGAAAGGCTGCCCCGGACGAGGGGCGAACGGGCAGCGTATGCCCATCGAGCTGCGCGAGTCGAGAGCCCGGACGTTTACCGGCACGAAGCGCCGTATCTTTCATCTATTGGAAGAGATGGGCACGTCGGGCGACCAGATTTGGCCGTTCGCGTCGCAGCCCTTCATGCGCTCGCCGGGACCAATGTCGGTGGGCAAGACGGAAGAGTGGCATCTCGGCATCCACAGCGTGCTCGCGGAGATCGTGCCCGAGGAACGGATCGCCTGGCGAATTCTCAACGACGGCGTCGACGGGCGCCATGGCTTCTATCTCTCCTCTGAAGGCAAGACGACGACGTTGGAGTATCGCATCGAGGGAACGCTCTCCGACACGGACGGGCGCCTGCTCTGGCGACGCTTCGAGGATCAATTCGAGCGGTCCACCGAGGCGCTCTTCGACAAACTGAACCGCGTTCTACGCAGGTAAAGGTCTGGCAGGCATGCAGCATCGACAGCTAGGCACCGCCGGGCCGACCGTCTCGGCGCTCGGCCTCGGTTGCATGGGGATGTCCGAGTTCTACGGACCCGCAGACGAAGCCGAGTCGGTGCGCACGATCCGGCGCGCGCTGGACCTGGGCGTGACGTTCCTGGACACGGCCGACATGTACGGCAATGGCGAGAACGAGCGGCTCGTCGGCAAGGCGATTCGACCGTTGCGCGACCGCGTCGTGCTGGCGACGAAGTTCGGAATCCAGCGCGATGCGGACCATCCCGGCGAACGCCGGATAAGCGGCAGACCGGAGTATGTGCGATAGGCCTGCGAGGCGTCCCTGGAGCGGCTGGGCGTCGATCACGTCGATCTCTACTATCAGCATCGCGTCGACACGAGCGTTCCGATCGAAGAAACGGTCGGGGCGATGGCGGAACTCGTCTTTGCGGGCAAAGTGCGCTTCCTCGGGCTCTCGGAGGCGAGCGCGGAGAACGTACGTCGCGGGCATCGCGTGCATCCCATTGCCGCAGTGCAGAACGAGTGGTCGTTGTGGTCGCGAGACCTCGAAACGAACGACCAGTTAGCAGCTGCGCGCGAGCTGGGAATCGGCATCGTCGCGTATAGCCCGCTCGGACGGGGATTCCTCACGGGAGCGATTAGCGGCCCCAGCGACTTCGCGGCGGACGATTTCCGCGCGCATTCGCCGCGCTTCCAGGGAGTGAACTTCGCCAAGAACCTTGCGCTCGTCCGAGAGGTGGAACGACTCGCACGGCGCCTTGGATGCACGCCGGCACAGCTTACACTCGCCTGGCTGCTAGCGCGGGGCGACGACATCGTTCCGATCCCGGGGACCAAGCGCGTGAAGTATCTGGAAGAGAACCTGGGTGCGCTCGACGTTGAGTTGAGGGCGAGCGAGCGTGCGGCGCTCGAGGCCGCGTTTCCGCCTGATGCCGCGAGCGGTGCGCGCTACGCCGACATGAGCTTCGTGAACCGGTAAGTGCCGGCGCCCGATCCGCTCGATTTCTTGGCGATCGACGCGCTGCTCTCGGACGACGAGCGCCTCGTGCGCGCCGAGGTTGCAAAGTTCGTCGGCGATCGCGTGTTGCCGTACGTCGCGCAGTGGTTCGAGGCCGGCGTCTTTCCGCGCGAGCTGGCCAAGGAGCTCGGGAAGCTCGGCGTCTTGGGCATGCATTTGCGCGGTTACGAGTGTGCCGGTGCGAGCGCGGTCGCCTACGGCTTGGCGTGCCTCGAGCTGGAAGCCGGCGATAGTGGAGTTCGCAGCTTCGTCTCCGTTCAGGGCTCCCTCGCGATGCACGCGATCGCGCGCTGGGGAAGCGAAGCGCAGCGTGCCCTGTGGCTCGCACGAATGGCGCGCGGCGAGATCGTCGGATGCTTCGGCTTGACGGAGGCGGATTTCGGCAGCAACCCGGCGGGAATGCGAACCTTCGCGCGGCGTGACGGCAGCGACTGGATACTGCGCGGAACGAAGATGTGGATCAGCAACGGGTCGATCGCGGACGTCGCGATCGTTTGGGCGCAAAGCGACGACGGCATCCGCGGGTTCGTCGTTCCGACGCAGACGAAGGGCTTCTCGGCTCGCGACGTCGCGCGGAAGCTTTCGCTGCGAGCGAGCGTCACGAGCGAGCTCGTGCTGGACGATTGCCGCCTCCCCGAGGAGGCGGTGCTGCCCGAGGCGTTGGGTATGCGGGCGCCGCTTACGACGCTCGACGAAGCGCGGTACGGCATCATCTGGGGCGCGATGGGCGCGGCCCGTACCTGCTACGCGACCGCCCTGGAATACGCGAAAACGCGCGTCCAGTTCGATCGCCCTATCGGCAGCTTCCAACTGATTCAGGAGCGCTTGGTCGAGATGCTGATCGAGTTCCAGAAGGGAACGCTGCTCGCCTTGCATCTCGGTCGCATGAAGGATGCTGGCAGGCTGCGATCGGCGCATGTCAGCTTCGGTAAGCTCAACAACGTGCGCGCGGCGCTGCAGATCGCCCGCAGCGCGCGCGGCGTACTGGGCGCCAACGGTGTGACACTCGAGTATCCGGTGATCCGGCACATGAACAACTTGGAGTCGCTCTACACGTACGAGGGCACGCACGAGATCCACACGCTGGTCGTGGGGCAGGCGATAACGGGACTCTCCGCTTTTACGTAGCGAAGCTGGCCGTCAAGAGGGGACGCGGACGGCCGTCGCGTAGGCGCCGATAGCTCGCTTGCTACTGCGACGTCAAAGAAAGGCGTAAAAATGCTGAAGAAGACTTTGATCGCTCTCTCGATGGCGATGACGACCGTGCTGGTCAGTACCTCGCCGGCGCTCGCCGACCACAACCTGCGCATCGTCAATGCCGGGTCTCAGGCGGTGGAAACCATCAACATCTCGGGCATCAACCAGCGCATGTGGGGACCGGACTTGCTCGGCAATAATTTTCTCTTCCCCGGGCAGACGGTGAACTTCACGATCCGTGAGGGCTGCCTCGAAGACGTGCGCGTGATCTATCGCAACGGACACGTGCTGACGCGCGGATCCTTCGACACCTGCCGGTACGATTTGAGACTAAACTACTAAAGCGGGGGATCGCCCGAAAGAAGGCGAGCGGCCTCGGCGCTTGACGCGCCGAGGCAGCCTTGCTATAGTGCCGAGG
>DAHXOK010000008.1:0-3757 GCA_027364935.1 Vulcanimicrobiota bacterium | reverse complement strand
CAACCCGCATTGCGGGATGGGTTTGACCGCCTGCGTCACCAGGCCTTGACGATGGACCTCTCACCTTGCTATAGTGCCGAGGTTGTGGTCCGGGCTACGCGAGCAGTACGCCAGGATCAGTGTGTATTAAGGCGCCCGAAGTCGAGGGAGATTCATGAAGAGCATCCTTGGCCGCAAGGTGGGGATGACCAGCTACTTCACCGAGGACGGACGGTTCGTTCCGGTGACGGTGATCGAGGCTGGTCCCTGCACGGTCCTGGAACGGAGAACGAAGGAGCGCAACGGCTACGACGCCGTCGCTCTTGGCTTGGGCACCATCAAACGGCATCGCCTCACGAAAGCACTCGCGGGCCACTATAAGAAGCAGGGCGTAGAGCCGGCACGGGTCGTGCGCGAGTTCCGCGGCGATATCGAAGGTCTCGAGGTCGGTCAAACGGTCACCGTTTCGGCGTTCGAGCAGGGCGACCGCGTCGACGTCGTCGGCGTCTCGAAGGGCCACGGCTTTGCCGGCGGCATCAAGCGCCATAATTTCAGCGGCGGCCCTGCCAGTCACGGCTCGATGATTCATCGCCAGCCCGCCTCGAACGGCGACACGAACGCGGGTCGCACGACGCGTGGTAGTCGGCGACCCGGGCACTACGGTGTCGATCGAACGACGCACCAGAATCTCGAGGTCGTGCTTGCGGACGCGGAGCGTAACCTCTTGCTCGTACGCGGACCGGTTCCCGGCGCGAAGAACGGGCTCGTGATCGTGCGCGTAAGCGTCAAGACGAAGGCCGGAGCGCGCGCGTAATGCCAAACGTCATCGACGGCGCGGGCGCCGTGCTCCGAGAAGTCGCCGTCCACGAACTTTTCACGAACGCCGCCGTGGCAGAGCACGCGCTCTTTCGCGCGGTTCATCGCGAGTTTGCCAATACTCGGGCGGGAACGGCATCGACGAAGAAGCGCGACGAGGTCGCCGGCGGCGGCAAGAAACCGTGGCGGCAGAAGGGAACGGGCCGCGCTCGGCAAGGGTCGATTCGCTCTCCACAGTGGCGACACGGCGGCGTCGTCTTCGGACCGCAACCCCGCAGCTACGCGGAGGATCTCAACAAGAAAGAGCGGCGCGTCGCGTTCGTCGCTGCGCTCGCAGATCGCTTCCGCAGCGGTGCCGTAACGCTGCTCGACGCCGCGACGTTCGCTCCGTCAAAGACGGCTGAGTGCGTGACGTTGCTCTTCGGCGACCGTAAGGGTGCCGTACGCGGGGCCACGACGCTGATCGTTCACGCGCGCGCGGAGGAGAACGCCGCGACCATTGCGCGTGCCGTGCGTAATTTGCGGCGCGTCTCCATTACCGACGACGGCGCGCTCGATGTGAAGGACGTGCTGCGATTCGAGCGTCTTGTCTTCACGACGGCCGCGTACGATGCGATCGTCGAGCGACTCACGAGGAGCCGATAATGGACGCACAAGACGTAATCCTTTCGCCGCGCATCACCGAGAAAGCGATGTCGAAGGCGTTGGAAACGCAGTATACGTTCACGGTTCGGCCCGACGCGACGAAGACGCAAATTCGGCATGCCGTCGAACTGATCTTCAAAGTCAACGTCGTGAGGGTGAACACCGTCAACGTTCGCGGTAAGGCCCGATCGTTTGCGCGCGGCCGCGTGCGCACGAGCGGTCGGCGAAGCGATTACAAAAAAGCCATCGTTACGCTCAAGAGCGGTCAGAAGATCGAGCTCGGCGGCGTGAATTATTTCGAGCAATAAATGCCGGTGAAGAAATATCGTCCTACCAGCCCCGGGCGCCGATTCGTGACGACGATCGACTTTTCGGACCTCAGCAAGGTCGAACCGGAGCGCTCGCTCGTTGAGGTTCGCAAGAAGCACGCGGGCAGAAACTTCAACGGTCACATCACCGTGCGTCACAAGGGCGGAGGGACGCGCAAGCTCTATCGACTCATCGACTTCAAGCGTTCGAAGGACGGTATCCCCGCGAGGGTCGCTACGATTGAATACGATCCGAACCGGTCTGCGCGCATCGCGCTCTTGCACTATCGCGACGGGGAGAAGCGGTACATTCTCGCGCCGCTCGGCTTGCAGGTGGGCGACGTGATCGAGTCGGGACCGGCGGCGGACATCAAGACGGGAAACGCGCTACCGATCAAGAGCATTCCGGTCGGAACGGTGATCCATAACATCGAGCTGCGGCCGGGACAAGGAGGCAGGCTCGTGCGTTCTGCCGGCGTCGGCGCGCAGCTGATGGCGAAGGAAAGCGAGTACTCGCAGGTGCGTATGCCGTCGGGCGAGGTGCGCAAGATCCACATCGAATGCCGTGCGACGATCGGTCAGCTCGGTAACATCGACCACGAGAATCAAATCATCGGCACGGCAGGGCGGATGCGGCACATGGGTAAGCGCCCGAGCGTCCGCGGCATCGCGATGAACCCCGTCGATCATCCGCATGGTGGTGGAGAGGCGCGCTCGACGTCGGGCAGGCCTCCGACGACGCCGTGGGGCCAGATGACGATGGGCAAGAAGACGCGACGCAACAAGCGCACGGCGCAAATGATCGTTCGCAAGAGAAAGTCGTGAGGAGATTCCTGAGTGAGTAGGTCGCTCAAGAAGGGCCCGTACGTTGCGGAGCACCTGTTGAAGAAAGTGGAAAAGCTGAACGAGACGCGCGAACGGCGCGTCATTCGGACGTGGAGCCGCGCTTCGACGATCGTCCCGGCGATGGTGGGCCACACGATCGGCGTCCACAACGGAAAGGCGCACGTTCCCGTATACGTTACCGAGAACATGGTCGGGCACAAGCTGGGCGAGTTCGCTCCCACGAGAACCTTCCGCGGACATGGCGGCGAAAAGGCCGCCGTGAAGCCGACGACGACGCCATGACGACCGAAAACGCGCAGCTCGTGCAGCAGGCGGTCGCGCACCTGCGTTTCGTGCGGATGGGGCCGCGGAAGCTTCGCAGAATTGCGAACGCGATTCGTGGGAAGAGCGTGCGCGAGGCGCTTGTATTGTTGAAATTCGCTGGCGTCTATGCGTCCGAGCCGATGGAGCGTCTCCTACGCAGCGCCGCGGCGAACGCGGGCGCGAACCATAACATGAACGTGGACGAACTCTACGTCGCGCGCATCACGGTCGATGGCGGCCCCGGCGGTCGCTTCACGAAGCGGCTCGATCCGCGCGCGCAAGGGCGTGCGTACTTCAAGCGCAAGCGGCTGTCGCACGTGACCGTCGTCGTCACGGAGCAGCCTCCGAAACAGAGTCGTCGCAGCAGACCGGGCGCGGCCGTCGCCGCGACGGCCCAACCCCGCCGACCAACCGCACGCCGGCGTCAACGCGCCGCCGCCGCGGCGGGCGCGGCCTCGTAAAGGACGTTCATGGGACATAAGATTCATCCGGTCGGCATGCGTCTGGGTATCACGCGAACCTGGGACAGCCGCTGGTTCGAGAAGAAGCACTACATCGACTGGCTGCACGAAGACGCAGCCATCCGAAAGTTCTTCAATCGTTGGATGCGGTCGGCCGCGATCAGCAAGATCGAGATCGAGCGCCGTGCCAATCAAGCGCGCGTCATCGTGAATACCGCGAAGCCGGGCATTATCATCGGCAAACGCGGGGTCGGGATCGAAGACATTCGCAAGAGCCTGGAGCAGCTCACCCGCAAGAACGTTCAGGTCAACGTCATGGAGATCAAGCATCCGGAGTTAGACGCGCGACTCGTCGGCCAGAACATCGTCGATCAGCTCGAGAAGCGCATTGCGTTCCGC
>DAHXOK010000089.1 GCA_027364935.1 Vulcanimicrobiota bacterium | reverse complement strand
CAGCAAACTTCGCCGCATATCTCGCGACGCCGCACTGCCGCGGCGGACTAGTCGGAGGAGCGTCGCTCGACGCGGCGGCGTTCGCGTCGCTCGTGCGCCTCGCGTGCAGCGCGCAGGCATGACGTATCGCCCGGTCGTGCTCGCAATCCTCGACGGTTGGGGCTGGCGCAACGAACGCTACGGGAACGCCATCGCCGCAGCAGCGCTGCCGTATTGGAGCGGGCTTCTCGCGCGCTATCCGCACGCGACGCTCGATGCGTCGGGTGAGTCGGTGGGGCTGCCTCAGGGCATCATGGGCAACAGCGAGGTCGGCCACTTGAATCTGGGCGCGGGGCGCGTCGTGCCGCAGGGCGTGACGCTCATCGACGAAGAGATCGCGCGCGGCACGTTTGCGCAGAACGCGACGCTGCAAGCCGCGCTCGCGCACGTGCGCCGCACGGGCGGAACGCTCCACCTCATGGGCCTGCTCTCCGACGGCTGCGTGCACAGCTCGATCGCGCATCTCTTCGCGCTCGCCGGCGCCGCAGTTGCCGCAGGCGTACCGTTCGTCGTCGACGCGTTTCTGGACGGCCGCGACGTTCCGCCGCGTTCCGCGCTGCAGTACGTCGCACAACTCGCCGCGCACCTGGAGAAGATCGGCCGCGCCGGAGCGATTGCGACGATCTGCGGACGCTTCTACGCGATGGATCGCGACAAGCGCTGGGAACGCTCGCAGGCCGCGTACGCGATGCTCGCACGCGGGGAAGCGGAGTTTCGCGCGCCCGATGCGGCGAGCGCGATCCGCAACGCCTACGCGCGCGACGAGAGCGACGAGTTCGTGCGGCCGACGATCGTCGCAGCGCCGCGCCCCGTGCGCGACGGCGACGCGTGCATCTTCTTCAACTTTCGCCCCGACCGCGCGCGCCAGCTCACGACGCTCTTCAACGAGGCGCTCGCGACGGGCGCGTGGCGCGACGGCCTCTTCGCGACGATGACGAAGTACGACGAGACGTATCCCAATCCGGTGCTCTTCGGGCCGCGGCCGCAGCTCGACACCTTCGGCGACGTTCTGTCGCGCGCCGGATTACGACAGCTCCGCCTCGCCGAGACCGAGAAATACGCGCACGTGACGTACTTCTTCAACGGTGGCCGCGAGGAGCCGTTGCCGGGCGAAGACCGCGAACTCATCCCGTCGGACCGCAGCGTTGCGACGTACGATCTCGCGCCCGCGATGCGGGCCCGCGAGATCACGGAGTACGCGTTGCAAGCAATTACGAGCGGCACGTACGATGCCATCGTCATGAACTACGCGAACGCCGATATGGTGGGCCACACCGGAGCGTGGGAACCGACGATCGAGGCCGTCGAGATCCTCGACGCGCAGCTCGCGCGCCTCGGCCCAGCCGTTCTCGCTGCGGGCGGCCTGCTCGCGATCACGGCCGATCACGGCAATGCCGAAGAGAAGATCGACGCTGCCAGCAATCCGCTCACGGCGCACACGACGAACCGCGTTCCCTTCGTGCTCGTCGCGGCGAACCTCGACGCGAGCCTTGCATCCGGCGGAAAGCTGGGCGACGTCGCGCCGACATTGCTCTCGCTTATGGGATTGCCGATTCCCCACGCGATGACCGGCAAGAATCTCCTGACTCAGTTGTCACCCTGAGGCCGGCGTCCTGAAGTTGTCACCCTGAGGCCACGCACTGAGCGCATCGAAGTGCGCGGGCACACTTGGGAGTCATCCTTCGACAAGCTCAGGATGACAAATGGACAAATGCTGAAGCACCTCGCTCGAGACGAAAGGCGCTGGAGTTGTAACCCTGAGGCCACGCACTGAGCGCATCGAAGTGCGCGGGAACACTTGGGAGTCATCCTTCGACAAGCTCAGGATGACAAGCTGGCGTCCTGAAGTTGTCCTCCTGAGGCTCGCGTCCTGAAGTTGTCATCCTGAGCTTGTCGAAGGATGCCGACAATGAATGCGACCGAACGTGACCCGTCCCTCATCCGCGACGCTGCCGGCGGCGGTATCGACATCGCGATCGTGCTGGGAAGTGGCCTCGCGAAGGCTTTGGGCAAGAACTTCGAGCGCGTCGCAATCCCCTACGACCGCCTGACGTCGCTGTCGTTCTCTGCGTTGCCGGGGCATCGCGGAGAAGCGCTCGTGGGCACGTGGTCGGGACGACGCGTTCTCGCGCTCTCCGGCCGCGCGCATCTGTACCAAGGTTTCACGCCCTCGCAGGTCACCGCCGGCGTGCGCCTCGCGCAGGCAGCGGGCGCTCGCGCAATCGTGCTGACGAACGCCGCAGGGGCGCTCAATCCCGCATACGAGGCCGGCGACCTCATGCTCCTCGCCGATCATCTCAATCTCACCGGCACGAACCCGTTGCTCGGCGCGGGGTTCGAAAATCCGTTCGTCGACATGGCGAACGCCTACGCGTCGCGATTGCGTGACGCGGCGCGAGCTCGTGCGACGCACGAGCACCGGCTGCGCGAGGGCGTCTACGTCGGACTGCTCGGACCGAGTTACGAGACGCCCGCCGAAGCGCACTATCTGCGCACGATCGGCGGCGACGCGGTAGGAATGTCAACGGTCCTCGAAACGATCTTGGCACGGGCACTCGGCATGGAGGTGCTCGCGTTCAGCCTCATCACGAACGTCGTCGGTGCAGCGGAGACGACGCACCAAGAGGTCATGGCGACCGCAGACGCAAGCGCCCCGCGCTTGGCAGACCTCATCGAGAAGACCTTACCGGCGACGTGAGCAACGGTGCGATGCTGCTGGTAAAGCCCGCGCTCGCATATCTCCCAAGCTATGCGGAAGCATCAGTTTCAGGTGGGCTCCCGGCACGCCGGAGTTGCCGGCGACCTGCCCCGGGCACATCGGGTACGCGCTCGTACCGTGGAAGCGAGGGCGCGGATACGCGACGCCCGCGCTCGGCTGCACGCAAGCGATTCGCTTCCGCATCACCTTGTAGCCTCGCTCGTACCCGCTAGGACACCGCTAGTCGCAGCCTCGGCCCGTCGAGGCGTAGTGAAAGTCGATTCAGGATGTCGCGGCCGAGTATCGTCTCTCCGCCCAGCTCTGCAACGATCGTCTCGAATCGATACGGGGGCATTTCGATGATGGCGCGTAGAACGGGAGCGGACTCCGATCGACCGTGGATGCCTCCTACTTGAATGTATCCGAGGAAGGGCAGCCTGATGTGCGCGGCGATTCCGCATTCCAGAATTGTGCCGTCGGATCCCGTGTCAACACGCGCCCTGGTGTGCACGCGTCCGGCGCAGTTCTTTGGCGACACAATGGCGATGTCCAAAACGGGTGCAGGCGGCTCGTAGTCGTCGCTGTACGGTACGCTCATCGCACGAGTCGCGGGGATCTCACGGTCATGAGCTTGGGCAGCACCTCGCCAATGCGCGGCATAAAAATCGGCCGTCGCCCGTACTCCTTACTTAGCCGCTCCGACAGGTCCCAGACATCCGCGTCGCAGTCGACGACCTTCTGCCCGACGATTGCGAGGTTCATCCCAAAAGGATACTTCTTCTCGAACGCCTTTCGGTGGCGGTCGTACCAAGCGACGTCTCGTTCGAGTTCCGCGTTGACGCTCGGTGATCGACGACCGCGAAGTTGATTGGTCGCCGCCGCGACCCGGTCAATCGCAAGAACCCGCCGTAAGAACGCCCTTCACTCGGTTCGGTAGCAGCCGCTCGGATCCACGCGCACGCACCGACCGCCGGCGACGATCGCACGAACGCCATGATCCCAGAAGTGGAGCACGCGCACGACGACCGGTCGAAGACGCGTAAGGAGCTCGCGCGCGCGAGACGATATCGCGACGCCGTCCCGCACCCACTGCGGATGTCCGTGCGGGAGAAGCTCGGCGTGCGCGTCGGCGTCGAGCTGCAGCGACGGCACCGGGGCGTCCTCGCGCGGCGCGAGCGAACGGAGCCCGGTCCGATCGAGGGCATCGTCACCCTCGACGCGACGAAACACCGAGCGCCTTGCGCAGCCGGGCGATTGCGGCGAGATGGATCTGCGACGCGCGCTGCGATGAGATGTTCCACGCGGCGCCGATGCGGCGCAGCGACTCCGCACCGTAGTAGTGCGCGAGAAGCAGACGGCGCTGCCGCTCGGGAAGCGCGCAGACGAGCGCCTGCAGGTAGGCGCGTTCGTCGTTCTCCACCGCGACGTACCCCGGATCCGCGCCGGCGTCGGGCGTTACGCGTTCGCCCAAGGGCAACGGCGCATCGAGCGAGAGCGAGAGCGCCCGATACGCAGCGCACTCGGCGCGCTCGAAGCCGGGATAGCGGCGCGCCATTTCGCGCGTCGAGGGGACGCCGCCGTGCATCACGGCGAGCCTGTAGCGCTCGCGCTCCACGAGACGCACGGTACGGCGCACGCGTTCCGGTACGGGATCGAGGCGCCGCAAGCCGTTGAGCATCGTCCCGACGATCAGCTTGCGCGCGAAATACTCGAGCGTCGTGCCGCGTGCCGGATCGTACGTGTCGACCGCGCGAATGAGCCCCACGCTTCCGTCGCCGATCAAGTCGCCGAGATCCGCGCGAGGAATCACGCGATGAACGCGGCGCGCGAGACGCCGAACCAGCGGCAGCAGAGCGCGCACGCGCGCGTCGCGATCACGCACGGCGCCGCTCCAAGAGGGCGGCGATGACCGCGCCGAAGCCGCGCGCGTCGCGTTGCGCGACGGATTGTGCGAGGTACGCGACCCCGAGGCTGCCCAGTGCGGCATCCGACCGCGCGAGCGGCGCGAGCGTCGTCTGCACGAGCATCGCCTCGAGCACGACGCCGGCCTGCGCGGCGGCCGCGCTATCCACGCTGCAGATTGTTAGCGATGCGCAGCATCTCGTCGGCGGCCTGCACGCCCTTCGCGTCGGCTTCGTACGCACGCTGCGCTGCGAGCATGGACATCATCGCCTCGATGATGGAGACGTTCGACTCCTCGAGCATGCCGAAACGGAGGTGCGGGCCTCGCCCGCCCGCAGCGACGAGCCGGGGCGCTCCGGACGCGCGCGTCGCCTCGAAGAGCGTGCCGCCGAGGCTGCGCAGATGCTCGGGCGCCGCGAACTCGGCCACCGGAATGCGCCCTACGACGGCGTTTCCGTGCGTCGTCGTCACGCTGACCGTGCCGTCTTGCGCGACGGTTGCGGAGATCGCGTCGTTTGGAATGCGCACGCCGTCCAGAGCGTAGCCGAGCGCATTGCGCAGCTTGCCGTCGGCGCCGCGCGAGAACTCGCCATCCCGCGTGTACGCGCGCTCGCCGCGATCGCCCGTCACCGCGAAAAATCCCGGCCCGTCGATCGCCATATCGAACGAGCCCGTCGCCTTCGAGAGCCGCCCTTGAGCGAGCACGACGTGCTCGCCGAGCGCTACCGTTCCCAGGCCGACCTCACCCGGCGCGGCGAGCTCCGTGAAACTTGCCGCCGACCCCTTGAAACCGGCGACGTCCGCGTTCGCGAGATCGTTTGCGAGAACGTCGAGGTTGAGTTGCTGCGCCGCCATGCCGGTTGCAGCTGCGTACAAGGCGCGGTCCATCACGCCGCCTTGGCGACGTCGCTCGCCGCTTCGTGCCGCGTCCGATCGATGGCGGCGACGACGCGCTCGGCGCTCTCGAAGCTTCGCTGGGCAGCCAACATCGCTACCATCTGGCCGATCGCGTCGACGTTCGCCGATTCCAGAAAGCCCGTACGCACGCTGCTTCCGTGCGAAAGACGCGTTGCGACGAGCACGCGTCCCGCATCGTCGCGCAGTCGGCCGTCCCTCCCGCGCGAGAAGGCGCCGTTGCGCGTCTCGACGATCCGCCCTCGCGCGTCGCGCAAGAGAAACGCGCCGTCTCCGACGATTGCGCGATCGTCGGTGCGGCCCGTGTGCAGCAAGGCGCCGTGGCGCGCGATCGGCGCGCGCTCGATGGTCACGCCGCGCCCGGTCAACGCCCCGCGCGCGACGATGCCGCGAAACCCGTCGGTCGAAACGTTTGCGAGATTGTTTGCCGCGATTTCGAGCCGCGTTCGCGCGGCCACCATGGCGCTTGCCGCCCATGCGATTCCGTCCATCGCACAGAGCGTATCTCGGCGCTATTGCGCTGGGCTTACCGGTTCGTTACCGGTTCGTGAACCAACGAGGCAGCTCCGTCATGGTGCGGCGCTGCGCAGCTTGACAGGCAATAGCATGCGGCGCTGCGCAGCTTTGTCATGGTGCGGCGCTGCGCGCCTACGCTCGGGATGACAAAAGCAGGTGCGGCGCTGCGCGCCTACGC
>DAHXOK010000088.1 GCA_027364935.1 Vulcanimicrobiota bacterium | reverse complement strand
GCATGATCTCGTAGGCCGTCAAGCCGACGCCGAGGCAGAGACCGAGATCGCGGTAGTAGGGCGCGAGGAGGTCGGAGCCGCGCCGGAACGCCATCGCCGCGCCGGCCTGGAGTGCTTCGTGCCCCTCGCTGCCGAGCGCGAACGGCACTTTCCCTTGCCGGTTGAGCTGGAAGCCTCGGTTGTCGAGTTGGCGCTGGAGAAGCATGTTACGGAAGATCTGCCGCAACTGCTCGTCGCCTAGCCCGTGCCGATCCAGCGCAGCCGTCGTCTTTACTGCCACAGGATGCGAGGTTCGCCTCGGGCGGCGCGGAACGCTTCAAGGGAGCGGCGGCCGTGCCCGGACTCAGGGCACGCCTTGCGGGGTTGCGCCGCGGGAAGCGACCCGCCTCGTGCGAAGACTCCGAGTACCGAAAATCTGTCGAAATCGAGGGTACACCATGACGCGTCCCATTCGAAGCATCCTCTTTGCTGCAAGCGTCGCGAGCCTCTGCGGCCCGCTCGCCTTTGCTGTGCAGCCCGTGCCTGCAGCCGCGAGCAACGTCTTCTGCGGCGCCGACGGGTCGTACATCCCGTGGGACGTCGCTTCGAACGCGCCGGCTCCGAAGACCGCTACATCGGAAAGCGCGATGCGCGTCGTTCTCTACGCTGCATCCGGCTCGCGAGCGACCGCGCTCGTGACCTTCATCACGAACGACTCGGCGTATCAGGCGACGATCGCAGGCATGGCGCTGCACGGGCAAGCAGGGGCCGGCGATCGCGAGAGCGATCCGGTTCTCGTGACCTTCGACCGGCCGGTCGACGTCCAGTACGCGTACGTGGATTCGTATGCGGCAGACGGCGCGTCGCTCGTTTCTTGCCCTAGCTTCGTCAATCAGGTCTATCCGTACGGCGCCGCGCCGCGCCCGAACAGTGCCGTGCCTTCGCTACACGTCGTCGCCAGGTCGACGGTTCCGACGATGCCGCGGCGTTACGCAATGATCGGGGCGACGCTGCTTCAATCGCTTCCCTCGCTCTCGTGCGGTACCGTCTACACGCCGTCGCGAATGGCATTGAGGCCGCAGAGCGACTGGTCCGTGCAGGACGAGATGGCGAGCTACTCCAGCGGCCGTGGCGGGACCTCGGCGCTCGTCGCAATCTATCTTGACTCCACCGGAAAGCCGGTGGACACGCAACTCGTGCAGTCCAGCGGCAATCACATTACGGACACCGAGGCACTCGACCAGGCAAAGACGCAGACGTACTCGCCGGCGCAGTTCCTCTGCACGCCGGTCGTAAGCGTTCTCATCCTGCCGTATCAACAGAAGTAAGCGCGCGAGCCGAAGCACGGTTCGATTGCTTGAACGCTGAGCTCGTCGCGTACCGGCGGCATTTTCACGCGCATCCCGAGCTCTCGCTCGAAGAGCACGAGACGGCGGCGTTCGTCGAGCGCGAGCTTCGGCAATGCGACTTCGACGAAATTCGCACGCGCGTCGGCAAGACGGGGATCCTGGCTACGCTGCGCGGCGGGCGTTCCGGACCGACGACGCTCCTTCGCGCCGACATGGATGCGCTTCCGGTGAGCGAGCTCGGCACGGCGGAATACCGATCGCAGCGCGCAGGCGTGATGCACGCCTGCGGGCACGACGGGCACATGGCGATTCTGCTCGCGTCTGCGCGTGCGCTGGCCGCGCGGCGTCAAGACGTACGTGGGACGCTCGTCTTCTGCTTTCAGCCGGGGGAAGAAGGGTACGGCGGCAACCGGTTGATGATCGCCGACGGCGCGCTCGAGAACCCGCACGTCGACCGGGTCTTTGCGCTGCATCTCTATACCGGCCTCGACGTTGGAAAGATCGGCGTTCGCGACGGCCCGTTCTTTGCTGCCTCGGACCAGATCTACGTTACGCTCGTGGGACGCGGCGGACACGGTGCGATGCCGCAGCTCTCGGTCGATCCAATCGTCGGCGCCGCGCACTTCATTACGATGCTGCAGACGCTCGTAAGCCGCGAAGCCGCGCCGAAGGAGCCCGTGGTCGTGACGATCGGAAAAGTCGTTGCGGGGACGACGCACAACGTAATTCCGGATCGCGCCGAACTGACCGGCACGGTACGAACGCTCGACGAAACCGTACGACGGTCGATGCCGGAACGGCTCGAGCGCATGCTGCAGGGGCTTTGCAGTGCCATGCGCATGGAGTACCGCCTCCAGTACGAATGGGGCTATCCCGCGGTTGTCAACGATCAGCGCGCGAACGACCTCGTCCGCGACGTTGCGAGAGCGTGCGTCGGAACGGAGAGCGTCGTCGACCCACACGAGGTCGTGATGTGGGCAGAGGATATGGCGTACATGCAGGCAGAGCGGCCCGGCGCGTACTTTCTCGTCGGTGCGCGCGGCGCCGGAATAGGAACCGAGCCGCAGCACAGCGCGCGGTACGACATCGACGAACGAGCTCTCGACGTCGGCTTTCGCATGATGACCGGACTCGGGGTTTCCTAGCGCTGCAGACGTCTGGCGTACGGCGATAGCACCGCCGAGCGCGAGTCGGCTCAGGCGAGCGCAGCCTCGAGAGACTCCGCGAATGCATCGACGTCTTCGGGCCGCGTCGCCCAGTGCGTCATCCAGCGCACTTCGGGAAGCGCCTCGTCGAACGTGTAGAAGAAGACTTTCGCCTGCGCGCGGGCGATCGCCCCACGGTCCATCGTCGCGAAGATTGCGTTGCAGCGCACCGGGCGCGTGATGCGGATTCCCTTTATGGCGCGTACGCGCTCGTGAAGGCGTGCCGTCATCGCGTTGGCATGTGAGGCGTAGCGTAGCCAGAGATCGTTCGAAAGCAGCGCTTCGAACTGCGCCGCTACGTAACGCATCTTCGAAGAGAGCTGCATTGCCTGCTTGCGGGCGAAGGGCGCCGCACCGGCGGCAAGATCGGGCGTGAAGAAACAGATCGCCTCGCCGAACATCAAACCGTTCTTCGTGCCGCCGAAGGTGAGCGCGTCGACGCCGAGATCGGCCGTAATCGTACGCGGGGGGGCATGCAGCGCTGCCGCCGCGTTTGCGATGCGGGCGCCGTCGACGTGCACGAGGAGGCCTCGCTCGTGTGCGTAGTCGCAAAGCTCGTGAATTTCGCCGGGCTCGTAGAGGCCGCCGTACTCCGTGGATTGCGAGATGGAGACGATTCGCGGCTGCGGGTGGTGCTCGTCGTGCCCGTGACGCAGGTGCGGCTCGAGATCCTCCGGGCGGAGCTTCCCGTCATCGGTCGCGATCGGGATCACTTTCGAGCCCGCAAAACGCTCGAACGCGCCACATTCGTCGGTCTGCAGATGCGCGCTCGCCGGACAGAGCACGGCCTCCCAGGGTTTTACAAGGCAGCTGAGCGCGACGACGTTTGCGCCGGTGCCGTTGAACGTGAAGTACACGCCCGTCGCGTCACCGAAGTGCTCGCGAAAGCGGCGCACCGCCGACGCCGTCCACGCATCGTGACCGTAACCAACGGCGTCGCCGTCATTCGCGCGTCGAATCGCGTCGAGGATTTCGGGAGCGACCGGAGCGGTATTGTCGCTCGCAAAGCTGCGCGTTGCCGCGCTCATAGCGCTACCGTCGTACCCCGCCGGCCGGGATCGGCAGGCCAACCGAACTGCGACGTTGCGAACCCCGCGAGCGCGCTCGCGGAGTCGGGCTCGCCGTGGACGGCGTACAGATGGGGCTTGCTCGTGCACGTCGAGAACCAGCGCCCGAAGTCTGCGCGATCTGCGTGCCCGCTGAAGCCGGCCAAGTCAACGATCTTGGCGCGCACGGGGAGCATGTCGCCGTAGATGCGCAACGCCTTCGCGCCTCGCGTCAGTAAGAAACCGAGGGTGCCGCGGCTTTGATACCCCACGAAGATTACCGTCGATTTCGTTTGCGCGAGATGGTTGTGGAGATGGTGCAGAACGCGGCCGCCAGACGCCATACCGCTCGCGGAAACGATGAGCCGCGGCCCTTCGAGGAAGTTGAGCGCCTTCGATTCTTCGGTCGTTACCGCAAGCGAGAAGTTGCGCACGCCGAACGGCGTTGACGGCGTACCGTTGGGGATCGGCTTATGCGCGTCGGGAAAGCTCTCGAAGAGCGTGTCGACTTTCTCCGCCATCGGGCTGTCGAGGTGTACGGGCAACGCGGCGACCTTCGGCTCCCTCGCCTGTACCGCGGCAATGGCCAGGAGCATGTCCTGCGTGCGTTCTACCGCAAACGCCGGCATCACGATTATGCCGCCGCGAGCGATGCCATCGAGCAACGCGGCTTGGAGTGCGTCGAGGGAGTCTGCAGGATGCGCGCGGTCGCCGTACGTCGATTCGCAGACGATCGTATCGGCGCGTCCGATCGGATCGGGATCGTAGAGCAGCGTTCGCCCGTATCGTCCGAGATCGCCGGAGAACACGATGCGTTTGCCTTCGAGTTCGAAGGCGACGAACGCCGAGCCGATGACGTGGGCCGCATTATGATAGGTGGCGCGGACGCCGGGAACGGCGTCGAACTGCGTCCCGAGCGGAACCGCGCGCACGAGGCGCATCGTGCGAGCGACGTCCCGCTCGTCGTAGTATGCAGGCGGCACGTTGGGGCGATCGTGCTCGAGGCCGCGCTGGACCATCTCTTGCTGTAGGTGCGCCGCGTCGTCGAGCACGATCTGCATGAGAGCTTGCGTCGGCGGCGTGCAATAGATCGGACCGGCGAAGCCGTCGCGCACGAGCTTGGGCAAGTAGCCGATGTGATCGAGGTGCCCGTGCGTGACGACGACGGCTTCGACGTCGTCCGGCTCGACCGGTAGCGGTGCATCGTTGAGCGCCGCGATCTGGTGCGTCCCTTGGAAGAGGCCGCAATCGACGAAGAAGCGCCTTCCCCCGACCGTGAGAAGATGTTTGCTGCCGGTGACCGTGCCGGCAGCGCCGACGAAGGTGAGCTCAGCCACGTGCTGCGGTGAGGGCGAGCGAGCTCGGAAGCGCGTTACGTAAGTAGAGATCGAGGCAACGGTCGACGAGCGATACCGGGTCGGCGTCCTCGACGATGGTTGCGCCGGTCTCCTTCTTGACGATCGTGCGCACGTCATCGATGTGATCCGAGATGCCGCCGGAGTGCGCGAGGACGCCGATCAGCTTTCCTTCGTCGTACGCGATGCAGAACTCGCCGAGCGTTCCACTGCGTCCCCCGAGAAAGAGCACGAAGTCGGAGCTATGGATGTTGTGCGTCTCGCGTCCCATGAGTCCGGAACCGGTGAAGACGATCGACGTGTACGGCTGAATCGGCGAATGGTAGACGTCGACGTGCTCTTCGCGCGTGAGGGCCGGCGAGACGCCGAGGCTCGCGCCGCCCGCCTCGTGGGCGCCGAGCACCGCCGCGTGCGGTAATCCCGGGCACGCGCCGGTAACGATCGTGCAATCGCGTTCGGCGATGCGCCGGCCCAAACGGCGCGCCGTCGCGAGTTGTTCTGCGGAAATGCTTCCGCCGGAGGAGCCCATGACGCCGACTTGGATCTTCATGCAAACGGGGATACCGTGCGACATTCCGCGGAACCTACCGCCAGGAGTAACGCCGAGCGGCTCCTAGAAGAAACCCGTATGGCGGAGCGCGAGCGCCTCGACGTCGACGTTCTCTTTGTCGGTTCTGGACCGGCGAGTCTTTCTGGCGCAATCGCGCTCGCGGAGCGCGCGAGGGCCGCGAATCGCGCACTGGAGATTCTCGTCATCGAGAAAGCCGCCGAGGCGTGGAACCACGCGATCTCCGGCGCCGTGCTCGACCCGCGAGCCTTCGAGGAGCTCGATCCCGATTGGCTCGCGCACGGAGTTCCCGTCGAATCGCCGGTGACGCGCGACGAGCTGTGGTATCTCACGCGCGGCGGCAAGATCAAAGCGCCGTTCACTCCGCCGCCGCTGAACAACGACGGCAAGTATGTAGCGTCGCTCCAGAAGATCGTGAAATGGCTAGCAGCGCGTGCGCAGGAAGCCGGCGTGCAAGTCTTTCCCGCGTTTCCCGGTCAAGAGTTGCTGTGGGACGGGAACTGCGTCACCGGCGTTCGCACCGGCGACAAAGGTCTCGATCGCGACGGCAATCCAAAGTCCAACTACGAGCCGGGCGCCGATCTCATCGCGAAGATCGTGATTCTCGGCGAAGGCCCGTTGGGCACCCTGACCAAGCAAGCCGTCGCGCGTTTGGGGCTCGGTGCCGGACGCGAGCCGACGGTCTACGCGCTGGGCGTCAAGGAGTTGTGGCAGTGTCCGGCCGGATCCGTACAAGCCGGCAGCGTGACGCACACGCTGGGCTATCCGCTGCGGGCGCAAACCTTTGGCGGAGGGTTCATCTACGGAATGGCCGGCGACGTACTCGACATCGGCATGGTTACCGGCCTCGACGCACGCGACCCGACGAGCGACCCGCACAACGAGCTCCAACGACTGAAGCAGCACCCTTCGATCGCCGGAAAGTTGCGCGGCGCAAAGCTGCTGCGGTACGGAGCCAAGGCA
>DAHXOK010000087.1 GCA_027364935.1 Vulcanimicrobiota bacterium | reverse complement strand
GACGCGCTTTCGCTTAGGCGGCGGCCTCAACGTCGTCGTCGTGAGTCCGGGCTTGCCTCGCGCGTTCGCGTGGCGCTTCGCCTCCGGCGGAATCTCGTCGTCGCCGACCGTCATGGGAACGACGATTCTCGTCTCCGCAAACGACGATCACCTCTACGCGATCGACGGCGCGACCGGATCGCTCGTCTGGAAGTACCGGGCCGAGAACGAGCTCATGTCTCAGCCGTCCTACGCAGGTGGGCTGATCTTCGTCGGCACGGGAAACTCCGACGGCGCCGTATACGACATTCCGTACTATTGCGTCACCGGATCCGGAATGAACAAGCTCGAAGCCGTCGACGCGCGAACCGGCATCGAGCAATGGTGGAGCGCGCTGACCGGAAGCGGAATGCCGTCGTCGGCGATTGTCGGCGATTCGGTCATCTCTATCGACGGCACCGGTGTGGTGCTCGCCGTCGACGCGCGCACCGGCGCGTACCGGTGGGACACGCGCCTTCTTCTCTCAGCCTCGATGTCGAGCGTCGTCGCCGGCGATTTCGGGCGCGTATACGTGAGCGGCAACTGTCGCAACGCGGTTTACGCATTGCGCGCGCGCGATGGAAGCATCGCCTGGGAACATCGGCTTAACGTACTCGACGGCGCCGTCAGCGACGACCCGCTCGCCTCGACCGGTACGGCGCTCGTCGGCGACTATCTCGAGCCGATCGCAAGGGGCCCGTACGGGATGGCGGTCACGAATGGAGCGACGGCGCGCCAACACGTATACGCACTACGCATGCGCGACGGACGACTCTTGTGGGATACGACGCTCGCATCCGTGCGCGGCGTCGTGCCGGAGTACAACGAGTCCGCAATCGCGCTCGTCTACGGTAGCCGCGTCTACGCGGGCAGCGCAATCGCGCCGGTCGTCACCGCGCTCGACGCACGCACCGGACGCATCGTCTGGCAGCTCCGCGTCGACGGACCCGTGAAAGGCGGCATCGCCGCCCGAGATGGAATCCTGTACTTCGGCGATTTGAGCGGCATGCTGTGGGCCGTCGACGCGCAAAACGGCCGCGTCATCGGCAGCGTCGCGACGGACATGCAGTTCAACGTGGGGTCGCCGATCATCGTCAACGATTCGCTCGTCGACGGCGGCCTGCAGGACGTAATCGCGCTGCCGCTCTCGAACATTCGCGACTCGCGACCCATGGCTGGCATCACGCGCCTCTCGGTCTGGCAGCGCATCGCGCGCCGTATCGTCGGCATCCTTCCCCATCGCGACCCCCACCGCGAAGCGAGCTATCACTAGGAGCATACCCTTGTCATCCCGAGCGTAGCTAGCCCGACACGCGTGCGATGCGTTCTATCGACTCGGCGATCGCGTCGATAACGTATCCGCCTTCGAGGACGTAGGCGACGCGTCCACCGCAATACTCGTCGGCCGTCTGCTCGATCCGCTCCGCTAGCGGCGTCGCGACCTCCACGCCGACGCCGAGATCTCCGACCGGATCGCCCGCGACGTAATCGAATCCGGCGCTGACGACGAGCATGTCGGGCCGCACGTCCGCTGCGACGCGAGGTAGCAATGCATCCCATACGGCAACGAACTCGTACGAGCTCACGCCCGAAGCCGCTAGCGGCGCATTCACGACGAGATCTTCTCCGAGCGTCAGCGTCTCGCTCGAAGTGCCCGTTCCAGGATACGCCGGCGACGCGTGCGTGGAGACGTACGACAACCCACTGCCGGCCGCGGCTTGGGTGCCGTTCCCGTGATGATAGTCGAAATCGATAACGAGCACGCGGCCGCCGTAGCGCGCCAAGAACGCCCGCGCCGCGATCGCGGCGTTGTTGAAGATGCAGAACCCCATTCCCCGCTCCGGCTCCGCATGGTGCCCCGGCGGCCGCACGAGCGCGAAGACCGCGGTGCCGTGCTCGGCGGCGTGCTCGGCCGCCACGATCGCGGCTCCGGCGGCGCGCAGGGCGCAGCCGCGCGTGTGGCGATCGACGACGACGTCGCCGGTCGAAAGATAGCGCGGCCTCTCGAGCGAGCGCGTTTCGCGTTCGACCAACTCGAGGTAGGCAGGTGCGTGCACGCGCTCCAGTTCCGCGGTCGTGGCGTCGCGCGCGGGCAGGACGTCGCCAAGAACTCCGCGGGCGCGCAGGCGCTCCGCGACGGCTTGCACGCGCGCCGGCGATTCGGGATGCGCGACGCCGCGGAGATGGTCGCCGAGCAGCTCGTCGGTGACGAAGCGCATCGCTCTAGCGAACCGAACCTATTTTAGTGCGTTCTGTTGAGGTCGGCGATCGCCCGTTGCACGGACTTGTAGGCCGGGCTCCCCCGCTGCATCATCGTGAGGAGCCGCTGATATGCCCCGAGAGCCTTGCTGCGCTCGTGATTTTTCGCGTACGCCTTCGCGGCTACAAAGAGCAGCTGCGGGTTCTGATCGAGGTATCCGCGCGCCGCGCTGTCGAGCACGTCGAAGATCTGCGAGGCTTCACGATAGTTATGCAACTCGAAATCCGCACCCGCGATGCACCCGAGGGTCTCGGGCGATCGTTTGATGGAGAAGCTCCGGCTGCAGGCGTCGCGCTGCAAGCTGAATTGATGGGTGCGGTTGTACGCGGCAGCGAGCAGCTCGTAGCCGTTCGCGCTCGGCGCGACGCTGACGAGGTGTTTCAGATACGCGACGGCATCGGTGGGCCGGTTGTGCTGCAACTCGTACTCACCCATGTCTCTGAGTGCGTCCTCGTTGTCCGGGTCCATCGAAAGCGCCTTGCGCCACTGCTGCATGCCCTGCTCGACTTGGTGCATCGTGACCGCGAGGTACGCTCCGTACGCGACGTATGTGAGCGCGACGTTTGGGTAGCGCGAGAGGATCTGCTGGTAGATCGCGAGCGCCTGGTCGTTCTTGTGCTCGCTCGTGAAATACTGCGCCTTTTGCACGTAGATCGCGACCTTCTGCTCGTCGGTCGGCGCCGCGACGGCAGCGTCGTCGAACGCTTCGGTGACATGAGCGTCGTCGTGCTGGCGAGCGTAGAGATCCGCCCTCATCACGAGGACCTCGACGCTCTGCGGATCGACGGCGAGCGCGCGATCTATCGTTTGCAGGGCTAACGGGATATTGTTCTGCGCCACATACGTCTGCGCGATCGAAATGAGCGGCTTCGTGCTCGTCTTGTCGAGCGCAAAGGCCTTTTCGAACTGGATGCGCGCGTCTTCGTAGTGCGATTGCGCCGCATAAACCGAGCCGAGCGACAGGTACGCGTCCGGGCTGCTCTTGTTGAAGGTGACCGCGCGGTTCGCGACGCGCTCTGCGTCGCTCGCGCGGTTGATGGTCAAATAGAGGTTCGCGAGGTCGGAGAGCACCGACACGTTTGTCGGGTCGAGCGTCGAGGCTTGCTCCAAATCGCCGACTGCCGCAGCGAGCTGCCCTTGCGCTTGTTGGGCGTACCCGTCGAGGAAGAAGACCTGCGCGCTCTTATCGCCGGCTTGCAGCAAGTGCTGGGTCAGCGGGAGCGCGAGATCGGGGCGATTGATCGAGAGGTACTCGCCGGCAAGCTCGGTCATCGCTTGCTGATCGTTTGGATTGGCGCGGATGCGCCCTTGCAGCCGCGGGATTGCGATGTTCGGCGGCTCGGGCGTCGCCGTGGGCAACGCTACCGGCGTCGGGGAAGGAGACGGCGTTGCCGATGACCGGCGAGCGACGGCGTGCGGCGTAGTGCCCGCGAGCGCAAGTCCGAGTGCGACGAAGAGAAGAACGGGAATCAGAAAGCGTTTCACGGTTGGAGTTCCTTTGGTCTACGCCTTTGCGGCTTCGACCAGTTTGGTGAGCTCGGGGATGATCGCGAATGCGTCGCCGACGACGACCAGATCGGAAAACTCGGCGATGGGTGCAGCGCCGTCCTTGTTGACGGCGACGATCGTGCCTGACGAGCGCATTCCGACTTTGTGTTGAATCGCACCCGAAATTCCGACGGCGATGTAGAGCTTGGGACTGACGGTCTTCCCGGTCTGTCCAATTTGCAGACTGTAGGGAACCCAGCCTGCATCCGCGGCGGCCCGCGAGGCGCCGACCGCTCCGCCGAGCGCGTCGGCTAGGGGCTTGAGCAGCGTTCGAAAGGGATCGGCGCCACCGAGGCCACGCCCGCCGCTGACCACAACCGGAGCCTCCTCGAGGCCGAGCTCGTCCGAAGCCTCTTCGACCTCGCTCTCGATGCGCATTGCGTACCGCCTTCCCGGCGGCTTCTCGATGGCATCCACGCGTGCTCCCGCTCCGCCGGACTGCGCCGCAAACGCGTTAGGGCGCACCGTCGCAACGCCGTATTCACCGTCGCGAAACGCGCACGCCGTGATCGTAGCTCCGCCGAGCTTCGGCGCGACGCACGCGACGCGGCCCCCCTCGACCTCGAATCCCGTCACGTCGGCAACCATGCCGGCGCCTAGTCGCGCGGCGATTCGGCTCGCAACGTCCCGGCCGTACATCGTGTTGGGCACGAGAATCACCGCACTTCCGACGGCACGCGCCACCGCCTCGACATAATCGATCGTCGGGTCGATGAGGTAGGCGTCCACGTCAGGATCCTCGGCAACGTGGACGGCATCGAGAGGATACGCCTTGAGCTGCTCGGCCAGCTCCGCAGCGCCACTTCCAAGAACGACCGCGTGCGCGGTTCCGCCGAGTCTGTCGGCAAGATCGCGCGCCTGTGTCGCCAGCTCGAACGTGACTTTGCGCGTCTGGCCCTTACGGTGCTCGACCACTTCGACGACGTGTTGCATCAGACGAGCTTCCTCTCGCGCAGGAACTCGAAGATCGCTCGCGCTCCCGTTGCACCGTCCGGCGCCTCCACGACGCGTGCTTTCGTCCGTGCGGGCGGCGCAGCGAAGCGTAGCAGCTCCGTTTTCGGCGCGAGCCCGCCTACGCCGGCGTCGCTCGCGCAGAGCGGTGCGATCGTCTTTTTCTTGGCGCCCATGATGCCTTTGAGCGACGCGTAGCGTGGCTCGCCCACGGCCATCGTTACGCTGACCAGAGCCGGCAGGGGGCAGGTAACGACTTGGTACCCGCTATCGGTCTCGCGTTGCACCTTGACAACCGCATCGTCGATCTCGACGTGACGCGCATTGGTCAAGCCGGGAACGCCGAGATGCTCGGCGAGTGCACCGGGAACGCCGCCCGTCGATCCGTCGTCGGCGAGACCGCCGCACACGACCAGATCGAACCCGATGTTCTTCAAGGCGCCCGCGAGAGCTGCTGCGGTCATGGCAACGTCGCTGCCTGCGAGCACGTCGTCGCTCAACACGACGGCGTCGTCGGCGCCCATGGCGAGCGCTTTGCGCAGCGTCTCTTGCGTCGCCTGCGGCCCCATCGAGAGCAGCGTAACCGAGGTCTCGCCGCCGAGCCTCTCCTTCAGTTGCAGGGCCGCTTCCAACGCGTACTCGTCATAGGGATTCAGCACCGTTTCCGCACCGGCGCGCACGAGACGCTTCGTCGCGGGATCTATGCTCTTAGAAGCGTTGAGATCGGGAACGAGCTTGACGGTAACGACGATTTTCATACAAAACCCGGCGATGCGCCGGGCTTCATGCTATTAGGCCTACGGGGCCGAGGTCCCTCCTCGAACGCGGACGAGGACGTGCGCGAGCAGCGCCTGTTCCACGTCTCCGCGTGAAAACGAGGCCACAACGACGTAGGAGCGATCGCGTGAAAGGTTCGGCGCGACGAAGTACGCGATCGACTCGCCGGGCCTCACCATCTGCGTCGCAAGCGGCGTTCCCATATCGTCCTCGAAGGTCAAACGCAGGTTCTGCGGGTGGGCGAGCAGGCGAACCCCAAACGTCGTTGCGGAGAGGACGACTGGGCCGACGCGAAACACTTGCGCGGCCGTCAGCACGCCGGAGATGTGGGGTGGGGCCTGCGCGTCGTCTTTCGGCAGCACGAGCAGCCCCGCGGAAGCGCGCGCGCTCTCACCGCCGCGTTGCGCGAGCAGCTCCACGCGGTACTGCGTCGGCACGTCGACCGACGGCGCGGTCAGCGTCGTCACGCCGTTGGAAGAGTACGGCACACGTTGCAAGGCGATCCCGGAGGCATCGAATAGCGTGACGCTCCCGCTGCGCGCGTCGGCTACGTAGCGTACCGTGATGCGTTCCCCGCTGCGAACGACGCTCGGATCGGGCTGCAACGCTACGATCGAGATCGCGCCCGCGCCCGAAACCGAAATGGAGCGCGTCACGAGCTGTCGGCGAACCGTTCCGAACGGGCCGACGACGGCGAGCGTCACGTGATATGCGGCAGCAGCCTTGCTGCTCGGGAACGAGAACGATCCGCTTCTTGCCGCAAGCACGCCGCCCGCAATCTGCGCCCCGTTGCTCGTAACGTCGTACTCGGCGGTACCGACGCCGCCATAGGCGTACGATGCATCGATTCGGTCGCCAGCCGCGACCTCCGTCGGCAGCGCGTACGCCGCGATGGACGGGAGCATCGATCGCCACGCGATAAGCCCAGCGAGCAGAATCGATCCGCCGATCGCGAGCGCCGTCGCCAATCGCAGTGCGGGCGGCGGCGGAACGTCCGCTT
>DAHXOK010000086.1 GCA_027364935.1 Vulcanimicrobiota bacterium | reverse complement strand
GCCGTCCGCAGCGCTGCTTCATCGCGGGCCTGCGGCTTCGCCGCAGCGACGTCGAGCGCAAGACGCAGACTCGCCGCAACGCGCATCGCGACGCATTCGTCCTGCCAAGCCGACGCGCGAATGCCGTGGTTGACGTGCGCGATCGAGAGCTGCAGCTCGAGTTGCGGCGCAATCGCTGCAAGCACTGCGGCGAGTGCGACGGAATCCGGACCGCCGCTACACGCGACGACGACGCGCTCGCCGGAGCGCAGCACGCCGCCCTGCAGCACCTGTTGCTCGATCGCCCGCTCTCGATGCGCTCCCCTCATCGGCGCGTGCAGTCTTTCACCGTAAAAGAGCGGGATCCCGAGAGCGTGCGCGGCTTTGCGCAGAGGTTCATCGAGCGTCGCCAACGGCGCCTGCGCGTCCTGGAGCAAGCCGCGCCGCGCCTATCGGCCATGCCGGGCGATCTCGCGCTCGACATCGCGTTTTGCGATGGTCGCGCGCTTGTCCCAGAGCTTCTTGCCGCGCGCGAGACCGAGTTGCACCTTCGCCATCCCGCGCGTGAAGTAGAGTCGAAGCGGGACGACGGTGAGACCTTTTTCTTGCACGCGCGAACGCAAGAGCGCGATCTGCTCGCGGTGCAGGAGCAGCTTGCGCGCGCGGCCTGGATCGAGATTCGAAAAGCTTCCCTGCTTGTACGGCGGAACGTGCATGCCGACGAGCCACGCCTCGCCGTCGCGAAATCGCGCGTACGCTTCGCTGATCGACGCGCCGCCCTCGCGAATCGCCTTCACCTCCGTGCCGGAGAGCGCGATGCCCGCCTCGAGCGATTCCAGGATCTCGTACTCGAAGCGCGCGCGCCGATTTTCCAGCGTGGGAGAACGGTGCGAGCGCGGCGTCGCCGCCGTTTTTTCGCGCTGCTGCCGCATCTTCGCCATCGCTACGCCCCCGGGTTTCGGCGATCGACCGCGTCGCCGACCGATCCGCGCGAGACGAAGTGCCCCTCTCCGCGCAGGAGCAGAGCGCCGGATGCGTCGCGCACGTCGGCTTCGATGCCGAGCACGTTGCCCCGCTTCCACGTCACGCGCCCGCAAACGACGAGCGGCGTGGCCAGCGGAACCGGCTTGCGAAAACGCACGCTCATCGACGCCGTAACGCCGCGGTAGCCGGCATATCCCGCTGCGTGGGCCATCGCTTCGTCGAGCAGCGAGATCGCGATACCGCCATGGGCGATGCCGCGCCATCCTTGGAATTGCGGCGCAAGAGAGGTCTGCGCTCGCACGCCGTCCTCGCCGAGGTTCTCGAACTGCATGTGCAAGCCCAACGGGTTCTCCGGACCGCACGCAAAGCAGTACCCGTCGTCGATCGGCACGCCGGAAACGCTCACCGCCCGGAGTCCAGGCGATCCGCGAGATAGACGGGCAGCTTCGCCGCACGAATCTTTCGCTGCACCGTGCTAATCGGGTAGCCGTAGCGCACCCACTCGACGCGTCCGTTTTCGGGCTCGTAGAAAACGAAGCAAGGATTGGGATTCAAGTCGCGCGGCTGTCCGACGCTACCGACATCGATGATGTACCGCTTGCCCGGATCGAGATGCAGCTCGCCGCCGCGCTGCATGTGCCGGTGACCGACGGAGCCGTTGCGCTCCTGAACCCAGTGCTGTGCGACGTGCGTGTGGCCGACGAAGATGAGCGGCGCGTCGGTGGCGGCAAACGCGGCGACCGCATTACGCTTCTCCAAGATGTAGTCGAAGTAGCGCACCGGCGCGCCGTGCACGAGCAGAAACTCCGGGAAGCGCAGCTCGTAGCCGAGGCCGTTCAGCCACGCACGCCCGGGCTCGTCGAGCACGCCTTGCGTCCACACCATCGCCTCTTTCGCGGCGTCGTTGAAGTACTCGATTCCAAAGTTCTCTATGGCCGCGAGGTCGTGATTGCCCATGACGGCGTGGCGCGCGCGCGCGCGTAAGATCGCCAGGCACTCGTTCGGATTCGGACCGTATCCAACGACGTCGCCAAGCGAAACGAGGACGTCGTCCGGCGCGAGGTGCGCCAGCGCGCGCGAGAGCGATTCGAGGTTCGAGTGAATGTCCGAGAAAAACGCGTATCTCACGGTACGGCCATGCTCCGTTCGGCGAGCACGTCGCGCAGTGCCTGCGCGAACGCGTCGCGCATCGGAGGGGTTGCGGCGCTGACGCGAATGTAGCGGTCGAGCGGCGGCGCGCCCGGCTTGCGGATCCAGATGCCGCGCCGCAGGAGCTCCGCCGTAACGTGCGTCGCTCGCGGCGCGGCACCCATGTCGATGCACACGAAGTTGGCGAGCGAAGGAATCGTCGTCGTTCCGAGCTCGCGTGCGAGTGCCTCGTACGCCTGCCGCGCGGCCGCGGTCTCGCGCACGACCCACGCCAAGTGCGCACCGTCCTCGAGCGCCGCGAGGGCACCGATCTGCGCGGTGCGATTGACGCCGTATTGCAGCCGGATGCGCTCGAAGCGCTCGACGTTGGCGTGCGTCGTGAGCGCGTATCCGATGCGCGCTCCGGCGAGGCCGTAGGCCTTCGAAAACGTGCGCAACCGCACGAGACGATCTTCGAAGCGGGGCTCGAGCAGGCGATCGGATTGAACGAAGTCGACGTACGCTTCATCAAGCAGCAGCAGCGTCTGCGCCGGCAGCGCCTCGAAGAACTCCGCAATGCGGTCGCGCTCGAGAAATACGCCGCTCGGGTTGTCCGGATTCGCCAGATAGACAACTGAGGGCCGTACGCGTTGTGCGAGCGCGGCCAATGCCCCGAGATCCGGCTCGCCTTCCTCCGCATAGGGCGCGGTTTCCAAGCGCCCTCCGTATCCCGCGACGTGATACGCGAAGGTCGGGTACGTACCGCGCGGCGCGACCGCCACGCCGCCGATCTCGACGAAAGCGCGCACCGCCAAACCCATCAGATCGTCGATCCCGCAGGCGACCATCGTCTGCTCGTACGCACAGCCGTAACGCGCGGCGAGCGCCTCACGCAGCGCGTGCGAGTCTGGGTCGCCATACCACGAGAGCCGCTCGAGCTGTTCCGCCATGGCCGCGACGGCGCGCGGCGACGGGCCGAACGCGCTCTCGTTCGCCCCGAGGCGCACGAGCTCGCGCAGGCCGTTCTCCCGCATCAACCGTTCCGGCCCGATGAACGGCGTATTCGCCGCAAGCCCTTCCACGACGCGCGTCGCGCGCATCACGCGCCGCCGCAGAGAAAGCATCGCATTCGAACGCGCTCGCCCGCGCGCAAGACTCTTCGCTCCTGCCCGGCGACGACGTACCCGCTCGCACGCGCGGCAAGGCTGACGGCAAACGAGCGCATCGGGAGTGGTCGTACGAAGTCGCCTTCGCGTGCGACCGGCACGTACCACGTCCATCCATCCGGAGCCTCGAGCCCGGAGGCGAGCTCGGCGTCGCGCTCGCGGTACGGCGGCGGCGCACCTACGAGCGCGGCAAAGATCGGCGCGGCGACGGCCTCCAGCATCATCAGCGCGGAGAGTGGGTTGCCCGGAAGTCCGACGACCGGCTTCTTTTCGATAGCAGCGAGCATGGTCGGCTTTCCCGGGCGCACGCGCAGACCGTGTACGATGACGCCCGGCGATCCGAGCGCGGCCGTCGCACGAGGGGTCAAATCGCGCTCGCCGACGGACGATCCGCCGCTGACGACCACGGCGTCGCACGCATCCAGCGCGTCGCGCAAGGTTGCTTCGAGCGCGCCGTCACGGTCGCTCACGATCGGATACTGTCGCGGCTGCGCGCCGAGCGCTTCCAGCGAGGCCGCGATCGCAAAGCGGTTCGCGTCGCGCACTTCACCGGCACGCGGCCGCACGGATGGTGCGACGAGCTCGTCGCCGCTCGAAATCACCGCGACCACCGGCGTGCGATAGACGGGGACCTCCACGATGCCGAGCGCAGCCAGCAGCGCCATCTCCGGGGCGCCGATTCGGCGGCCCGGTTCGAGCAACGTTTCTCCCGCGCGCATGTCCGCGCCGCGCGCGACGACGGCGTCTCCCGCGGCGATGCGCTCGTCGACGCGAACCTCGCCATCTGCTTCGCGAACGCATTCCGCCGGAACCACCGCGTCTGCGCCTTCCGGCAGCATCGCACCCGTCGAAATTTTCATCGCTTCGCCGTTCGCTATCCCGCGCTGCGGCCGCGCCCCAATGCGTACCTCCCCGACGACGCGCTGTACGCCCGGCGTACCCCGGGAGCGCACGGCGAAGCCGTCCATCGCCGAGCGCGCGGCGCCGGGATAATCGTCGTCCGCTTCAATGCGACGCGCGAGCACGCGTTCGCGCGCCGATTCCAGTGCGACGTCCTCGATGCCGCGCGGCTCGAGCGTAACGAGCGTAAAATAGCGCTCCAACGCCTCACGCGGCGGGAGCAAGAGCTTTGCGTCGAAACCCTTTGTCATGCTCGATATCGTCGTCATTCGCCGCGATCCCGATCGCGTGCGGCAGTCGCTTCGCCGCCGCAGCTTCGATCCGTCCGTGGTCGACGAGATTCTGCGCCTCGACGCCGAGTACCGCTCCGCGCTCGTCGACCTCGAATCGGCGCAGGCGGCTCGCAAGGCACTCTCCGCCGAAATCGGGACGGCCACTGACAAAGCAGCCGCGACGGCCGAACGGCGTCCGCAGCTCGATGCGCTCGCCGGTCGTATCGCGCAGAGCGAGGAGCGCGTGCGCGAGATGGCGCCCGATTCCGAGGGATCGCCGCTTCGCGCTCTCCTCGAGCAGATGCCCAACCTGCTGGACGAAAGCGTCCCCGACGGTACCGATGAGCGCGCCAACGTCGTCGTTCGCGCGTGGGGAGATCCGCCGCGCTTCGACTTCACGCCCAAGGCACATTGGGAACTCGGCGAAGCGCTGGGCGTTCTCGATTTCGAGCGAGCCGCTCGCCTTTCGGGCAGCCGTTTTTCGCTTTTGAAGGGACGCGGTGCGCGCCTCTCGCGCGCGCTGGCGCAGTTCTTTCTCGATCGCGCGGCGCGGCTCGGATACGAAGAGATCGCCCCACCGTATCTCGTCTCGCGCGCGACGATGTGGTCGACGGGCCAGCTGAGCACGTTTGCCGACGCGATGTTCCGCGATGCCGACACCGGGCTCTATCTGATACCCACTGCCGAGGTGCCGCTGACCGCGTTGCACGGCGGCGAGATCTTCGACGCAGGCGAGCTCCCGCGCAAGTATGCGGCATTCACCCCGTGCTTTCGCAAAGAGGCCGGGGCCGCCGGCAAGGACACCCGCGGCCTCGTTCGACAGCATCAGTTCGAGAAGGTCGAACTCGTTTGGCTCGTGCAGCCGCAGCACTCCTTCGACGCGCTCGAAACCTTGACCGATCACGCCGCCTCGCTGCTGCGGGAGCTCGAGCTGCCGCATCGCGTCGTCGCACTCTGCGCGGGAGAGACCGGCTTCAACGCGGCGAAAACCTACGATATAGAAGTCTGGCTGCCGAGCGCCGGCACGTTTCGCGAGATCAGCTCGTGCTCCAACTGCACGGATTTTCAAGCGCGGCGCGCGGCGATTCGCTTCCGAGCCGACGCAAAGAGCAAACCGGAAGCGGTGCACACGCTCAACGGCTCGGGGCTTGCGATCGGCCGAACGCTCGTCGCGATTCTGGAGAACTTTCAGCGAGCCGATGGCACGGTGGCGATTCCACAGGTCCTCCAGCCGTACGTAGGCTTCGACGCCCTGACGTAGGCGGGCGCGGCCGTAACACCCACGGGCCGAAAAGCGTTATGATATCGGTATGACCACCCGCTGGACGGCAAAGGCCTTCGCGGCGTTCGCCATTTTGGCGCTTGCCGCCGCAGCGCCCGTCTTCTCGCAGGGCGAGACGCGCCATTACTACACGGAGCTCTACCGCTACCCGCAAGGGGGCTTTCCAACCTCGGCGACGCTCGACCTCACGTTTGGCCTCGATGGGACGCTCGTCGGCTACTACCGCCCGACCGACGGCGGAGTCACGCCGGTTCACGGATCGGTCTCCGGCTCGCGAATCGCCCTCGACATCGGCGGCGGCGACCCCCTGCACGTGACGGGAACGGTCGAGAACGACGGCAAGATCGTCGGGCGCGCCTTCCGTTCGTTCGGCAGAGCCGTCTACAGCTTCATCGGCCGCCCGATCCCGAACGATTCCACCCTGCCGCGGGTACCACGATAAAGGAAAGAAGAGGAACTATGAGACGCTCACTTGCGCTATGCATGCTCGCCGCCGTCGCTATCTGCTGGGGTACGATCGGAACCGCGCGGGCGGACGCGGCAACGCATTACAACATCTCCATCTGGAACCCGATCACGCACGCGTATCCGGTGACCGGAACGATGGACCTCACCTACCGCAACGACGGCACGGTCCTCGGATACTACCACCCGGCCGGATTGCCGAGCTTCGTTCCGATCACCGGTGGCCGCACCGGCGACCACGTCTGGCTAACGATCGGAAGCTCGGGAGTCTGGCAACTGAACGGAACGCTCCGTGACGGGAAGATCGCGGGCTCCGCTGTCGACGAGCAGCCGAGCGAAGACCGCAATATCGACAAGTTCGGAGCACCCGTCTCGCTCACCGACGCCGCGCCGATCTACTCGTTCGTCGCAACGCCTTAGGGCAACTCTGAGGTATTGCGCGCACAGCCGCTGTAGGCCGGCGATGGCATTGCCTGTGTCATCCTGAGCGTAGCGCCGAAGGCGCGGAGTCGAAGGACCGGCGATGGCATTGCC
>DAHXOK010000085.1:2619-6762 GCA_027364935.1 Vulcanimicrobiota bacterium | reverse complement strand
GCACCTGGAGGCGCAGCCTCACGATGCGCCTGCAATGGTGAACGCCGACGCGCACGCCGTCGCGACGACCGCCCTCATCGCATTGCGCGTGACGACGAGTGCGGACCTCGTGCTCTCCGGCACGGCCGAGGCCGACTTCATTCTTCCGCAGGACCAAGTCGGCGGGCGGAGCTTCGCCGTTCAACTCTTTCACGAGACCTCCGATCGCCGCGGCCGCCGTAGCGACGCATTCGTCGGCTCGTATTCGAAGTCGACGTCGGACGCAGACACGGTGCGCTTCACGATCGCACCGCCGCACGTGACCATCAAGCGTGGCGAGACGTGGCTCTTCGTACTCTATGCGAACGAACGGCCGTTGGCGACCGCGTCGCCCGCTGCGAGCCCGTCGCCAAGCCCATCGCCGAGCGCGTCTCCCTGAATAAAACGTTCGTCGCGAGCTTCCTCGGGTGGACGCTCGATGCGTTCGACTTCTTTCTCATCACCTTCGTCGTCTCGCGCGTCGCGACGGACTTTCACCGGGCCATTCCCGACGTCGTCTTCGCCATCACGCTGACGCTGATGTGCCGACCGCTCGGCGCGCTGCTCTTCGGATGGATTGCCGATCGCTACGGCAGACGAACGCCGCTGATGATCGACATCGCCTGTTACTCCGCGATCGAGCTCGCGACGGCGTTCTCACCGAACTTCACCGTTTTTCTCGTGCTGCGCGCCCTCTACGGCGTTGCGATGGGAGGCGAGTGGGGCCTCGGCGCCGCGCTCGCGATGGAGTCGCTGCCGGCGAAGAGGCGCGGCCTCTTCTCCGGCCTGTTGCAGGAAGGGTACTCGGTCGGGTATCTTCTGGCGGCGATCGTCTTCGGTCTCTTCTTCAACGTCATCGGATGGCGCGGCATGTTCGCCCTTGGCGTCCTGCCGGCGCTGCTCATCTTCTACATCCGCAAGAACGTGCCCGAGTCGCCGGTATGGCTCGCCTCACGCGGCCCGTCGCCGCGCAGCGCTATGAGGCTCGGCCCGCTCCTGCGCTACGCTCCGCTCTTCGTCTACAGCGTCGCGCTCATGGCCGCGTTCAACTTCATGTCGCACGGAACGCAGGATCTATACCCGACCTTTCTCCAGCAGCAACGCGGACTATCGGTGCACGAGGTGGCATGGCTCGCGATCGTCTACAATCTCGGCGCGATCGCCGGGGGAATCGTCTTCGGCTCGATCTCGCAGAGAATCGGCAGGCGTAACGGGATCCTCGTCGCCGCCGCACTCGGCATTGTCACGATCCCCCTCTGGCTCCACGCGCCGACGATCGCACTGCTCGGGTTGGGCGGCTTCCTCTTGCAGTTCATGGTGCAGGGCGCGTGGGGAATCATCCCGGCGCATCTCAACGAGATGGCGCCGGGCGGCGCACGCGGTACGTTCCCCGGTTTCACGTACCAACTCGGCAACTTAATCTCCGCACCGGCCGCACAGATCGAGGCGACGATCGCCAAGACCCATTTTGCTTCGTCCGGCGGTGCGCCCAACTACGCCGCTGCGCTCTCGGCGATTGCCTTCGCCGTCTTCCTCGCCGTGCTCGTCTTCACGGCGATCGGCTTTCTCGTCGCCCCGGAGCGCCGCGACCTGAACCTTCTCTAGGAAACGCGCGACCGTGGAACTCGCGCGGCGGGTCTGCCGCCCGATACTGCAAGCGGCGGCTTACGGATGGGCGAAGGCGACGATCTCGTCGTGCTCGCGATGGTTGGTCCAGAACCGCGATCCATCGTACGCGAGAGCCCGAGCCGCGAAGGGTATGCGCGCGAGATCCTCGGATTTTGGCACGCCGTTGCGCGCATCGACGCGCGTCAGCCAGTACTCTTCGGTGTCTTCGTCGTCGGTGGTCACGAGATAGAAGCGACCGTCGACGATCACTTGTCCGCAGATGCCATGCGGCACCGTGAACTGCGTCACGACCTCGCCCTTCTCGTCGACGCCGACGATCCGCCGATTGTACCACTGGCTGATGTAGAGGAGATCGCCGTCGTAACCGAGCTGCGAGCCGGTGTCGTCCGGACAGCGAATGGCGCCTTGCGTCTTGAATCCGTGGCCGGGGACGAAGCGTCGCACCGTGCGGTGGTCCTCGGCCGTCTCACTGCAGATGACGCGCAGGTCGTCACCGACGACCGCCATTCCGTACGGCTTTCCCGGCGCGGCAGCTTCCTCTTCAACGGTCCATTGCGCGGGACGCAATGCGTACAGCCGATTCGTTGCAATCGAGCCCATCCACAGCAGGCGTCCGTCGAAAGCAAGCGATTGCGGCTTGGGCGCCGGCGACGGAAGGCGCAGGATCTCGGTGACATTTTCCATCGAGCGGAGCTTCGGAACCAGGACCGGAAGTTCCACCCGTGCTCTTGCTGGGTATCGAAACGTCGTGCGACGATACGGCTACCGCGCTCGTGCGCGACGGTCGAGACGTCGTAGCCTCCGTGTCGACCGATCAAGACGCGTTCCATTCCAAGTACGGCGGCATCGTGCCGGAGATCGCCAGCCGACAGCACGTGGCGCTGCTCACGGCAGCGATCGAGGACGCACTCGCGCGCGCCGGCGCCCACTTCGGCGACCTCGACGGCATTGCGGTGACGCGCGGCCCGGGGCTGATCGGAAGCCTCGTGGCCGGGGTCGCGAGTGCCAAGGCTCTTGCCTTCGCTCTCGACAAACCGCTCTACGGCATCAACCATCTCCACGGGCACGTCTTCGCCGCATTTCTCGAGCGCGCGAAGCCGCCGTCCTATCCGTTCCTCGCGCTCCTGGTCTCGGGTGGGCACTCGCAGATCGTGCGCGTCTCCTCTTCGACCGGGATGGAGATTCTCGGTCGCACGCGCGACGATGCCGCGGGCGAAGCGTTCGACAAAACGGCACGCCTACTCGGCCTTCCCTACCCCGGCGGTCCCGCGATCGACCGTCTCGCACGGTACGGCGATGCTACGGCGCACGCGTTTCCGCGCCACCGTCCCGGCCGGGGAAGCCTCGATCTCTCTTTCTCCGGGTTGAAGACCTCGGTGCGCTACTTTCTTGAAACCCCCGAGGGCAAGAGCGCGAAAACGGAGGATGTTGCCGCGTCGTTTCAGGCTGCCGTCGTCGACGTGCTCGTCGCTCGCGTCGACGCGGCCATCGCGCAGGGCGACTACCGTAGCGTCGTCCTCTCTGGGGGCGTAGCGGCGAACTCCGGACTTCAGCGAGCGCTTCGGACCTGGGCGGCGCGCAACGGCGTCGAGCTCGTCATTCCCGAGCAACCGTACTGCACCGATAACGCCGCAATGATTGCCGCGGCTGCCTTCTATCAGCGCGACGCGGTTCGCGCCGATCCGCTCACGCTGACGGCCGACCCGAATCTTCCGTTCGAGCTCCCGCTCCCCTCAGGCGATCGTCGCTGAGATTGTCTCTTCCAGCAATGCGACGCCGCGTGCAATCTCCTCTTCGCTCACGATGAGCGGCGGAGCGATGCGCAGCGTGTTCCCTCCTGCGGTTCCAAGCAAGAGCCCTCGCTCGCGCGCGGTCGCCTGGATCGCCTTCGCGTCGCACGGATCGTTCACCGGAATGCCGACGAGCAGTCCCATCCCCCTGGGCGCACCCAGCACGCCCGCGTACCTCGCTGCGAGATCGCGCAGCTTTCGCAAGAGCAGAGAAGACCGCTCGCGCACGCGTTTTTCGAGATCGAGCTCGTCGCGCACGCGCAGATGCGCGAGGGCGGCGGCCGCGGGAACCGGCGATCCTCCGAAGGTCGAGCCATGGTCGCCGGGCTCGAACGCGGCAGCGGCGCGATCGCCGACCAACATGACACCGATCGGCAACCCGTTTGCTAGTGCCTTCGCCATCGTCAGCACGTCAGGGCGCACGCCAAACTCCTGAAACGCAAAGAGCGGGCCGATGCGACCCATGCCGCACTGAATCTCGTCGAAGATCAACAACGCACCGCGCTCGTCGCACAAGCTGCGCGCTGCGCGCAGAAACTCCGCGTCCGCCGGGTGCACCCCGCTCTCACCCTGGACCGGCTCGACGAGCAGAGCAGCCACCCGATCGTCCATCTTGAGGCGCAAGTCCGCCGGGTCGTTGAACCGAGCGAAGGCGAAGCCGCCGGGCAACGGCGCGAAGCCTTCTCGGTAGCGCGCGTTGTCGGTC
>DAHXOK010000085.1:0-2609 GCA_027364935.1 Vulcanimicrobiota bacterium | reverse complement strand
GCCGTGAAACGACCCCGTGCACGCGAGGATCGTGGTGCGACGCGGCTCGTTGCGGCGGAACGCCCATTTTCGTGCCAGCTTGATGGCGGCTTCGTTCGCCTCAGTTCCGGAGTTGCAGAAAAACGCGCAGCGCATCTCCGCGCGCCGGACCAGCTCGTGCGCGAGCGTGCCCGACGGCTCGTGCGCGTACAGATTGCTCGCGTGTACGAGGCGCCGCGCTTGGTCCTCGATCGCCTGCGCGATCGCCGGGTGCGCGTGGCCGAGAGCGCAGACGGCGATGCCGGCGATGAAATCCAAATACTGGCGCCCGTCTGCGTCGACGAGCGTGCAGCCATGTCCGGAAACAATCGTGATCGGAGCACGATTGTACGTGTTCATGAGCGCGTCGCGCATCGTCACGTGCGGTAGCTCGCGTTGATGCGCACGTAATCGCGTGAGATGTCGCAGCACCATCCCGTCGCGTCGGCCGCACCCATACCCAGACAGAGTTCCATGATCACGTTCGTCTCCTCCAGCTCGCGACGCGCCTCGGCCTCCGAGAGCGCTTCGATGCCGCCGCGCTCGACCCACGGCTTCCCGTTCAGCGTCAACGACCATGCTTCGGGGTCGAGTCCCGCGCGCGCCGAGCCGGCGGCCGACAGGACGCGTCCCCAATTCGGATCCTCGCCGTAGAGTGCGGTCTTCACGAGGTTGCTGTTGATGATCGCTCGCGCGATCGCACGCGCCTGCGCGGGCGTGCGTGCGCCGCTGACGCGCATCGCGAGCGTCTTTGTCGCTCCCTCGCCGTCCGCAACCATCGCGTGGGCGAGATCGAGGCAGACCTGCCGCAGCGCCGCGGCAAGCTCCGGCGGCGCGGCCCCCCTTCCCGACGGCGCGAACGCGTAGACGGCATCGTTCGTCGACATGTCGCCGTCGACAGAGATCATGTTGAAGCTCTCTTCGACGGCCGGCCGAAGCGCTCGCTGCAGCGCGCCCTGCGCGAGTGGAAGATCCGTTGCGATGAAGGCCAGCATCGTCGCGAGCGATGGAGAAATCATTCCCGACCCCTTGGCAATGCCGCCGACGACGTACCTCTTCTTCCCGCGATAGAACGCGTACGCGGCCATCTTCGGCACGCGGTCGGTCGTCATGATCGCTTCCGCCGCGTCGTGTGCCGACTTCCCGCCGGATTCGAGCTGTTCGACCGCACGCTCGAGTCCCTTTTGGATACGGTCCATCGGCAGGTAGACGCCGATGACGCCGGTCGACGCGACGACGACTTGGTCGGCGGCAATGCAGAGCAGCGCCGCAGCTTGACGCGCGGTCGCGCGCGCATCGCGTACGCCGCGCTCGCCGCTGGCGGCATCGGCCTGAGTTGCACACGATGGCGCGCATAGCCGCGCCCGATTTCTTGAGATGTGCCGCGCTCACGAGAAGCGGCGCCGCTTTGACGTCGTTCGTCGTGATAACCGCCGCGCAGGCTTGCGGAGCGTCAAAGACCACCAGGGCGAGATCGCGCTTGCGCGCCTTGATGCCCGCGTGCACGCCGGCAAGCCGGACGCCCGAGACGCAGCCGAGGCCGCCCTTCAGCCTGGTTATTTTGAGCCCTTCAAACAACGGCGCGCTCCTGAAGGCCCGTCTCTTCCGGCAGACCGAGCATGACGTTGAGGTTCTGCACGGCTTGACCCGCCGCGCCCTTACCCAAATTGTCGAGGGCGCAGAGCACGCGGACCACGTTGCCGCGAACGTCGACGCGCAGCTCGGCGTCGTTCGTGCCCACGACCGCTTGCACGCTCGGGGCACGCCCGCCCTCGAGCAGCCGAACGAACGGCGACCCGCCGTACGCGTTCTCGAATGCGGCGCATATCTCTCGCTCGGTCGGCGCGTGAACGTAGGCGACGTACGCGTCTGAAAGCATGCCGCGCGACAGCGGAACGACGTGCGGCGTAAAAAGCAAAGGCGCCGCCAATCCGTGGCCGCGCCACGCGCGCGCCATTTCGGGCTGGTGGCGATGGCCGTCGAGACCGTACGCCCGGACGTCGCCCGAGACTTCGGCAAAGAGCGAGCCTACGCTCGGGGTTCGCCCGGCTCCCGTGATGCCGCTCTTCGCGTCGACGACGATCTGCTGCGGCGCACCCAGCGTGGCGAGCGGCAAGAGCGCGAGCAACGCGGCGGTGGGATAGCACCCCGGGTTCGCCACAACGCTTGCGGCGGCAATCGCCGCGCCATTCCACTCCGTCAAGCCGTACGCAGCGCCTTCGTCCAACCGGTAGTCCGCGGAGAGATCGATGACGCGAACGCCGGCATCCAGCAGCACCGGAACGAGCGCCAGTGCCTCACCGCGCGCGCCGGCGGTGAAGACGACGTCGCCCCTGCAGAGCTGCTCGACGACGCTTCCCTCCGGGTCGAAGCGCCTAGTCGAGGTCCGGAGCAGCGGGAAGTGATCGGCAACCAGATCGCCACCGTGACTGCGGCTCTCGAGCGCGCCCAGCTCCACGATCGGATGGCGATCGAGCAACCGGATCGCCTCGGCCCGCTTGCCCGACCGAGCCAGTTGCCGGGCCTCATCCACAACATCCACACTCGACAAAGTGGGCACCGCGACGGCTTGCTCCGGTACGGCCCTGTAC
>DAHXOK010000084.1 GCA_027364935.1 Vulcanimicrobiota bacterium | reverse complement strand
CGCGCGCGCGCGCATCGTCGCGCTGGAGCAACTGTACGAACCGGCGCGCCTGGGCCGCGTCCCAGTTCTTCCGCTCCGCGGTAAATCCGGCGATCGAAAGCACGTACCGCCGCGTGCCGGGCGGCGCAAACGCGTTCAAACGTTCGTCCACGGCACGCTGCAGCGCCCCCTCCACACAGACGTCGACCGTCGTTTGCAACGGCTTGCTCAGGTCGAACGTGGCAAGCCGTTCGCGTGTCACGAGCAGGCGCGCCAAGTTCCGTGCCTTCGTGTGGAAGGGGAAGGCAGTGCGCCCCTCCGTCTCCGGATAATCGCTCCAGAGCACGACTGTGGGGTCGAAGGCCGCGAGTTGCTCCGCGAGCGGCTCCGGAACCACGAGCTCGCGCGCCGCACCGTTGAGGCGACGCGGCCGCAAGCCGAGATCGCGCGCTCCGAGCGTGGCGCCGTCGCCGAGCGCGCGCGCGCCGCTGCGCAGAACCCGCACGTACGCGTCGCCCTCGAGAAGAGCCGAGTAGTCGTCGCCGAAGCGCGCGATCGCGTACGCATTCGAGGGCTCGAGCAACGGAAGGATCGCCGCGACGTGCGCCCAGTCGCCCAGGCCGTGCGGCCAGTAGATGAGGGCGCGCTCGTTGCGCAACGCGGCGAAGCGACCGCGATCTTCACGCATTCCCCGAACGCGAAAGGTCCTCACGAATAGGGCTTCGGGGTTGGCGCGCTCGCTGGAACGACGACGCCTCCGCACACGCGCGGCGGTGCGTGCGCGAGGCTCGCAAAGAACAGGCGCGCGTTCGTGTTGTACGCGGGGCAGAAGACGGCACCCCGGCGCGGCAACTGTTCGAGCCGCACGTTCGGATTGGCGGCGGCAACCGCCCAAACCCCTTCCTGGTCGCGCGGGATCACGTTGACTCTGCCGTCCTGCCGTGCGGCAATCGCGCGCGCGTACGCACTCCAGTCGACGAGGTACGGCCAGCGCCCGACGTGCAGGATCGTGTCGTTGAAGAACAGCGTCGAGACGATCCCGAGCGGCACCATCCACCGCGCGAGTTGCGGCCGGCGCGCAATGCCGGCAGCCGCAGCGAGCGCGGCCGCCGCGAGGAGCGGCCCCGTATAATGCGATCCGATACGGCTCGGCTCGTACGTCCACGGCGCCATGAAGAGAATCTCCGCTACGAGCGGTGCACCCAAGAGCAGGCGCTTCCATCCGGCGGCGAGCGGGGCACCTGCGAACGGAATCGCGAGAAAGAACAGCAGCCACACGACGCCGAGCGGATCGTGCGGAACGAGCGCGTATCCCGGATCGTGCGGGCGCGCGTGCTGCAGCCCTTCGTAGAGCGCGAATCCGCCGGCATTGAGCGCCGCGAGCGCGACGAGCGCGATGCCCGTTCGCCGATCCCAAAAGAGCGCGCACGCCGCACCGAACCACGCGAGGAAAAGGATCTCGTCCTCCTTCAAGCCGAGCAAGAGCTGCGCGACGACGAGCGTCGGCAGCAGCGCCCTGCGCTTCGCAAAGAGTGCGCCCGAGAAGGCGAGCAGCGGCACGAAGACGTTCTCGGAGAAGTTGTCGTAGACGAGTCCTTGCGCGGACGGCGTCAAGAGAAACGCGATGCCGAGCAGCGTCGCCGCCCGCCGGTCGATGCCGATCTCGCGCGCGAACGCGGCGAGCACGACCGCCGCCGCCGCAATCGCGGCGACTTGGATCATGAGCAGCGTCTCGGCCGAAGGAAAGAGCCATACGAGCGGCATGAGGACCCACAGACTCCACGCGTCGTGCACCTGAAGGTGCGGTCGCCACTCGCCGTAGTTCCACGACGAACCGTGCTGCAGGTTCACGAGCGTCTGCAGGTACGTACCGAGATCCGCCCCGTACCGTAACGCGTACAAGCGGTTCAGGTCTAAAGCAAAGTAGACGATCGCGAAGGTTGTAGCCGCTCCGATCAGCCACCAATCCCGCGTGGACCCGGTCGAGACCCGACTACGCTCGCGCGCGTGCATCCTCCACAATCTCGCGCAGCCGAGCGACGAACCCTTCAGGCGAGAATCGCTCGGCGTGCGCGCGCAAGCGCCGCGCGTCGAAGCGCGACGCATCGAAGTTGCGCAGGACGGCGGCGAGCGACTCCGCCGACGGCTCGTCGAAGAACGTGCCCGTCTCTCCCTCGACGACGGTCTCGAGCGCCCCACCGGCGCGCAGCGCGATCGTCGGGCGCCCTGCAGCTGCCGCCTCGAGCGGCACCAAGCCGAAGTCTTCTTCACCGGGAAGGATCGCCGCGCGCGCTTCTGCGAGCAGTGCGCTTAGTCGAGCATCGTCGACGTAGCCGAGCATCGTCGTCGTCGTTCCGCGCGCGAGCCTCCGCAACGCCGGCTCTGCCGGACCGATGCCGGCGACGAGCAACGGCACGCGCGCGATTTGCGCGGCACGGATCGCGCGATCGATGCGCTTGTACGGCAGCAGGCGCGAGGCGATCATAAAGTACTCGCCGCTTCCGCGTCCGGGAGTGAAGCGCTCGACGTCGACCGGGCAGTGCAGAACCAGAGCGTCGCGTCCGTAGTGCGCGCGTATGCGATCGGCGACGTTGCGAGAGTTTGCGACGAGCACCGTGGGCCTCTGCGCGGCGCGCTCGTCCCATGCAACGAGCCGCCGGATCGCTGGACGCGCAATCCGGCGCATGCCGAACGCGCCGACGTACGCGTCGTATGCGAATGCGAATCTGCTCACCGCGTTCACGTAGCACACGTGCACGGCGCCTGGAGGCACGATGACGCCCTTCGCCCACGCCGTCGTCGAGCTCACGATCGTGTCGAACGCCCGAAGATCGAAGTTCTCGAAGATGCGCGGATAGAGCGGCGCCATGTAACGGAAGAACCGGTTCGCTCCGGGAACGCGGGCGAGCGCCGAGACGCGCACGCGCGCTCGAGGGACGAGATCGCCACAGGCGCGTTCGTCGTAGAGCGCGGTGAACACGGGGGCGTCGGGCCACGCGCGCGCGATGTGCGCGAAGACGCGCTCCGCGCCGCCGCGCTGGTTCAGGTAGTCGTGGACGAGCGCGACGCGCAGCCTAAGGAACTACCCGGAACGCGGCAGGACCAGCGCGATCGTCGGCCGCGCGAGATAGCGGCGCGCGACGCGCTGCAGGTCGGCGGGCGTCGTCGCCGAGATAGCGCGCAGCGTTGCGTCGAGATAGTCCGCCGAGCCCGTGCGGCGTGCAAAGATTCCGGCGAGCCGCGCGCGCGATTGCAGCGTCGACGCGCCGATCGCAAAGTCGCCCGCTGCGATACGCTTGAACTGCTCGATCGATCCTTCGAGTCTCGTCGCGCTCAGGACGTTCACAACAGAGAGCGCCGTGCCGAACGTGCGGCCCGGTTCGCCGATGCTGCCGTCGATGTACAGCACGAGCGACGCTTGAGTCGAATCGTAATCGTAGAGCGCACCCACCGCGCCGGAAGCAGCGGTTGGAGAAATTGTCCCCGGAATCTCGGCGATGTCGCCGAGGGTGCGGCGCAGGAACGCCGCGAGCACGAGCATCGGACCGTAATCGCTGCTCGTTATGGACGGTGCGGAGTATTGCACGACGAGCCAGGGCGCGTTCACGTCGCGACGCGCGACAAGCTCGCGATGACTGCTGATGAGCCCATTGACGCGGGTCTTCACGACCGGCGTCGTGCCCTGCGGGAGATCGGCGGCGAGACGCGCGATGGTCTGCGCGCCCAGCGCGTCGACGCGACCGACCGCGCTAATCGAGGCACCGCCGCGCCGGTAGAACGCACGATAGAAGGCGCTCGCCGCACTCGGCGAAAGCTGCACGAGCGATGCCGGCGTGCCGAGCATCGGCATTCCGGTGTTGTTGCCGGCCGATTGCGCGAGATCGAGCATCTCGACGCCGACGGCAAGAGGCTGCCGCTGCTCGTTGCCGATTCGGCGCATCAAGGCATCGCGCGCCGCCGCAACCGTTGCGCCCGAGAAATCAGGCGCGGCGAGGGCGGTCGCGAACGCGTCGAAGACGGCCGGCGCGTCGGTCGCAAGGGCTTCCACGTAGAAGCGCACGCCAGTCGGCTCGATCGTGTAGCTCACGGATCCTCCGCGTGCTGCGATCGCCTGGTCGAGCGGAACGCCGCTCACCGGCGTATGGAGAATCGACTCGGCCGTGAGCGCCGCAAGCCCGCTCTGCGACAGCTGCTGCCGGTTGAGCCCCGCCGCAACGGCGAGCTCGACTCCGACGAGCGCTGCGCTCGGATCGGACTGTGTCACGACGGTCACGCCACCCTCGCGCGTGACGGAGCTCGGAGGCGTCGCGAGCGCCGGCAGCGACGTTACAGCGATCGCCACGAGCAACGCGAGGACAAATCTCACGACGAACTACCTTTCGGCGGAGCGGATGGAGTGATACGAACGATTGCCGGGTCGTTCAAGTACCGCCGCACGACCGACGCGACGTAACTCGGATCGAGCGAACGTGCAACGCCCGCGTATCCGGAGCCCCCGGGCGCGTACGCGGGGGCGCCTTCAGCTGCATACCAACCCAGGTTGTCGGCCTCTGCCGAGGCGGTCTGGGTGTCGCTGCCGAGGTGGTAGAGAAATGCTTCGCGTGCCGCGACAAATGCCGCCGCGGACAGCGGCTGCCGCATCGCGTTCACCGCATCCACGATTTCGGTTTGCAGGCGTGCGTCGTCGCTGCCGTCTACGGTAACTTGCAGAACGCCCGGATCGTGCAGCGTGATGAACTGCCCGCTCAGCGCTACGTGCGTGCCGCTGCGCTCGAGCACGTGCGCGAACGTTCCGCTTCCAGGGCGAAACAGGTAATCCGCGACGAAATCCAGCGCGGTCGCGGCGCGCTCGTCCGAGATCGGCGGCCCCATCCACGCGACGCCGATCGCCGGCAGCGTTCCCTGCTGGGCGAGAGGCTGCGGCGCCGTGCGCGATGGCGCGCTGTAGATGGGCGCATCCGCTGGAGATGTACCGCTGCCCTCAGTGACGGCACTCAATATCGTGGGATCGACGGCGCCGGCGAGACTCACGAACGCGTTGCCCGCGCGAAACGCACGCTGCGCGAAGGCGGTGACTTCATCCAACGTGACGTGCGACACGTCGACGGCAGAGAGTGGGACGGGCGGTTCGTGCGCCGGACCCGACGCGAAGAGCCGCGCGAAGAGCAGGTCGTGAGCGAGCAGGTCCGGCTCGTACTGCTGCTGCACTGCAAGAACCATCGTGTCGCTCTGCGCGGCGTGCACGGCCGTTTCGTCGATGGACGGCGCGAAGTACGCAGCCGACAAGGAGGCGAGCATCCGGCGCGCGGCACCGGCCGGAACGACGACACCGATGCCAACGATGTCCGGGAAGACCTCGATCGTCAACCGTCCGCCCTCCTGCGCGACGCTCTCCGCGAGCGATCGTCCGCTCGCGAGCTTCGCGGCAGCGGCTGCGGTTGCGGCGACGCGCGCCAGGCCCGGAACCGGCGCTGCGTAGCCGTCGTCCGGAGCGCGAAACCAAAGATCGATTGCGGCGGTCGGCGACGCAGCGTCGGGCGCGATCGCGTACGTCGCGCCGTGCGGTAACGCTCCGCTCTGCACGGCCGGCTCGGCGATGCCCGGCGCAATAAGAAGGGCGCTCGCGATGAGCGCCACGGCAGATGCACGCGCGACCTTCATGCCGGTTCCGGCCTGATTTTCGGCTTGATACGCTGCTGGTCTGGACGCTTGGGTTCGTCGGCCACTCTCTCCGGTGCCGGCGGCGCCGGCGACTGGATCTCCGGCGTGCGATCGTACGGGACGTCGGCGAGAATCGCGCGCACTTCCTCAGCGTCGACCGTCTCGTATTCGAGCAGTGCTGCGACCATACGCTCGACCTTCGTCCAATTGTCGGAGAGAATCTGCCGGCCGTGCGCGAAGCAGCTCTCGATGATGCGACGCACTTCGGCGTCGATCTTCGAGGCGACCTCCTCCGAGTAGTTGCGCTCTTCGCCGAAGTCTCGCCCCAGAAAAACCTGGTGGTTCCCGCGACCGTACTGAATGGGCCCGAGCTCGCTCATGCCGTACTGCGTGACCATCGCTCGCGCGAGCTCCGTCGCCTTTTCGAAGTCGTTCGACGCACCCGTCGTGACGTCGCCGAACTTGATCTCTTCCGCCAAACGGCCCCCGAGCGACATCGTGATCTTCGCGAGCAGTTCGTCCTTGGTGCGGCTGTGCCGGTCGTCTTCGGGGAGCGACCACGTTATCCCGAGCGCCATGCCGCGAGGAATGATCGTCACCTTGTGCACCGGATCGGATTTGTCGACGAGGCCGCCGATCAACGCGTGGCCGGATTCGTGGTACGCGGTGATCTCTTTCTCTTTCTGCGACATCACGACCGACCTGCGTTCCGGACCGACCATCACGCGATCGATCGCTTCGTCGCAATCGTTCATCTCGATGACGTTCTTGTTACGGCGCGCCGCAAGCAGCGCCGCTTCGTTCAAGAGATTCTCCAGATCGGCGCCGGAGAAGCCCGGCGTGCGCCGTGCGAGCGTTTCGAGCTCGACGGCCTTCGCGAGAGGTTTATTGCGCGCGTGCACTTCGAGGATCTTCTGGCGCCCTCTGATGTCGGCGCGATCGACGACGATCTGACGGTCGAAGCGACCCGGGCGAAGCAGCGCCGGGTCGAGCACGTCCGGGCGATTCGTCGCGGCGATCAGAATGACGCCGGTGTTTTGATCGAAGCCGTCCATCTCGACGAGCAGCTGATTGAGCGTCTGCTCGCGTTCCTCGTGGCTGTTGATCCCGCCGCGCGTCTTCGCCAGCGCGTCGAACTCGTCGATGAACAGCACCGCGCGCCCGTACCTGCGCGCCTGCGAGAAC
>DAHXOK010000083.1 GCA_027364935.1 Vulcanimicrobiota bacterium | reverse complement strand
TCGTTAAGCAGGCTCGCGCGCAAGCTATCCATCCCGGCCCAGCGGAGACGCTCGCGCATCGTTGGCCTTTGATCTGCCGACCTGCGCTCAACGCGCTCACGCTGCGCCGACGCCGCCAGCAGATACTTCTCGGAGAGCGGCGACAACTCGACCGCAGCGATGTCGTCTCCGAGCGCTCGCCGGCGCCACGCGACGCGTTGCGCGCCGGCCGCTCTCGCCGACGCCGCTTCTGCAAGGTTTCCCATGGTCCAGCAGGCCTCGGCAACGGCATCCGGGTGCGTCTGGAGCGATCTGAGACGGTCGCGAACTCGACGCTCGACGGCATAGGCGCGGGCCGGATCCGATCGCGCCAGACCGAGCACGTAGTGCTGCAGCGCGGCGATGTCCGGAGCCGCAAAGAAATACTCTATTGCGAGTACGCGGTCGCCGCGCGACGCTGGTATCATCGCGTCTTGAGCGTCGACCCGAAAAGTTCCAGCGCGATCGCGGGGCTGGCGGCGATCGCCCGCGCGCGTATTCGGCCTTCGCGTTGAGGGTAGCGTTCGACGCGCAACTGACTGTCGGCACCGCAACGGGCATCGGCGAGTACGTACGCGGCCTCGTTGACGCATTGCGCGACGTTGGCGAAGACGTCGTCGAGTTGCGCGACCGGCGGATCGATCCTTGGCGATTCGATCGTCGCGTGCTGTGGGATCAAGTACTGCTCCCCCAGGCGGCGAGCCGCAGCGGCGCCGCGCTGCTGCACTGCGCCTCCGGCACCGTGCCGCTTGCGTCGAGCATGCCGATCGTCGTCACCGTACACGACGTTGCGTGGATGCGCGTGCAGCGACACGCGCGGTGGTACGCACGCCGCTACTTCGGAGCATTCTCGATCGCACGATACCGCCGCGCGGCGGCCGTGCTGACCGATTCGGCGTTTTCCCGCGCGGAGTTGCTCGACGTGTCGAGCCGCATCGATGCAACGCGGGTACACGTGATCGCACCGGGAGTCGCGAGCGACTTCGCACGCGTGCGCAGGAGCAGCGACCGGCAGACGATTCTCGCGGTCGGCACCATCGAACCGCGCAAGAATCTCGAGCATCTGATCCGTCTCTTGCCGCGGCTTCCCCACGCACGGCTCGTCGCGGTCGGCCCAGCGACGCCGTACCGCGATGCGTGCGTCGCAGCGGCGCGCGAGCTCGGCGTTGCCGACCGCGTCGAGTTCCGCGGCTACGTACCGCGCGGCGCGCTGCTCGATCTCTACGCGACGGCGGCCGTTGCGGCCGCTCCATCGCTTTACGAAGGCTTCGGCTACGCGGCCGCGCAGGCGCTCTGCGCCGGCCTACCGTGCGTGGTCAGCGACCGAGCGTCTCTGCCGGAGGTCGCCGGCTCCGACGCGCTGGCCGTCGCGCTCGAGGACGCCGACGGTTGGGCGGGCGCGCTGTCGAGCGCCATCGACGGCGAGCGAGATGGGATTGCGGCGGCATCGCGGGAACGGTGCGTGCGGCGCTTCTCGTGGAGCGCTTGTGCTGCGAAGGTTCGCGAGATCTATCGAGCCGTTTTAGTAGACCGGTGATCCGGGAGCTCCGGGCGGGACGCTGCCGTCGTCGGGAGCGAAGATCAAATCGAGCGGGTAACTCGATCCTCCCTCGGGCATCGTCTCGATCGTGATGCGCACGAAGCCGCGCGCCGGAACGACGTATTGACGAATCTTGTAACGCGAGAATGCGGGCACCTGATGCGACTGGACGAGGACTCCGTCGATGAGGTACGTTCCAGTCGCGCTCCCGCCGCGCGGATTTTCGTAGATGGCGATCGGCTGCGGCTGCGCGGTCGGGTTCTGGACCGTGACGACGAAGGACTGCAGCACGCCGTAATCGCCCGAGAGAGCCTCGCCTTGTAGGGTGTTACGAAGCGGCAGTTGCCCGACGCGAAGCTCGAGATACGGATCGTCGACGTTCCACGCGCACTCTTGATGGAACTCCGGCACGGTGTAGATGCCGCGTGCGTGGCGCTGCGCGCCGACGAGCAGATCCGTCTGCGTGATGGGAGCGTCGGGATCGTCGGAGGCGTTCTGCGCGACGAGCGTCAGGCGGATGTGGTCGCCGGAGAGCAGGCGGAGCTGGAGCAGCGAGCTGATGACGGTACCGTGCGGCAGATCGGCCTCGACGAGATTCTTCGACGCGTGCGCGCCGATCGTGATGAGCCGCCCCTCGTTTTGAATCATGCGAACGAGGAAGGTCGTGTCGGCGTCGTGGCCGGTCTCCATTTCGTTGGTCGTCGCCGGCCCCATGCCTTGGATGAACTGCACGAGTGCGGGCTCGTCGGCGTCGTTCTCCGCTCTGAGAACGATGCGCCGATCGGGTTGCGCCGGCGGATCGTAGTGGAAAAACAGAAAGCGCGACGGGGCGCTGGGGCGGAGATCCGCGGTGAAGAGGACGCCGTTTTCGGTGAGCGATTCCGGAAAGTCGCTGACCATCAGCCGGTCCGGAGCGATGCGCGGCGCGGCCACGTCGATCACGCGCGCGCGCGTCGTTTCGTTGACGCTGAAATACTGTTCGCCCTGGACGAGCACGTTCGCAGCGACCTCGGCGACGTCGTCTTCATTCAGCGTTCCGTCGAAACTGACGTCGTCGGGACCGACGACGATTTGAGCGCCGGGGCGCGCAACGACCGCCGCTGCGACGGCGCTCGCTACGGCTGCGCGAACGAACTGCGCAGATGCGGGGTTACCGGTGATGCGAAGCTCGAGAAAAGACGGAATGCTCCCGGCCTGGTACGCGACGGTCACCGGAACGTCCGTGGTGAGACCGCGCGCGTCGCCGATCGTTACGACCGTCGTTCCCGGTACCTTTCCGGTCAAGGTCACGGTCTGCGTCTGCTCGTCGACGGCGACGTCGACGAGCGACGGATCGCGAGCGACCGCGGTAATCGGGGTGATGGCGCTTCCGACGGCGAGCTGGGTCGAAATCCCGACGGGTGCCTGCGCCGCTTCCGGTGAGACGGTGATGGGCGGCGGCGTCGGACTCGCGGTCGGCGTTGGACTCGCGGTCGGCGCGGGACTCGCGGTCGGCACCGGACTCGGCGTCGCGGCGGAAGGTGGCGCGGCAGTCGCGCTCGGTGCGGGCGCCACCTGACCGAAAGCGTGCGCAGAGACTGCGACGAGAACGCACGCGAGCGCTAGCGGCGCTCCAAAGAACTTGATGCCTCTTCTCAAAGAAGCTCCTCCGTGGTGAAGTATCGAGGCCTGCTCCGGGCGAGGAGCGCAAGGCTGCCTAGGCGATCTTGGGCTCGCTGCGATTGACGGCGCTGGCGAGGAGCGTCTTGTAGCCGAAGCTCGGAAAGAGCACGGTTACGAGGTCCCGCTCCATCCGCTCGACCGTTCCGGTCCCGAACTTCGGATGAAAGACGACGTCGGCTATCTTGAACGGTCCGACGACCAAGCCCTCGTTTACGCCCTCGGCCAGGGCGCGCAGGCAGTTGTCGCACGCGCCGCAGTTGACGGTGTCGAAGTCTTCGCCGAAGTAGTTGAGGATGAAACGCCTGCGGCAGACGCCGCTCTCGGCGTATTGCAGCATCATCGAGAGCTTGCTCTGGTCGTACGACTTCTTCGTTTCGTAGTTCGCAAGGCTCAACACCAGATCGCGATTCTTTCGCACGGCCTCGGTAAGGCCGTACGCGGATCGTCCCAGGGGTTCGAGGTAGCCCGACTTCTTTAGCAGCGCGAGGATCACTTTAAGTTTGGTCAGTGGGAGCTGGAGAATCTTGCGAAGGTCGGTCATCGACACGCCGGCGCTTTGGTCGCCGAAGACTTGGATCGTTCCGAACACGCGCTGCACTTCCTCGATATCGGGATACTTTCCGGTGAGAAAGTAGTTCTGGACGCGCGTGTCGCTCATGCGATAGACGAGGATGCAACGCGAGGCCTCGCCGTCGCGTCCGGCGCGGCCCGCTTCCTGCGTGTAGGCTTCGATCGATCCCGGTAAATCGTAGTGGACGACGAATCGAATGTTCGGTTTGTCGATGCCCAGACCGAAGGCGTTCGTGGCAACGACGGCACGAATCTTTTCGTCCATGAAGAGCTCGTGAACGGTAGTGCGATCTTCCTTGTGCAGCTTGGAGTGGTAGACGGCCGCCGGAACGCGCAGCTCCTCAACGAGATACCGCTGCACTTCGAGCGCGTTCTTGATCGTCGCCGTGTAGACGATGCCCGTTCCTTTGAGCGCCTGCGTACCGGAGAAAAGGCGTGCCAAGAGCTTGAGCTTGTCGCTCTCCTTCTCGGCCTTGCGTGCCTCGTAGACGAGATTCGGACGGTCGAAGCCCTTGACGATCGGCTTGACGTGCTCGATGCCGAGCTGGTGCAGGATGTCCTCCCGCACCGCCGGAGTAGCGGTGGCAGTCAACGCAAGGACGCAGGGACGGCCGAGCCGGTCGATCACGTGACCGAGCGCGAGATATGCGGGCCGGAAATCGTGGCCCCACTGACTGATGCAGTGCGCCTCGTCGACGACGAAAAGCGGGACGTCGATCGAGCGCAGGAGCGTGAGGAACGCTTCGTCCTCGAGCTTCTCGGGCGTCGTGTAGACGATCTTCACTTCACCGGCGGCGATGCGGCGGCGAGAGGCGAGCTCTTGATCTTCGGAGAGGGTCGAGTTCAGGGCGGCGACCGCCGTGATGCCGCGCTCGCGCAGCATGTCGACTTGGTCCTTCATGAGGGCGATGAGCGGGCTGACGACGACCGTCGTGCCCCCGAGGAGAAGCGCCGGCAACTGGTACGTGAGGCTCTTTCCCGCGCCCGTCGCGAGAATGGCAAGCGTATCTTTCCCGCCGAGGACGCGGAGAACGACCTCCTCCTGTCCCGGATAGAAGCGCTGAAAACCGAACTTGTCGGCGAGCGCCCTTCTCAGATCCACCCTATTCATGAAGCTCAATTTATACTCGGTCATCGCTCGAAGCGATAATTCAAATGCCGCAGAAGAGTCAACCCCCCGCTCTCTCTCTAATACGAAGTATCGAGCGCTAGGGTTGCGATGTTGAGGGTCTACCCTCGTGCAGGCACCTCCAAACGCTGCTGCGTAGCTTTTAAGCATGTCCCTGTACCGAGTGTGGCGTCCGAAGAGCTTCTCCGAGCTCGTCGGCCAGGACACGGTCGTTCGCACGCTCACGAGCGCCCTTGCGGCCGGGAAACTGGCCCATGCCTACCTCTTTTCAGGGCCGCGCGGCTCCGGGAAAACCTCGGCTGCGAAGATTCTCGCGCGCTGTATCGACTGCGTTGCCGGACCGACCCCGACGCCCGACAACACCTGCGAGAACTGCCGGGCGATCGTGGACGGCACCGCGCTCGATGTTCTTGAAATCGACGCCGCCAGCAATCGCGGCATCGACGAGATTCGCGCGCTGCGCGATGCAGTCAAGTTCGCGCCGTCTGCCATGCGGATGAAAGTCTATATCATCGACGAGGCGCACATGCTCACGAAAGAAGGTGCCAACGCCTTTCTGCGCACGCTCGAGGAGCCGCCGCCGCACGCGGTCTTCATCCTCGCCACAACCGAGCCAGAGCGCCTACCCGTGACGATCCTGTCGCGCTGTCAGCGGTACGCGTTTCGCCGTATCGCGATTCCGGTGATGATCGCGCGAATGCGCGAGATCGCGCACTCGGAAAACATCCGCATCGACGATGCGGCGTTGGCGGCCATCGCATATCGTGCCGACGGCGGGCTGCGGGATGCGCTCACCATGCTCGAGCAAGCCGCGGCCTTCGGCGGCAAGGAAGGCACGATCGACACCGGGACGATCGATCTCGCCTTCGGCTCCGCCGGGCGGGAGCAAGCAGCGGCGCTGGTCGACGCGGTGCTCGCGCGGGACGCCTCGGCGGCGTTGCGGGCGATCGAAGCGGCAAGCGACGCGGGCGCGGACCTCGCGGTCTTGACCCGCACGCTCGTCGCGGAGTTTCGCAACGTGCTCGTGGCTCGGGTCGACCCGGAGCTGCTGGCACGCGATCTGGCCCCGGAGGACGCGGCGCGAGCTATGCGTATCGCACCCGATCTGTCGCAGGCGCGGATCGTGCGCGCGTTGCGCGTCCTCTAGGACGCTCTTGCGCTCGCGCGCCTGGGTGGGAACCCTCGCTTGGAGCTCGAGACGGCGCTACTGCGCTTCATGCTCGAGCAGCAAGACGGCGCCGACGCCGCGCCTCCCAAACGCCCAGAGGCGCTAACGCCCGCGAAAGCGCCGTCTGCGCCACCGCAGAAAGCGAAGCCGAAGAGCCCGGGAGATCTTTCGCGGCAGCACGTGCGGGCTGCGTTGCAGAGCATTCGATCCAAGGCCGAAGGGCAGCGACAGTCGCTACGCGCCCCGCTCTCCCGAGCGGTCGTTGAGGCCGTGGACGCGAACGCCATCACGCTTGGGCTACCGGAACCATGGATCGCTGACGCGCTCAAGGAGCACGCGAAGCTGATCGAGCGAGCGATCGAAGACGTGTTGGGCGTCGCGCTTGCGGTAAAGGTTCGCGTCGACGGCTCGGTCCGCGCGACGGCCGCAGCGCCGGAGTCCGAAGATCCCGACGAGTTGTTCGATTACGCAAGTGAAGTGATACGAGAGAGATGATGAATCCCGCGAACATGATGGCTCAAGTCAAGAAGATGCAGGCCGAGATGCTGCGAGTCCAGGAGGAACTGGCCGGGACCGTCGTCTCGGGCTGCGCTGCAGCAGGAGCGGTCCGCGTCGAGATGACGTGCGACCAGCGCGTGAAATCGGTGAAGATCGATCCGCAAACGGTCGATCCCGGCGACGTCGAGACCCTCGAAGACCTCATCGTCGTCGCGACGAATGACGCGCTGCAGCACGTCGGAGAGGAATCGCACAAGCGCATGAGCGCCGTCACCGGGGGCATGCGCATTCCGGGCATGTCGTGACCGGATCGATCGCCGGTCCGTTGCAAGCGCTCATCGACGAGTTTGCAAAATTTCCGACGATCGGACCGAAGACTGCCGCGCGCCTCGCGTTCTATTTGCTTTCTCGCCCGCGACACGAAGCGCAAGCACTCGCTGAGGCGATCCTCGCAATGAAAGACAACCTGCGCTTCTGCTCGCTCTGTTTCGGCCTGACGCAGAGCGAGCCGTGCGACATCTGCACGGACGAACGGCGCGAGAACACGATCTGCGTCGTTGCGGAGGCGAAAGACGTCTACGCGGTCGAGCGCACCGGTGCGTACAAGGGTCGCTACCACGTCCTCGGCGGGCTCATCTCCCCCCTCGACGGGATCGGACCGG
>DAHXOK010000082.1 GCA_027364935.1 Vulcanimicrobiota bacterium | reverse complement strand
TTCTTGGACGAACGCGACGAGCGTCTCGATGGGCGAGGCTGGAGAGCCGGTCCGCTCACTCGTATCCTACTCCGACTGCGACGTTTCGGAAACGTGCCGGTGCCGCAGCTTGCGTCGTGCGTCCGACCTGCATCGGTTCTCCCTTCCCACAGTTCGGCGTGCCCCAGGCGAACCAGGACGCGGCGTCGCCGACGGCATCGCACGAGCCCCAGAACTGCGGCGTCATTCCGGCGTACGTAGGGTTCTTGAGCATGCGCCCGCGTTTGCCGTTCTTGATCTCCCACGCGATCTCGCACCCGAACTGAAAGTTCAGACGACGATCGTCGATGGACCAGGAGCGGTTGCTCTCCATGTAGAGGCCGTCGCGGACGTCGTCGAAGAGGTGTTCGAAAGCAACGTTACCGGGGAGCAAGCTCAGGTTGCACATACGGATCATCGGCGCGAAGGCCCAGCTCTGGGCGCGAACGCAGCCGTTCGATTCCCGTCCAATTGCGCGCGCGGTGTCGTTGCTCATCTCGTAGCCGACGAGGATGCCGTCGCGCACGACATCGGACAGCCCCGACTTCGTTCCCTCGTCGTCATAGCCGCACGTGGCCATGCCGAGCGGCATAGCGTTGTCGATCACGATGGTAACGTGAGGAGATCCGTAGCGCAGCCGGTCGAGCTGCTCGATTTCGAGAAAGCTCGTGCCCGAGAAATTCGCCTCCCAGCCCATGACGCGGTCGAGCTCGGCGGGATGGCCGCAGGATTCGTGAATCTGCAGCGACACCTGCGATCCGCCCAGCACGACGTCGCGGACTCCGCTCTGACATTGCGGTGCGGTAAGCAGAGCGACTGCCTCTTCGCCGATGCGACGCGCATTTTCGCGCAGGTTCGCCTTTTCGACGATCTCCCAACCGCCGGATTGGTAGAGTCCCGCGTCGCCCGGAAAGGTGCGCGTCTGGGCGTCGCCGCCACCGACTGCCATCGCCTCCATCCCGCAGCCGGTCTGCACGATGTGCTGTGCGATGCGCGATCCGCTCGAGCTGTACAGCGTCTTCTTTGCATTCCAGAGATCGATCCACGCGCGGCCGACCGCGATGGCGCTTGCTGCGTGGAGATCTCGCTCGGCTTCGAGCAACAAGGCGACGCGCTCGCCGAGCGGCACGCTCGCCGGGTCGCGTCCCATCGGCGTTGCGTACGCGTCGACGTACGCGCGTGGAGGCGGAAAGCCGATGCGGCGTCGCGCTATTGCGGCGCCGGCTCGCGCGATCGCGCACGCGCGTGCGGCCGTTGCGTCGAGCGCGGCATCGCTGGGGTCATCGCTCGCCGCGAATCCCCACGAGCCGTCGACGAGCGCGCGGACTCCATAGCCGCTGGACGTTGCATCGGCGAGCGAGGCTACGAGCCCGTTGCGCACTTCGACGCGCTCGCTACGCGTCGTCTCGAAGCGTACGTCCGCGAACTGCGCGCCGCGCGCCGCGGCGGTATCGAGCACGCGCTGCGCTGCCGCGTCCGTCATTGGGACCCAGCGATGAGCGCGCGAACGTTGCCGATCACGATCGAACCGGAGGGGGTCGGCAGCGCGCGCGTGGCGATGGCGTAGAAGCCTACCAGCCGCAGCGGCTGCGGCATGCCGAGCGGAAACCGGACGACGACGTGGCGTAATCCTGGATCGTCGAGGGTCGCGACGGGGAGAAGCACTTGTTCGTCGGTAGCGTTGCGCAGTGCGACGCGCAGTTCGGCGCCGCTGCCGTCATCTCGAACGTCGAAGCTCAAGCCAACGCTGCCCGAGGGAAGTTCTCGCTCGACGACTGCATAGGCGGCGTGCTCCTGTTCGCCGATGGCGTACGTCAGGCGAATGCACCCGTCGCACGCGGCCTCCGCCGTTGCGCTGCCGATGCCGCCGGCGGGAAAGGTGAGAAAGCGGATTTCGCTTGCGACGTCGACGCCGACGTCGTGGCTACCAACCGAGACGTGCAGTGTCGCAACGCGCCCGCCGACGTCCAGGCGCACGTCTGCGTCGCGCTCGCCTGCGGAGAAGCGGCCGAGGCCGTCGATGCTTGCGCCGCTCGCGCTCCAGTGCATTTGCTCCGGAAGGGCGAGTGCGAAACCGGCCGCGTCGAAAGCACGAGCCTGCAACGCAAGAGCACCGTGCGGGTCGACGTTCGGATTCGGCGGAAGGATAATCAGACGCGCCGGCGCTGCGGCCACTTCGAGCGGGATGCGCGCGCCTATCGTTCCGGCACTCAGGCGAATGACGCCGGTGCCCGGCGCGGCTGCGACGAACGTATCTCCGCGAACTCGGCCCAGTGCCGCCGGTTCGACCGTTGCCGTGAGGGGTGCTTGCCACTCCACTGGATGCTCGGCGTCATCGATTGCGGTTACGTGCAGCGAGATCTCTGCGCCGGGGACGGCGCGAACGACCTGCGGCGACGCCGCCAAGCGTTGCGGAGCTCCAACGGGAGCATCGTTGTAGAGAAAGATACCGTTTGCGACGCGGCGTTCGTTACCATCGGACGGCGAACTCTGGAGCATTGCCTCGCGCTCACCGAGTAGCCGCACCGCGATCTCCGACGAGCCGCCACCATCGAATGCCATGCCGTCCTGCGCACCGAGCGCGCGCATCAGCTCGGCGAGCTGAGGCCGCGTCAAGCCCACACTGCGCTCGGGCTGACGCCCGTCGACTTCGACGAGCAGCAGCGTTCCATCGGTTTCGAGCGCCGCTCCAGAGCATGGAATCCGATGGTCGAAGACCCCGCCTCGCGGGCCGTCGGGATCGTCGTACCACGCGCCGTGATAGAGAACGAGCGGGCCGCCACCGACGGCGTCCGCGATCTGCGAGAGCGCAATAGGTGCGAGCGTCCCGCTTGCGACCACCGCGTCGCCGACGGCCGGGAGAGCGTCGGGCGCGACGTCGGTCCCGACGACGAGATAATATCCCGCGGGCTGCGATCCATCAGCAGTTTGTGCGAACGATTCGACGCGGTACGCGGCGAAAGGGGGCGCTCCGGCCGTAGGGGCGAGCGCGACGCTCGTGAAGCCGAGCTCTTGCGGCACCGCTCCGAATTCAGGCGTCAGCAGCGTGATCTCGCTCGAGGTCGACGGCATGACGTTGACGCCGCCAAGCGAGAAGACGCGTGCGCCGATCTGTAGCGAGCCCGTGAAAGAGAACTCTGCGAAATGTGCGCTTCCCGAGCGCAAGAGCGCGAGCGCGTAGCGTTTGCGCGGCGTTCGCGCAAGCGTGCCGTCGCGCACGACGATGTTCGTCGGGCTGTTCGTTCGCCCGATGTCGAAGTAATCACCGTTGATCCCCGCGACGGCGCCCGTGCGTTGCGCCATGCTGGAGATCGTCTCGCCGTCCGAGGCCAGTTCATCGTCTGCGAGCACGGTACGCGCGTGCACGTCTGGGTTTGCGAGATCGGCGGAGACGACGTGGACGGAGATCGGCCCGGCATCGGTCCATAGTTCGTAGTCGCCGTATTCGATGCCGGGAGCGACGCGCTCGATCTCCGGCGCCTGGAGCGTCACGGGCGGAAACGGGTTGCGAAGATCGAGCGTGCGTGGTAGATCGGCTGCCGAAGCCAATGCCGGAAGCAGCGCGAGCACGAGCATCGCCGGAAGACGGCGCATCATTGGCGTACGACGGAGACGGCGAGCGGGTAGCCGCCGGTCTGGAAAGGCGCGCCGCGCACGCGTTGCAGAGTTCGCGCATCGATGACGTCGACCTCGTTGCTTCCCGCGCAGGGGATATACAGCCGGCGCGTGCGCGCGTCGAGCGTGGGCGCCCACGGCGTACGGCAGGTCGGGACCGGCGCGTGCACGGCGCGCAGCGTCCGGGCGTCCAGCACGTTGACGACGTCCGCTTGCTCGTCGGTGACGAAGATGCGGCCGAGCATGCCGACCGCGATGCCGACCGGAAACTCGAGCGCGGAGCTTCGCGCCACGACGCGCGGCCGTCCGAGGTCGAGCGCAATCTCGGTGACTCGGCCGCGGGCGGCGAGGAACGTGTTCTCACTCTGGTTCGAGACCGCGTAGAGGCGGTGCCCGTCGGGTGACAGCGCGAGCGAGAACGCGCGCGGAATGTGCGCGATTCTCCCGACCACGCGCATGCGCCTTGCGTCCACGATCGCCACGTCGTCGTCGTTGACGTCGGCGACGTAGACGCGTTGCAGGCGAAGATCGATCGCGATGCCTTCAGCGGTCGCTCCGGTGACGACAGTCGCGACGCTGCCGCCAACGACGCGGGCGAGGCCGCCCGTTGCGTTCAGCTCGCGTTCCGTGACGAAGATCGCGTGGAGCGGCGGATCTGCTGCGAGCTCGTCGCCGAGCAGGACGCCAGAGATCTCCCGAACGCTCCACGGCGCGAGGCGCACCGCCGTCATGACGCTCCCGTCGGTGTCGGTCGCCGCAATCTCCCCGCCGGCGGCGGTTACATCGCTCGGGTGACCTGCGGTTGCGAGGGTACCGAGCGATGCAAAGGTGCGAGGATCGTGAAACGTGATTCCGTTTTGGTACGAAGCGACTGCGAGCACGGGAGCACGCGGGGGCGCGACGATCTGTAACGTTAGAACGGCGAGAGAAGAGGCGTTTGCCGCGATCACGGTTGCGCTTCCGGGCGGTGCACCGGGCGGCACGACGTATGCGCCGTTCTCTATGATGCCGCTCCCGATCGCGGCAAGGCGATCCGGCATCGCACCGCTGGAGAGGCGCCCGGAAAAGCGGCTACCCGGTAAGAGAGACGAGGCCGTGTTCGCGAAGCGCGCGATGGCGAGATGGTGGGTGGCGGCGAGAAGTGCCAGCGCGCATGCCGCAAGCACGATCCGCATTAGCGCAGCGTCATTGCGTGAACGCGTGAGAGACCTTCGGCGACGTCGGTTCCCGGGGCGACGAGGGTCTGCGAGGTCTTCGCGAGATCGATCGAGCACGCAGCCAAGCGATAGCCGTCGAACGTTCCGCACACGACGGCGTAATCGGGATCGACGACGAAGGAGCGCCCGGCCTGTGCATCCAGGACGGCGACGTACATGCGCGTCTCACCGGCTCGCGCGCGGGCGACCCGTTCGGTCCATGCGTTGCTTCGCGTCGCCCAGAGCGCAAGCCGATAGCCGGCGCGCCGGAACGTCGCGAGGCCTGCGGGATCGTGCATCACCTCATCGCTCACGATGGCGACCGGCAACGTCGCGTCGAGGGCGGCGAGATGGCGAGCGGCCTCCGGTGCGAGCACGTTCTCGCACTCCAAAATGCGTAAGCGCTCGTCGATATCGTCTGGAAGCGGGCGAGCGCTGACGGCCAGGCGCAGAGCGCCACGTGCGGTCATCTCTCTGGGAGCCGGCTCGACGAGCGCGACACGGCTGGGATGCGGATCGCCGATTTCGACGGTTGCAACGATGCGCTGCGGCTCGCGCTCGCCGGCAATGGCAAGCACGTCGCCCGCGTCCGAGAGGATCTGGCTCTTTCCGCAGTACAGCACCATCTCTCGTTCGACGCCGCACTTGTCTGCGGCGACGAAGGGCACGCCGTTCTCGTACGCGCGCATTGGTGCGAGCAGGTCGGCGATCGGGTTCTCCAGCGTGCTAGGATCGCGCCCGCTCGAGACCCACGCCGTCGGCATGACGAGCAACTCGGCTCCGCGGTCGACCAGCGCGCGTGCGATCTCCGGCATGCGGCCATCTGCGCAGACCAACACGCCGAGGCGGCCGAGCGAGGTTTGGATCGGCGTGACGTGCGTCCCCGCAGCGAACCATCGCCGGTCGAAGTGCCACAAGAAAACCTTGTCGGCGCGGCCGGCGATGCGACCGTCGGAATCGATCGCGACGCCTGCGTTGTAGAGCTGAGAACCGTCGCGAACGGCAACCCCGACGACGATGACGGTCCTTCGCCGAGCGGCGATCTCGCGAAGGCGTGCCATCGCGCGATCGACGACGGCATCCTCGATGTGCGGATCGCCGAGAACGTATGCCGGCGCCGTTCCCTCCGGAAGGACGACGAGATCCGCGTCGGCAGCGGCGTCGTCGACGAGCCGCTCGACGTCGCGAAATGCCTGCTCGAACGAACCGAGGTCGTGCGCGCGAAGTTGCAGTGCCGCAACGCGAAGAGCCCGTGTCATCGCGACTCGATTCGCCTTCCCGGCGCAGGTCTCCGGGCGCTGCAGCGAAGAAGGGGCTCGCATGCACCGCACGCTCGCAGTCGTTGCCCTCGTCAGCATGGTCACCGTGGGAGAGCCGGCCTCCGCCGCGCACGTGCCACGCCACGCGCCGTCGAAAGACGCGTGCTCGTCGCTGGCGAGCCGGTGGCAACGCTCGCAGTGCGAGAGCTTTCATAACTCGGCTCCCGGCGACGAGTACTTCGGTCGCATGAAGATGAGCTACCTCGGCATCGACAACACGGCGCACGACGTGGCCATCGAAGCCGGCGCGTACACGACGAATCCGGGGCTCATCACGCGTCTCGAGTTTGCCGACGAGGCGCTGCGCCAATGGGAGCAGCGGTATCCCGGCGATCCGCAGCTTGCGCGCAGCTACTTTCTGATGATCGAGGTCTACCGCAAGGTCTATACGCAAGACGCGCAGCAGCGCGCCTGGGCGTACATGCAGCACGTCATTCACGCGTATCCGTCTTCGTACTTTGCGAAGATATTACGCATTGACGTCGCGCGCGGTTTCACCGAACATTGGTTCGCAAGTCCGCAGACCTGTCCGGCAAAGCCTCCGCCGTTCGAAACCACGACGCCTACGCCGCCCGGCCAGCCGAAGGTCGTCGTCATAATCCCGCCGTGCGTGCAGCCGCAGACGCCGGAACCCGACGAGAGCGAATCTCCGGTTCCCGAAGAGAGCGCGACGCCGGCTCCCGAAGTAACGCCGCTCTAGCCTGCTAACGCGATACAAAAAAGAAAGAGCCCCCGGATCGCTCCGGGGGCTCTTCACGATCGTTCGCTAACGATCTAGAACTTGATGCCCAAGCCGAGATACGGACCGTTCTGGGTCGTACCGATCGGCGAGTCATCGAGCTGATACCCGCGTTCTCCCTGCCAGCCGCCCTCGATCATGATCGGGGTGTTGACAATCGAGTACGCGAAGCCGATGTCGTACTTCAGCATGTTGTACGCAACGGTGTAGGCACCGTACGTGCCCTTGACGTTCGGATAGTACCACGCACTGCCGTACCAACTCCACGGGTGGTTCAGGTCGGGCAGTTTCTCTATTCCGAAGCCCCAGTTGTTGAGGTGCGGATAGCCGTAGTTATTCGTTCGCCACATGTAGCCGACGCCGACGTAGATCCTCGGATTGAGCACGCGAATGCCGATCCGAGTATCGAGGTCGTAGTCACGTACGGTGAACGCGGGAACGAACGAACTACCCGTGCTACCGATGTTCGTGACATAGCACTGCGGGTCCGCGGGACTGAGGCAGTTATGCGGGTAGTTGATCTGGCGATAGTCGCCCTCCAGCATCCAGGGCATGTTGAAGAGATCGAACTCCGCAGCGCCGTGAAGCCGGTACGAGAACCCGTCGTGGTTGTTATTAGACGTGTTCCCAGGGCTGAACTCGTTGTACACCTTTGGTGAGACGATGTAG
>DAHXOK010000081.1 GCA_027364935.1 Vulcanimicrobiota bacterium | reverse complement strand
GGCGTAGATCGCGGCGCCGGTCTCGCGTGAGAGCGCCGCCGCGGCGGGCGCGTGATCCGGATGGCCGTGCGTGATCGCGATAGCGCGAATGGCGAGCTGCATACGGGCGGCCGTATCGAGCAGTGCGCGAACGTGGCGTTCGAGCCCCGGCCCAGGATCGATGACGAGCGCCTCTCCCGCGCCGCAGTTCAACAGATAGGAGTTGGTTCCGGTGAGCGTCATCGGCGAAGGGTTCGGTGCGCGCACGAGCGTGATGTGCGCGTCGTCCGCGATCTCGCTCACCACGCACCTTCGAGCGCGTCGGGCAACGCGAAGCCGTCGCGCTCGGTGCCCTCGGCCAGCACGGTGAGGATGGGTTTCGCTCGCGCGAACGCGAGTAGCTCGGCGACGCTGCGAAAACCGCGCAGCCGTTCGAGGTGCTTGCGCGGCGGATAGATCAGCGCAAGGCGCCCCGCGTCGCCGCGCGCGAGTGCGTCCGCGGGAGTCATCCAGAGCCCGTCGTGCGTCTCGGCCCTATCGGCCACCGGCGTCTGCCCGAGCGGCATGCGTGCGACGAAGAAGAAGACGTCGTATCGCGGCGCGATGCTCGTAGGTGTAATCCAATGGGAGAAGATCTCCAGCGGCTCGCTATCGGAGAGACGAACGCCCGTCTCTTCCAACACTTCGCGCCGGGCGGCCGCAAGGAGGCCTGCTTGAAGATCGAGACTCGGCGGCGAGGCCATCCGGAAGAGGCGGCGCAGCTCCTGCGGGCTCGCGCGCGGTTGCGCGTGCCGGTCTTGCGGGTCGACGGTTCCGCCCGGAAAGACGTAGACGTTCGGAGCGAAAGCGCTCTTCTCGCTGCGCCGCAGCATGAAGACCTCAATCCCATGCGAGCTCGCATCTCGTACCAGCATCACGGTGGACGCCGGGCGTACATCCATTTCCGGCGAATACGCCTCCCATGCGTATCGCCCTTGGAAGCGACCTGCGCTGCGAGCTGACCGACGCGCTCGAGCGGCACCTACGCGAGCGCGGCGACGACATGGTGCTCTTCGGCGCGCTCGACCCGCACGCGCAAGCCGACTGGCCCACCGTCGGACGAGCCGTGGGCGAGGCGGTTGCGTGCGGCGGCTGCGCGAGCGGCATCGTCTGCTGCTGGACGGGAACCGGCGTCTCGATTGCCGCGAACAAAGTACGCGGTGCGCGCGCGGCGCTGTGCGGCGACGCGGAGACGGCGCGCGGCGCGCGCGCGTGGAACGACGCCAACGTCCTCGCGCTCTCGATCCGCTCGATTACGCCCGCTCTCGCCGGCGAAATCGTCGCTGCCTGGTTCTCGGCCGAGTCGTCAAAGGACGGCAAAGAGAAAGAGATGGCCGATGCTCTCAAATCTTGGGACGAACAATTGTCCGAAGAGTGAAGAGGCCGCGCAGATAGGAGCGCGTCATGGACGACGAGCGACGAACGGTTCCGAGGCGGAGCGTCGCACCGCCGAACGACATACAAGCAGAGAGGCTGCGCACACGCGTAGCCTCTGATTCATCTGCCGTTACCGCGTCGCGGCTTTCTGTCGCAAACTCGGCACCCTCTCCCGGGTGGTTGTGCGAAGTTTTCCTCGCCCACTCAAGATTGCAGCATCGTAGCAGAGCTGCGCAAGAGCCGCAAGGGGCTAGCGGTTCCCTCCGTGCCACGAGTGAAGCGCCCACAAGACGACGAGCGACCAGTTGATTGCATGTGAGGTCCAACAGTACGCGCACGGTCGGCGCGTGACGAAGAGGAGCGAGTACGCAAGGAGGGCCGACGTTGCGGCCGCGAGCGCGACGAGGGCGAAGACGAGCAGCAAGAGGCCTCGCGGTAGTGGGAGCCAGGCCGCGACGACGAGCGCCGGATAGTACCAGGCGCCGAGGAGCGCATTCGAGACGCGCCCGAAGAGGTGGGCGCGGGGCGTTTCGACCACGCTTGGCTCGCTGAGGCTGCCTCTCGCCGCCTGCCGAGCCCTTCCCAGCATGAAAAGCGATGCATAGAGACCAACTCCGCAGAGTACCGTGACCAGCGTCTCGACGATCACACCGCGCTCCCTTTGAGCACTTCCATCAAGCGGCTAGCCGCCATAGCGCTCCTCGGCGCTTCCTTCGTGCTTGCGGTCGTCGTCATCCGCTATCAACCGCTCGTCGAGCACCTGATCCGCTCCTACTACCCGTTTGCCTATCCCTTGGCTATTGCCGTCTTCGCATTGGTTGCGTCGGCGCCGTTCTCGGTCACCGACGCGCTCGCGGTTATGAATGGTGCGATCTTCGGGCCCGTGCTTGGAACGCTCATCGATGCGATTGGACTCGTGCTCGCGGCGATGCTCGGCTACTGGATCAATCGGCACGCGTCGCGATTGCTCGACCTCGACCCCTACCTCCAGCGGCTGCCGGCATGGGTCAAGCGCTTTCCCGTCGGTTCCCCCGGCTTTCTCATCGCGGTGCGCATCATTCCGGGGTTCGGCGGAACGGTTGCGACGGCGACCGCCGCGACTTTTCGCGTCCCGGTGTGGGTGCACGTCTGGACGATGTGCGCGGTGGCCATTCCCGTCTGTGCGGTTCTCTCGATCTTCGGCAATCAGGTGACGATTTACGTTCACCGCTACGAAGCGCGCGCACGTACGTATCTCGAGCACCACCACCCGCATTTCAACTTCCACTTTCGACACCACGTTCCACCGACGGGCGAACCGTGACCGGAGTTACGACGATCGCGAGCGCGCAAGCGCTCGACGCACTCTGCTCGCGCATCCGCGACGCGCGGCGCGTCGCGCTCGACACGGAGTTCCATGCCGAGCGCACCTACTCGCCGCGCCTGATGGTGGTGCAGCTCGCGTTCGAAGACGGCGTCGCCATCGTCGATCCCATCGCCGTTGCGGACCTGCAGGCGCTGGCGGAAGCCATGGCGCAGACCGAAGTCGTCGGGCACGCGCTCTCGTCCGATCTCAAGATTTTTGCGGAGCGCTTCGATTGCGTGCCGCAGCGCGTCTTCGACACGCAAGTTGCCGCGGCGTTTCTTGGCTACGGCATGCAGGTATCGCTTGCCGAACTGGTACGCGATCTGCGCAACGTACGACTCGCGAAGTCGCAAACGGTCAGCGATTGGGGCACGCGCCCCCTCTCGCCGCGGCAAATCGAGTACTTGGTCGACGACGTCGCCCACCTCTTGCCGATGCAGGACGACCTCGTCGAGCGACTGCGTTCGGCCGGGCGCCTCGAGTGGGTGCGCGAGGAGTGCGCGTTGCTCGGTCAGTTCGAGCGCTATCTTAGCGACGAACGGCGCGCATATCTGCGCATGCCGGGAGCCTCACGGATGAGCCGGCGCGAGCTCGCCGCCTTGAGCGCGATCGTGAAGCTGCGCGATCGGGCAGCGAGGCGGCGAGACGTCCCGCCGCGCTATATCATTCCCGATGACGTCGTTGCGGGTTTAGCGACGCTGCGACCTACGAGCCCCGACGACCTCGCGCAACTGCGCCGTCTGGATGCGGCTGCGCGCCGGCAGTACGGCGCCGCGATTCTGGAGGCCATTGTCGAGGCGGAGGCGCTGCCGGAGGACGAACTTCCGGAACGGCCGAGTCGTCCGCTCGGAATCGCGCGCGACACGCTCGCTTCGCTCATGAGCATCGTGATCGGAGAGATTGCGCGACAACACGATCTCGCGCCGAGCCTTCTGGTTCCCCGCGCGTCGCTCGAACGCGTATCGCGCGAGTTGCCGCGCGACCCGCACGCTCTGGAAGAGGCGCTGGATCTCTCGCCGTGGCGATTGGAACTCGTCGCGCAACCGCTGCAACGGCTGCTGTGGGGCGAGGCCTCGATTGCCGTCGAAGGCTACGCCGACGGTGACCCGAACATACGAGTGCGATGATCGAACGAACGGGAAGTTTTGACGCAGGCGCAACGCTGACGGTCGGAGACCGAAGCTATCGCTACTTTCGCTTGGGGGCGCTCGAAGAAGCGGGGCTGACGAACCTCGCGCGGCTGCCGTATTCGATCAAAATTTTGCTCGAGAATCTGCAGCGATGCGAAGACGGGCGCACGGTCAAACGCGACGACGTCGAAGCGCTGGCGCGTTGGTCTCCGACGCCGCCGGAGCGGGAAATTGCATTTCGCCCGGCGCGCGTTCTGCTGCAAGATTTCACCGGCGTCCCCTGCGTGGTCGATTTGGCCGCGATGCGCGACGCCATCTCGGCGATGGGCGGAGACGCGAAGACGATCAACCCGTTGCAGCCGGTCGAGCTCGTGATCGATCATTCCGTCCAGGTCGACTTCTTCCGTGGCCCCGAAGCGTTCGCGAAGAACGCCGCGCGCGAGCTCGAGCGCAATCGCGAGCGCTACGCGCTGCTGCGCTGGGGCCAGACCGCATTCCAGAATTTCCGCGTGGTGCCGCCCGATACCGGCATCGTGCACCAAGTCAACATCGAGTATCTCGCGCGCGTGATCTTCGGTGGAGGCGGCGGAGGGCTCGCGGCGGATCCCTCGGGAGCGCTCGCCTATCCCGACACGCTCGTCGGCACCGATTCGCACACGACGATGGTCGATGGGCTCGGCGTGCTTGCGTGGGGAGTCGGCGGCATCGAGGCCGAAGCGGCGATGCTCGGCCAGCCGGTCACCATGCTGATTCCGCAGGTCGTCGGCGTGCGGCTTACGGGAGCCTTGCGCGAAGGCGTCACGGCGACGGACCTCGTGCTCGCGGTAACGCAGATGCTGCGCAAGCGCGGCGTCGTCGGGAGGTTCGTCGAGTTCTTCGGGAAAGGGCTGAGCTCGATGCCCGTCGCGGACCGCGTCACGATCGGGAACATGTCCCCCGAGTTCGGATGTACGGTCTCGATGTTCCCGATCGACGATCGCACGCTCGAATACCTGCGCTTTACGGGCCGCGCGCCCGAGCACGTGGCGCTCGTCGAAGCGTACGCCAAAGCGCAGAGCCTTTTCCGCACCGATGCGACGCCCGATCCGCACTACAGCGACGTGATCGAGCTCGACTTGAGCGGCGTCGAGCCGAACATCGCCGGCCCGCGCCGGCCGCAGGATCGCGTGCCGTTGCGCGACGCGAAGAGCACCTTCGTGGCCGCGATGCGCGAATGGGCGAAAGCGCGCAACGGCAATGGCAATGCGGTGCGAAGGTTCGAGAGCGAGGGCGGCGGGCAAACCGCCGCCATCGGGGATATCGAAGCCGACGCCGACGGACAGAGCGTGCCCGGTGCCGCGGCAAAGGACGTCTCCGATGGCGCCGTCGTGATCGCCGCGATCACCAGCTGCACGAACACCTCCAATCCCTCGGTGTTGATCGGTGCCGGGCTTCTCGCGCGCAACGCCGTCGAGCGCGGCTTGCAGACGAAGCCGTGGGTCAAGACCTCGCTCGCACCGGGATCGCAAGTCGTCACCGACTACCTCGCGAAAGCAGATTTACAGCGCTACCTGGACGCGCTCGGCTTCGATCTCGTCGGCTACGGGTGTACGACGTGCATCGGTAACTCCGGCCCGCTGCCGGCCGACGTCGCCGACAACGTCGAAGAGCACGATCTCATCGTCGCAGCGGTACTCTCCGGCAACCGGAACTTCGAGGGACGCATCCACCCGCAGGTGCGCGCGAACTACCTTGCGTAGCCGCCGCTCGTCGTCGCGTACGCGCTCGCGGGGCGCATGGACGTCGATCTCACGTCGGAGCCGCTGGGCATCGGGAGGGAAGGGCCGGTATACTTGCGCGACGTCTGGCCGAGCAACGAAGAGATCGCGCAGACCGTGGCGGCCTGCATCACCGACCAAATGTTCAAGCGGCGCTATGCCGACGTCTTCAAAGGCGACGAAAACTGGGCGAAGATTCCCGTTGGCAAGAGCGAGCGCTTCTCGTGGGATCCGAAATCCGAGTACGTGAAGCGGCCGCCGTATTTCGACGGCATGCAAGCCGAGCCGCCCGCAACCGCCGATGTCAGAAGCGCGCGCGTCTTGGCGATGCTCGGGGATTCGGTAACGACGGACCATATCTCGCCCGCGGGAAACATTGCGCGCAACAGTCCTGCCGGCACGTATCTCATGGAGCGAGGAGTCGAACAGAAGGACTTCAACTCGTACGGTGCGCGGCGCGGCAACCACGAGGTGATGGTCCGCGGCACCTTTGCAAACGTGCGATTGCGCAATCTGCTCGTGCCGGGCGTCGAAGGCGGCATGACGCGCTACCTGCCGACCGGCGAGCAGATGACGATCTACGACGCAGCGATGAAATACCGCGCAGGCAGCACGCCGCTCGTCGTGCTGGCGGGAAAGGAGTACGGCTCGGGATCGTCGCGAGACTGGGCGGCGAAAGGCCCGTATCTGCTCGGCATCAAGGCCGTCATCGCCGAGTCGTTCGAGCGCATCCATCGCAGCAATCTTATCGGGATGGGGATTCTTCCGCTCGAATATCTCGACGGCGCGAACCGCGAGGCGTACGGCCTCACCGGAGAGGAGCTCTACGACGTTACCGGCATCGAACGCGGCGTCTCGCCGCGCATGACCGTAACCGTGACCGCGACCCATCCGCACAGCGGTCAATCGTGCACGTTCGACGTACGCGTGCGCATCGATACTCCCGACGAAGCCGAGTACTACCGCCACGGCGGCATCTTACAGTACATGCTCCGGCAGTTGAGGAGCGCTAGAGGCTAGCTCCAATCCTAACGGACGCCGCGCGTCACGCGTTCACGGTCTTGAGTCGCTATCCTGACGCCGGCCTTCGTTGCGTACGCCCGCGTCTTATCCGTGGCCCGTGGGTCTTGGGGGAACGGATTTTAGATAGAGCCAGATTGCGTGCAACTCAGCGGTGCTCATTTGCGCAAAATCCGGCCACGGCATGAAGCTATTGATGTGAGTTCCGTCCGGGCGCGTGCCCGTGCGAATGGTACTCGTGAACTGTGCGAACGTCCACCGCCCCACATCACCTGCAGGCGTCAGATTCTGGGCGGGCGGATCGCTCGGCGCACCCTGCAAGTGACCGCCTGAGAGTCCCGCTCCATGGCAGGATATGCATCCCGAGATTCGAGCCAGGTACTCGCCGTACGCAGCGGAAACCCCAGCAGAGGGATGCATCGCTGCGAGATGCTCGTGCTGCACTTCTATTGCCGGAAACGGCAGCCCGCCGGTCGCGATCAGGACGCGTCCCACGATGCCGAGTACCGGCGCCGGAGTCGTGTTGTTCTGCTTCGGTCGAGAACGCACGTAGGCGAGAATATCTGCTAGGGATACCCTGATTTAGGGTTTGTCATTCTGAGCGTAGCGACGCTGAGCTTGTCGAAGCGGAGCGCAGTCGAAGAACGGCTAGTTTTCTGGTACAATTGAGTCATGAAGCGTGAAGAGCAAATGTCTTTTGCAGCGGCTGGATTCGATCGGTTCGCTCGCTCGACAAAGCGCGCGAGTTTCTTGTCGGAGATGGACCGGATCGTGCCGTGGGACCGGTTGTGCGCGGTCGTGAAGCCGCACTATCCGACAGGTGAGGGTGGGCGCCCGGCGATTGCGCTCGAGCGCATGTTACGGATCTATTTCTTGCAGCAATGGTTCAATCTTGGCGATCCCACCGTCGAGGAGGCGCTGTACGACAGCCGGGCGATGGAGGCTTTCGCGAGAATCGATCTTGGCCGCGAACCGGTTCCCGACGAAACGACGATTTGCAAGTTCCGTCACTTGCTTGAGCGCCACGGCTTGGGACCGGCTCTGCTCGAGGAAGTCAACGCTCATT
>DAHXOK010000080.1:7242-7753 GCA_027364935.1 Vulcanimicrobiota bacterium | reverse complement strand
TCTCGCTTGCACTGCGGCCCCTAAGGCGGCAAAATGGCCGATTCTCGTGGCGAAGGCCGGACAGTAGCGGCAGCCGTGGCGCCCGCGATGGCCAAGAGCGCCCAGTACATGTCACCCACCTTTGGGTAGAGCAACAGGCTGTCGACGATCTGGTGAAAAGCGAAGGCGAGAACGACCGCGAGCATGCCGATCGCGAGTGGGTCGCGGACATTATAGAGCACGCGCACGGTGGCGGCGACGAGCAGAAGGAACGCAAGGAAGCCGACCGCGCCTTGTTCGCTCAGTACCTGCAGATAGTAATCGTTGGCGCTCGTTCGGACACCCGGCGCGTACGCGGCAATCTCCAACTCGTAGTTGCCAGGCCCGACGCCCAGCAATGGATGCCGGCGCCACATTCGCAGCGCTCCGCTCCACAGCTCCTGACGCGTTCCGAGGCCGCCGTTGTAGAGATCGCTGCCGCGCGTCGGAAAAATCTTCGCGAACGTGGTGTCCCCGCGCACGGTGCCTTGGA
>DAHXOK010000080.1:0-7232 GCA_027364935.1 Vulcanimicrobiota bacterium | reverse complement strand
CGACGCAGAAAACCACCGCCGCAATGGTAACGGCAGCCCGCCGTCCCGTGCGCAAGAGAACGACAAGGACGAACCCGAAGAGGCAGCTGACGATTCCGCCCCGGGAGAACGTGAGCAGCAATGCCGCGCCTCCCAAGAGAAGCGCCGCCAACTCGTCGGCGCGCAAGCGCACTCGAGGCCCCGATTGATTCCCCAGCGCGAGCGCGAGGACGAGGGGTAGGACGATCCCGAGGAATGCTCCAAGCTGATTCGGCCCTTCAAGCGGCCCCGCGACACGCGGAACGACATGGCTCCCGATCGCAAATGACTCCGACGTGCCGAACCAGAGCTGCCCGAGCGCGAGCGCCGATACGGCGACCGTTAGGATCGCGAGCACGCGACGCAGCAGCTCGCGGTCCGGGTCGGCGCGGTAGGCAAAAAAGGCAACGCCGACCGTGAGAAAGTACTCGGCGGCTTTGCCCGTCTCTCGCCACGCGGGCCACGCGTAGCGCGCGTGCAGCGCCGACAGCACCATCGAAAGGATGAAGAGCGCAAACGCACCGCTTACCGTTGCGGTGCGCCAGTTCCACGAGGGAGTCGAGCGTCTTGTGAAAATTTGCCGTGCAATGAGAACGAGCAGCGCTGCGAACAGGACGACCTTCGTGAGCGTGACCGTCGTCTGGCCGGCGGGGATCGCAAGCGCGAATGGATCCGTTATAAGCACGGCAACCCAGATGAACGCGAGCCGGCGGCGCAATGCCAGCGCGAGAATGCCGATGCCGCACACCACGAGCAGCCCAAGATCGATGCGGTCCCACACGATGCTATGGCCCAGTACATCGACTTCTGCACCGTCAATATAGCGTTGGCCGGTGAGCGTGTTGACGACAGTGACGGCGCGCAATAGGACCGTGAGGGTGCGACGATCGCCGTTGATTCCTCGTTGTGCCGGTACGAAATGCGTGCTCGGAGTGAGGTGCGCGGTGACGACGCGGTCGGCCCTGCTTACGCTCGGCAAACGGAACGCCGCTTGATGAACGCCGACGCCGAGACAGCAGACGCGCTGCGGAGCACCGGAGCCGAACGAAGCGGCGACCGACGTGCCCCCCGGCGCGGCAGCGTAGGCGGGAATCTCCACCGTTACGACGAGCGTGTCGGCGTTCGCTGGCACCAGGACGGTGAAGGTAGCTTGCGGCGCCATCCAGCAGCAGCCACCCGGATCTGCGCCGGGATAGATTCCCGAAACGATGTTGCGCTGCGGAACTCCCACCGGGAAGTAGGCCGCGGCAAATGCGAGGGATGCGAGAAGTATCGCCTGCACGCGGTAGGCATTCGTCCCCCGGCTATGAAACCTGGCTGCGGGAGGCCCTCACGGTGCAGGCGCAGGAGTGCTCGGTAGCCGCCGTCGTTCTGAATTGGAACGGCTGGCGCGATACACTCGAGTGCCTCGCGAGCGTCTTGAACGCAGAACGCGTTCCCGACGTTATCGTGGTCTGCGATAACGGCTCGGCCGACGGCTCGCTCGAGCACATCAGGAGTTGGGTGCGCGAGCGCGGCCTCGAGGAGCGCATCTCCCTCATCGATATCGGCGTCAATCTCGGCTTTGCCGGCGGCAACAACATCGGCATCGCCTTCGCGCTCGAGCGCGGCGTCGATTTCGTGTGGATTCTCAACAACGACGTCGTCGTGCATGCGACGACGCTGTCGCGCATGCTCTCGCTGCTCTGGCGCAACCCGAGCGCGGGGGCCGTGGCCCCCGTCTTTCTCTCGTACAGCGATCCGGATCGCATCCAGGCGATGGGCGGCGGATATATTATCCCGGTCATCTGCCACGACACGGCGCTAGGGCGAGGACGCCGGCATCGGGGCGCGCTCACGTCACCGATCGAGCTGCACCATCTGATCGGAGCGAGTCTGCTCGTGCGTGCCGAGGCTGCGCGCGACGTCGGCCCGATCGACGAGTCGTACTTTCTCTATCGCGAAGAGACGGACTGGTGCATTCGCATGCGGCGAAAAGGCTGGCGGCTCTACTGCTGCCCCGACGCAGTCGTCTGGCACAAGGAGTGCCGCTTCGTCGGCTTTCATAGCCCGGTTCACGACTACTACGCCGTGCGCAACATGCTGCGGCTCGTGAGGAAGTTCTATCCGCTCTATCTTCCGCCCGCGATGCTGTACTTCGCCTGCCGATCGATCGGGCCGAAGCTCCTGCGACTGCAGTTCGCTAGATTAGCCGGCGTCCTCGCGGCTTTTCGTGATTTCTTTGGTGGTGTCAGTGGACGCTCCGAAGCCCATCCCGACAGCGTGTTGCTCGCGAAGGTGGCCGGCACGAGAGATGAGGTCGCGCAGCAGCGGCTCGACGCACTCCGGCGAGAAGGCGCGCACGACCATCGGAGCGCGGACGGCGAAGTTCTCCCACTGCGCACGATCCTCGTGGATGCTGACGATAGCGTCGGCGAGCGCCTCGGCGCCGTCGGCGACGAGCCCGCCGTCTCCATTGCCGAAGATGCCCTCGGCGCCAATGGGCGTGGCGACAACGGGAAGCCCGCGGGCCATGGCGCAGACGACCTTGGCTTTCATGCCGGCGCCGAAACGTAGCGGAGCGACGAAGACGCGCTGACGCTCGAAGAGCTCGTCCAAATCTCGCACGAAGCCGGGAACCGAGACTCGCTCGTCGTGAAGCGTTAGAAGTCGCCGCGGCGGGTCTGCTCCCGCGAGCGTCAGGTGCACCGATGGAAGGCGCCGCCGGACGAGCGGCATGATCTCCGAACATAGCCACAGCGCTGCATCGACATTCGGTGCGTGGCCGTAGTTTCCGAGAAAAACGACGCCTTCGCGCTCCTCCCACGGCCGCGTTGAAGGTACGACGGCGGGCTGAATGATGGGGACCACGGTAGACGTTACGCCTTCGTCCCTTAATATGTCACGGTCGGTTTCGCTGGTGGTAACCGTGACGTCGGCGGCGCGCGCGAGCGCAAGTTCCCGTTCCCGCATTCTCTGCCAACCCGTGCGTCGCCCCAGGGCGACCTCTTCACGCTGAAGCCGGACATAATGCAGATCAACGGTATCGAAGATGATCTGCGCTCGCGGAAATGCACGGCGAGCCGCCGCCAGCAGCCGCCGCGCAATATGCGGCCGGCTCACCCAAACAGCGGTAACGGGGAGTCGCATCCGGCGTAAGCGGCCGAACGCACGTGGGCCGAAGCCAAAGGCGAGTTCGATCCCTTCGTTTCGCAGCAAGGCAGCATACCGCTCGTGTTTATCGCGGGTTAGGCTTCCGAAAATCACATGGTGTCCCGAGCGCTTGAGTATGCGCGTCGCTTCTACGATTCGCTGATCCCCGCCGCTTCGGTCGAAGAACGGAACGTGCTCATCGATCATCACAATTGTTTCATCGCCGCAAAACCGTCTCGCCACCGGCTCGATCAGCAAGGGATCGGCGGGGGAATGCCGTGCAAGTTCGACGCGCCATTTCCGCGCGAATATCGCGCGGTGCTGCTCCTGCAGTGCCTTCACCGCCGGTGACGCGTTGCTACCGAAGCTAACACCGCCGATGTGAACGACGACCGACCGCGGCTGGTAGACGATACGCCCACCGCGCTTTCGAAGCGAGAAGCAGAGATCGACATCCTCGTAGTATGCCGGGCTAAACTCTTCGGAAAACCCGCCGACTCGCCTAAACGCATCTGCTCGCACCGCGAGACTTGCAGCGGAGGCGTAGTCGACGTCACGCGCGTACGCTACGCGCTCATCCGAAGGCTTCAGGCCCTCACCGTAGTGCGAACCCCGGCCGTCCTGCCATATAACTGAGCCAGCTTCAGCAACTCGCCCGCTGGGCGGCCTGAGTTGTGATGCAACCGCCGCCACGGTTGCGTCGCTCTCAAACGTCTCCAGAAGCGGCCGCAGCCAGCCTCGCGCGACAATAGCGTCGCTATTTAGGAAGTGTACGTACTTGCCGCGCGCGATCCGTGCGCCAGCGTTGCAGGCGGCTGCGAAGCCGCCGTTGCGCTCCAGCCGTACAACGCGAACGTTCGTGCAGCGCCCGATAAGCTCTCGCGTATCGTCGGTGGACCCATCGTCGACGGTGATGACTTCCGTCGCGATACTGGCGTCCCAATTCCGAGCGAGTGCGAGCAGGCAGGCATTGGTGTAACGCCGCCTGTCGCGTACCGGAACAACGATTGAAAAGAGTGGGTCCATGACCGCCGGAAAAGCGACGGGAACGATCTTTCGCGGCAAGCGCAACGAAAGTCGTGCCGCAGCACTGCTCTGCCACGCGCTGATGAATTGGCGCGCATGGGCTTCGAGGCGACGCTTAGCGCGCACCGCCAACGCCCAAATCCCTTGAGCACGCGCGACGCGCTGAATTTTCAGCAGCATAAAGTTGCTATGTTTCTGAGGGGCCGTCCTCGATTGTAGCCATCACAAGGTCCTCGTCACATCTCTCCCGGGAGATCTTCCGCCTGACCGCGTGAGCTCAGGGCTTCTTCCAGAAGATGCCCGTCCAGTCGATCGCCGTGAGCTCTGCGGTGATCCCGTGCGACTTTCGATAGTCCTCCGTCGCGTGGCGGCACTGTTCGACGGCGCCATAATCGTCAATGATGACGTAGCCGCCCGACGAAACTTTCGGGTACAAGTTTTCCAGCGCCACCCACGTCGATTCGTACAGGTCGCCGTCAAGGCGTAGCAATGCGAGGCGTTCAACTTCACACGTGGGTAGCGTTTCGCGAAACCAACCGCGCACGAAGCGGACCCGCTCATCGAGCAAGCCATACGCGAGGAAGTTTGCCCGGACTTCCTCAAGGGGGACGCGCAAATAGTCGACCGCGCTGAGGTCGAGCCCGTCATCGGCGGGGTACATCGCTGGGTCTGGAGGAGGCAGACCTTCGAATGAGTCAGCCACCCAAACTACGCGGTCCTCGACCCCGTGCGCCGCGAGGATCGCCCGCATGAAGATGGCCGCGCCTCCCCGCCAGACGCCGGTTTCCATTAGGTCCCCAGGCACGCCACAGCGGAGCACATCCTCCGCGCAGTTCCTGATATTCTCGAGCCTGCGGAGTCCGATCATCGTATGTGCGCGCGTGGGCCAGTCGCTTCCTTCGGCGCGACGCTCGGGGAGGAATGGCTCGCCCTCGCAACCGGGAACGGCTCCGTCGTCCCGGTAGATAACGTTCGCAACGCATCGCTTGACAAGATCGAGGTGGCGCTCCCGGGCGTCTGGACGCCTTAGGTGATCCGCAGGGTCTTCCGTCACGGCATCATAGGCTTCGGAAAAACCCAAGCCGAATCCCAGGGCCAGTCAATGACAAGTATGGCGTATGCCGGGGCGACGATCTTCCGTTTCCGCTGGCTTCTCTACGAGCTTGTATTGCGCGATCTCAGGTTGCGCTACAGGAACTCATTGTTAGGGTTCGCTTGGACGATCATGAACCCGGTTCTGTTCATGCTGCTGTACACGCTCGTTTTCTCTGTATACCTGCGCGTTCACGTTGAACACTTTCCGCTCTACGTGCTGGCGGGGCTCGTCCCCTGGAACTGGGTTATCGGCGCGGTAACGGCAGCGACCACCGCAATCCCCGATGGCCGAATGTACGTTGGCAAGACGGTCTTCCCAATCGAGCTGCTGGTGCTCGTGCCGGTGCTCTCGAACGCTGTGAACTTCGTTCTCTCGTTAGCGCTCTTGATCGCATTCGTTCCTGTCCTTGGGGGCCACTTTAGCTGGACGTTCGCTCTCCTTCCAGGCGCGGTCATCGGCGAGCTTCTCGCGATTACGGGGGTCAGTTTTATCGTGGCGACGTTCAACACGTTCTATCGCGACCTGCAGCAGCTCGTCGGGTACCTGCTTACCGCGTTCTTTTTCCTGGCGCCGATCTTCTACACGCGGGCCATGGTGCCGGAGCGCTACGCGTTCTTGCTAACGTGGAATCCGTTTGCAGCAATGATCGAGGTATACCACAGCATCTTGTACGCTGCCGCGCCTCCGGCCTTGGGCGCCCTTGCGTTTCTTCTTGTTTTCGGAATCCTCGTCCTACTCCTCGGTATGGGATACTTCGACCGCTATCGCGACCATTTTGGAGAGTACCTGTGACGCCTGCGCTCCTCGCTGCGGGTGTTTCGAAGACCTACCGGATACCCGACATCCCAAAACGCGCGACGATCAAGGATGTCGTCGTCCGCCATCTACGGCGAGAAGATGGCGTTGCCGTTGTCGATGCGCTTTGCGACGTGAGCTTTTCCGTCGGGCCAGGGCAATCGCTCGGTGTCGTCGGCCGCAACGGCTCGGGAAAGACAACACTCATTCGCGTGCTCGCCGGCGTCTGCCGGCCAGATTCGGGGGAGGTCCGGGTTAGTGGAACTAGGTCGGCTCTCCTCGCGCTCGGCGTCGGGTTCCACCCGGACCTTACGGGACGCGAGAATGCGCGGGTTGGGCTGCTGTCGCTCGGACTTTCTCGCCGCCAGACCGGAGATCGGATGGATGAAGTCATTGCATTCTCAGAGCTCGGTGATTTCATTGATGCGCCGATACATACGTACTCCACAGGAATGTACATGCGCCTGGCGTTTTCGGTGGCGGTAGCTGTGGAACCAGACGTGCTGCTCTTGGACGAAGTGCTCGCGGTCGGTGACCCCGCCTTCGCAAATAAGTGCCTGGCATTGATGGATCACTTCCGCAGCAACGGCACGACGATGGCCATTGCCACGCAGGATTTTCATGTGGTACGAGAGCGCTGCGACCTCGCGTTGTGGCTGCAGGAAGGAAAGGTCGCGGCGTTCGGCGCGCCGCCGCAGGTCTTAGCGGCCTACGGTGACTTTCTTCAAATGCAGGAAGGTGAGAACGCGAGTTAGGGCGCGCTTGAGCTTCCAGAAACGACTCGACTGAACCGTATCGATAAGGAAGGCCATGCGTTCGGACTCGGCACGCGTCGAAGCAAGTAGCGCTTCCGTCTGACTAATCAGCTGCTGCTCGACCTCTTTGATTCGCAACGCTAGCTGCTCCTTATCAGCCGAGACACGCTGCAATTCCGCATCGCGCGCAGTTACGGTGGCTTCGAGTTCGGCCACGCGCGCCTGTAGCTGATCGCGCTCGGCGAGCATTGCTGTAGCGGTTTCTTGAGCGGTGCCGAATTGCGTTCGGAGGTCATTCAATGCTGCGTCGCGTGCAGCTACGGCGGCTTCGATTTCGGCCACGCGCGCCTGTAGCTGATCGCGCTCGGCGAGCATGGCTGTAGCGGTTTCTTGAGCGGTGCCGAATTGCG
>DAHXOK010000007.1:15321-55855 GCA_027364935.1 Vulcanimicrobiota bacterium | reverse complement strand
GCAGCGCGCGACCGTCATCGCGCTCGATCGCAAGGGGAACCCGTTGCGCCCCGCGATCACGTGGCTCGATCAGCGCCAGAGCCCGCAGGTGCCGCGACTGCCGTTGCACTGGCGCGTCGCCTTTCGCCTCGCCGGCGCCGCGGAGACGATCGCGTACTTCCAGCGCGAAGCCGAAGCCAACTGGATCGAAGCGTGCGAACCGGCGATCTGGGCTGCGACCGACAAGTTCGTGCTGCTGTCGGGCTATTTGATCTATCGTCTGTGCGGACGATTCGTCGATTCGACCGGCGCGCAAGTTGGGTACGTGCCGTTCGACTTCAAGCGGCTTGCCTGGGCGCGCGCCGGGGACTGGAAATGGAGCGCGTTGCGCATCGTGCAATCGATGCTGCCCGAACTCGTGCCGCCGAGTAGCGTCATCGGTGAGATCGAGAGCGCTGCCGCCGAAGCGACCGGGATTCCGGCTGGAACGCCGCTCGGGGCCGCTGCGGCGGACAAGGCATGCGAGGTGCTCGGCGCCGGATGCCTCGAGCCGACGACCGCCGCGCTCAGCTATGGAACGACTGCGACGATCAACACGATGTCGCAGCGGTACTTCGAACCGGTGCCGCTTCTTCCGTCGTATCCAGGCGCGATTCCCCATGCCTACAACGCTGAGGTGCAGATCCCGCGCGGGTATTGGATGGTGAGCTGGTTCCAGGAACAGTTCGGCGTGCCGGAGACGGTCCTCGACCGCCTCGTCGACGCGACGCCCGCGGGCTCGATGGGTCTGGTCATGCAACCATACTGGTCGCCGGGCATCACGATGCCCGAAGCAAAGGGTGCGATCGTCGGCTTCGGCGACGTTCATTCGCGCGCGCACGTCTACCGCGCGATTCTCGAAGGCCTCGCGTTCGCGTTGCGGGAGGGCAAGGAGCGCATCGAACGGCGCGGTCGCGTGCGAATAACCGGCTTGCGCGTCGCTGGCGGCGGCTCTCGGAGCGATGCCGCGATGCAGTTGACGGCCGACGTCTTCGGCTTGCCCGCAGCGCGGCCGCACGTCTACGAAACCTCCGGACTCGGCGCCGCCATCGATGCGGCAGTCGGCCTGCGGATGTATCCCGATTTTCCGAGCGCCGTACAAACGATGACGCGTACGTCTCGCGTCTTCGAGCCGCGCCCGAGCGCGCGCGGCATCTACGACGATCTCTACGAGCGCGTGTATCTCAAAATGTACGAGCGCTTGAAACCGCTCTACGAAGCGATCCGCGAGATCACCGGCTATCCGGCATCGTTCTGATGACACGCCGGTCGCGTCGCCCCGCCGTTGTTGTCTACGGTGCCGCAACGCTTCAAGGCTTGTCCTTCACGCTCGTGCCGGCACTCGCGACGGAGTTCTTGCGCGCACCCTACGGCATCGATGCGCGGGCCTTCGGCGCGCTGTTCGTCCCGCTCACGCTAGGAGCGATCGTTGCGGCAGCGGCTACGCCGTCGCTCGCCAGGCGACGGGGAATGGCCGGCGTTCTACGTTTGGGAGTCATCGCCAACAGCCTCGCGCTCCTGGCCCTCATGCTATCGGTCGTCCTGCCGCACCAGGCAGCATACGGCCTGCTCCTCGCCGACACGACCGCGTTGGGCCTCGGTTTCGGCTTGAACTTCTCGGCAGTGAACGAACTGGCGTCCACACTCTCGTCGAGCGCGACGCGCTCCGTGACGATTGCGAACGTGCTCACCGGGCTTGGCACCGCCGTCACGCCACTCTTCGTCGGGGGCCTGGCGGCTGGCGGGCTGTGGCCCATGTGGCCGGCGATTCTCGTCGCTTCCTTCGCGTGCGTGCTCGTCGTCTCGTACGGGTGGAAGGCGCCGCCCGCGATCGCACGCATTTCCAGAACGCGCCGGCCGATCCCCCGCGTGCTCGTGCTCTTCGGCATCGCGGCGTTGCTCTACGCCTTCTGCGAAGGCGCGTTCTCAAGTTGGGCAACGACGTTCGTACATATCGATCGAGGATTCTCGCTCACGGTCGGAGAGGCCGCGCTCTCCGGTTTCTGGCTCTCTCTCACCGGGGCGCGGCTGGCCGCGGCATTTGCGACCCGGTTTCTCCGTCCGCGACTTGCGTTCGCAACATTTCCTCTTGCGATTGGAGTCGCGCTTCTGCTCGTACCGGCATGGAACTCGGGAGCGTCACTCGTTGGCGGATTCATCGTAGCCGGAATAGCCTGCAGCATCGTGTTTCCGTACGCGATGTCTCTGGCTCTTGCGGCAATGCCCGACGACGCAGATCGGGTCGCCAGTACCCTGGTCGCCGCGCTGATGACGGGAGAAGGGCTCGGAACGTTCGCTATCGGCGCCCTTCGCACCAGTGGCGATGCATCGCTTTCCGAGATCTATCGATGGTCGGCAGCAGTTGCGTTCGCGCTCGCGATCGTGGCGATGCTCGCGTGCAGAGCGTCGCCGCAGAGTGCCGCGAAATCGAGCCGATAGACGCGTTCTTCGCCGGGTTCGAGAAACGGCAGCAACCCGTGAGCGGCGGCGTACTCGCGACCCTGGATCGCGCGCGTATTCGCCGGCTCGAGCGACATCACGTAATCTCCACGATCGAGCTTGCGCCACGTGAACAGCGCCGGCAGCGATGTCGGATCGTACGCCAACTCGAATCCGAGCCCCCGATCGTCGCAAGCGTTCCGATTCACGATAGCGGCGCGCGCCTTGCCGTCGGCGCACGCCAGCGGCGCATGGATGAATACCTGCTCCGCAAAACCGTCCTGCGGTTCCGCGCCACGATCCCACGCCTCCAGGCCGGCCTGCGCCTGCGCGTCGCGCGGCTCCACGCTGACGTGCGACACGTGCACGCGCGCAGAAGGGCCCACGAGCGGGAAACCGGCATTGCAATGGTAGAGAATCATGTGCGGTGCGCGCACGCTTGTTTCATTGACGACGCGGTCTTCGAGATGCATCGTCACGCTGCCCAGTTCCGTCCACCAGCGACGGTGCAGGGTGAGGCTGGCGTTGAGCGCTTTGCTCTCGCGAAGCGTCGCGCGCACGTCGAAGACGCAACGGTCGCCCTCCCATCGAGTCTCCGCGCGAACGTCGGATGCGGGAACGTTGTCGATCCGCCCGTGCAGGCCGTACTCCCCCCACCGATCCCGACCGGCGGGGCCGAAGTTCGCTAAGCCGCACGTCGTAAGCCAGCCTCCGAAGAACGACCGAAGCCACTCGTCGCCGCTCGCATCGTAGTATGCCGGCGACGCAATATCGTTTCCGCTTCGCCAGACGAACGGTACGCCATCGAGCGTGGCGCGAGCGACGTCGAGCGCGCGATCGACCACGAGCTCGACGCACAGGCGGCCCGTATCGATGCGAATGCCGCGCACGCCCTCCGAGCGCCCGCCGGAGTAGCGATATTCGGTGATGCCGCCGACCTGGGCGAGCGAACCGATTCGACGCTCGAGTTCCGCCCGCGATAGCGTGCGCCCGTAGAGATCCACCACGGCCTCCTAGGTTCCTAGCGCGGCGTTATCTCGATGAGGGCGAACCCGCCGGCATCGATGACGGCAACGATTCCATCGAGAAGGGTCTGCTTCGCGAGCGTACCGAGATCCCTCCATTCGTTCCATACGGTTGAAAATAGCCGTACGGAATGCCGGTCGTGCGCCACCGTGACGAGCGATGCCGATGTCGTGACCGTTTGGTGGCCCGAGTTCCCGATGAAGACCATCGTGCGATCGCCATCGGCAAAAGCCACGAGGGTTGCGAGGGGATCCGTAACCCTGACGTTGTCGGTAACGTCGCCGGCATACGGTATCCGCGGCACGTCCGACAGAAGATCGGAGGTCGTGTGAACGCAGATGCCGTCCGGCATGCGCGTGGCAATCCAGGCGATGGCGTTTCCGCGGAACGGTACGTTCGTAGCCGTCAGCCAGCGCCAATCGGCAGCCAGCGACGGATTGATCGTTGCATCCTTGCCGCGCACGTCTAAACCAGCGGCGCCTTCGATGGCGGCCCACAGATAGCGCGGCGCATCCCAGGGTGACAACATCATCCCTTGGTTCACGAGAATTTCACCGTGCAGCCATTCGGAGAACTGACCGGGAACCGTATTATTCCGTCGCGGATCCATCGAAAAATGACGAAAGCTACTCGCCAACGCCTTTGCCATGAACGCCGGATTGTATTTTGCTGCCGCAAATGCATACCAATACGTCACCGCGACCCATACGCCGCCGAGCAAGCCATAGCCGTTGGTTGGCCCGTAGATCAAATCGTCCCGCGGCACGGTCCGAATGCCCGCGTCAGTCCAGAACGCCGCATCGTTGAGCGCGCCGATAATTCGCGCGGCGCGCTCCGGGGGCGCTACGCCGAAGAGCACCGGAAAGACGAGATCGGCCGTAACGTCCGTGCGCCGGGAGCCATCAACGTCGATCGCAAGGTAGTATAGCCCGTTCGCGGGGTTGGCGAGATGGGTGTTGATGGCATCGCGCAATGCATTGCCAGAACTCTCGTATTTTGTCGCAGCCGCGTCGTCGCCGAGGAGACGGGCCATCTCCGAAAGGGCCTTCAGCGCCGCGTAGCATTCCGAGTTGACCTCGGTCGAGGCTCCGCTAATACGGTAATTCTGGATCACGTTACGCCAGCCGATGATGCCCCAATCTGACGTCTTCGTCGACGTGCACCACACCAGCCCTTGCTCGTTGCGCTGCGACAGGAGGTACTCCACGGCTCGAACGGCACGAGGATAGCAGGCACGCAAGAAGTCTTCGTTGCCGGTAACGGCGTAATGGTGCCACAGCGCAATGACGACGAGCGGGGTGTTGTCGTTGACGTTCAGTCCGTAGTCTTCTGATTTGTCGTTGCGGATGTCGTAGTACTCGACGATCTTTCCCGAGGGTTCTTGCAAGCGAAAATACGCGCTCAGGGACTCACGCGCGAACTCGGGATTCAGGTAGTCGGCTCCAAACGACATCCACGCCGTGTCGCGTCCCACGCTATTGCTGCTGCGCGTGGGATCGTTCGTAAAACACCATCCGGTGGGCGCATACGTCTGGACGCGAAGCATGTTGGCCTTTGCCCAAAGCACTCCCTGATTCACGTCGTGATCGGGCGTACGCACGATGGACTTGCATAAGTATTTGCGGTAGTAGGCCGAACTGCGTGCGAGGGCCGTCTCCCCGTTCGGGCACGCCGCACGCGCGGCGACGAGGTCGTCTCGTGACGTTGCCGACAAGACGTAGAGAAAGTCGACCCGACGGTCCTCACCCGGTTGCAAGTCTATCGCGATGTGAAGCGCCGCGACTGGCTCGGGGCCGACGGCCGTTACGGCGCCGGCGAGCGCGCCCGGCGACGTCCGCGCCACGACCTTCCCCCGGTCGTCGCTCGTTTCCCAGCCATCAAACGAGCACAGCGCCGCGAAGAGCCGCACCTGCGACGGCGTGTTACGATTCCATGCGACGATCCCGCCCAACGCGCGATCGAAGTCGGCGACGACATCGTGCGACGTATTTCCCCGCAGCTCGCAAAAGCAGTACGCGTCGAACGACGCCCGCGACGGCGAGCTATTCGTAAAATGGTACCGATAGTACACCGCCGGTACGGGAACGCCGGTGCCGTCCGCCCCGTCGTGGTTATAGGGGAAGACCTGCTCGTGGACGCGTACGCCGTTATCGAGCTCGTAGAGATGGTCTTGCCGTTCGGGATGGATGTGAAACTCACCGCGGCGGCTCGCGAGACGGATCTTGCTGCGCCGATCCCAAAGCCGCACGCAGGTCGCGCCGAAGAGATCGTAGCCGGCATCGGATGAGTACACTTTCTCAATCGCGCCGGTCGGCCGTATCATCACATAACAGCGCGCGGCCCCAAGCGTGCTGCCTTGCGCCATCTGATCGTCGTCCAGGACGTACGCGAACGATGCATTGTCCGCGGCTCCGAGAGAGACGTCGGCGGACGGGTTGATCATCTCGTAGCGGGCCATTACAACGACCCTGCTTGACGCATCATGCCGCCGTCGATCACCATGGTCGTTCCCGTGACGTACGAGGCCGATTCGCTGCAAAGCCACACGACGAGGTCGGCGATCTCCTCGGGCTTTCCCCAGCGGTGCAGCGGGATCTCGCGAAGAAGCGCCTCGTCCAGCCGTCGATTGCTTTTCGTCGCCGCATCCATCGGCGTATCGATTGCGCCCGGAGCGACGTTGTTGACGGTGATCTCGTGCGGCGCTAACTCGACGGCCATCGTGCGCATGAGCATGCGCAGCCCGCCCTTGGCCGCGCAGTACGGCGCGTTCGTCGGGGCGGCGACGTCTTCGTGGATGGACGAGATATTGATGATGCGACCGCCCCGGGCTTGGCCGATCATCTGTTTCGCCGCCGCCTTGCCGCAGAGAAACGGCCCGGTGAGATTCACCGCGATTTCCCGTTGCCATACGTCGTTAGGAGTCTCCACGAACGGATAGCGCGATTCTATGCCGGCGTTGTTGACGAGAATGTCCAGGCCGCCGAAAACGGTTACCGCATGAGCGATCAACGCGTCGACGTCGTCCGCGTCGCCGACGTTTGCGGCGCAGACGCTTGCGCTATGCCCGGCTCGCGAAAGCTCCTCGGCGAGGGCTCGCGCAGGCAGCGGGTCGTTGACGTAATCGATGACGACGGCAACGCCTTCGGCCGCCAAAGCGCGCACGATCGCCGCTCCGATCCCCGTATCGCCTCCGGTGACGATCGCGCATTTTCCAGACGGTTTCATGCCGTGGTGTGCAACTTTCGCGTTGCAGTTCCTTTAGGCTGTTAGGGCGCCGCGCGAGAAGCAACGCCACGCCTCCTATATGCGGCGGCAGCCGTAAGAGTCAACGGCGAAGAACCGGCGCACAGGATAGCGATCCGATATCAATCTGTCGCTCGCTTGAGAGCGGCACGACGACGCTCGCGGTACACGAACCGTCGCGCCCCGAGATGGTCGCGCGATAGCTGCCTGCAGAAAGACCTTCGAAGTAGAACATGCCGTCGGAGCCAATGGGCGAGCGGGCGCCGTTTGCGAGCGCGATCGTGCCGAAGCGCCACGTGGAGCCCGCGACCGTGCCGATAACGGCGAAGAGCCGCGCGTGCGTGATGAGGATGAGCGTGCCCGCACCCGGCGCAGGATAGACGTGCGAGACCGAGAGCGCCGCGCTCCCGTCTACGGTGACGTTGCGCTCTATCGTGGTTACGCCAGTCGGTCGATTGCTCGACGGAAGTGGAAACGCGGAGGCCGATCCGGCGCCCACCGTGTGAACGCGACCGTCCGTGTCGGCAATGAGATCGCCGGGCCGGCCCACGGCGACGGCGTAGCCGGCCTCTGCATCGCGTAGGAGATGCACGCCGTGGAGGAAGGCCAGAGCGCCGGAGATCGCGAGCGTGCCGGCGCTCGAGCTAGAGATTTCGATCGCATCAGAAAGGTACGAAGCGTGCAACGCGTCGCTCGTGCCGCCGATCTCGAGCCCGCTGGGCGTGTTGATTTCCGACGAGAGTACGGCGGCGCGCCCCTGATGGTCGCCGATCGTGGTGCCGAGCAGGGTCGTGTCGCGCCACTGCCTCATCGCGAGGGGGAGGAGAATCCCCAGCGACACGTTGCCGCTTTGCCCGCGCACGCGCCGATCGCGAAGATCGAGCTGCAAAGTGGTCCGAAAGGCGCGTACGCGCTCGATGAGGTCGTACGATTGCACGCTGCCGGATCGTTGGCCGTCTGAAAACTCGTACTGGAATCGTAGCGTGCGATAGGCGGCGCTCGCGGTCTCGTACGTCGTGCGCCGTTGCATGGCGAGCCGCGCGTTCTCGCCGAAGGCCGGCGCGCCGTTCGCGCCGTAGCCGATACCGAAGGAGAACGGACCGGCGCGCTGCACGTACGAGACGAGCGTTCCGTCGAGCGGGCCGAACCCCACGGAGAGCCGGAGCGCGCGGTCGGAATTCGCGTCTACGACGTCGTAGCCGATGCCAATGCGGCCGTCGAAATACTCCGCGTGCGGCCCGCTCGAGAGCGATGGCGTATCGCCGGCGAGCATCGAGCCGCCGACGGCGAAGCCGCGATAGGTCGCGCATGCATAGATGCACGTTCGCGGGACGCCCGCGGCGACGGTGAACTCGTGCCATCCGGGTGCGAGGAGTTGCGCGTCGAGCGGCAACCGAACGGCGATCTGCGCGGGGAGATGCGTGACGTTGTCGGTCGCACCGACGTGCGCTGCAACCGGGATGCCGTCGATCGAAAAGGGCCCCGGCTCGAGCCCAACGTCGATCGGCTCCTCGCCTTCGACGTCGATGCGGATCGTCGTCGGGTCTGCGAGCGTTCCGCAGATTCGCTCGAATGGCGCGCGCTGCGCGCTCGTGCGGATCAACGTGCCGTGCGTCACCCCGATGCCGAAGATGGGGAGTGACGGGAAAACGCCGCCGCTCGCGAGCATTTGGTCGCCGAGAAGAATCTCGCCGTTCTGTCCCTTCTCGTAGAAGGCGGCGTCGAGGTCGGTGCGATAGGCGACGCCGTCGATCTTCGCAAATCCCAGGCGCGCTATGCCACCGGGCATGGCGAAGGTCATGCGCTCCGACAACGCGGGCGGTCCGCCGCGTTGGAGTGCTCCCGAGTACGCAATCGTTGCGGACGAGCCGTTACGATACAACGGCGGCGGCGGCGCCCTGACGTCGAGGTACTGCCGCGTGGAGACGCGGTACGCGAGCTCGAGCGTGAGCGATGCGGGATCGTACGTATAGGCGATCCCGCTCGAGCCCAGCGAATCGTAGAGGTCGCCGTCGATCGTCGTCGTCGCCGGCCTGCGCGGAAAGGGCAGGTCGGCCAGATCGTGCGCGCGGACGTAGACGTCGTGCGGCCCTTGAACGATCACGACGTCTCCGGCCGGAACGCCGTTGACGCGCAGGGAGGCGATGGTGCGCGCCGGTTGCGCAACACGCGCGCTCGGAGCAACGAGGGCAGACGCAAACAGGAACCCCGCGACGGGTACTAGCGACACGGAATCGAGAGCGATGCCGCAAGCGGCTCGAGGTGCGACTCCTTATCCGGGGCGATCGTGACGATGCCGCTACCGCAGCGATGCACGACCAACGTGAACGCCATCGTTCTGTGCGGCAACACGTAGAATGGTTGACGATACGTCGATGACGCGCCGCGCCATCGCACGACCGCGGTTGCCATGAACGCGTGAACGTTGCCATCGTTGCTGACGGTAATGCGGAGCCTCCTCGAGCGCGCCGAGATACCGACGATACGCGCGTTGAATATCCGACGTTCCGGAGCGATGAACAGCGGTAGGTTGTATGCGAGGAGAAAGTGGATTCCCGAGCGATTCGGTTGCGGATCGAAGAGTTGCTCGACGGCGATGCGGTAGTCGGCCTCGACCGACGGATCGGTTCTGAGGACCCCGACGCGAACGCGCGTGCTTTCGCCCGGTGCGAGCTCGACGAGGCGCGGGAAGATCAAGACGTCGTCGACGTCGATCCGGCGCGTATCGGTGCCGTCGTGCTGATTCCAGGAGTAGGCGGTGACTTCGAAGCGCTCGTTGATGCGATCGTCGTTCGCGATCGTGAAGTCGGCGGCGAGGTTGCCGGCCGCAACGTCGAGCCGGTTGGCGGTGATGTGCCATCTCGGCAGCGCCGGCGACGCAGGGGCGAAGCCGGTAGCTGCCAAGAGCAGGGCGAGAAACACGGATCAGTACGATACGGTGACGAGCACCTGATCGGAATAATAACTTGCCGATCCCGCTGCGACCTCGTTGCTGACGGTTTGGCCCGACGGAGAGTCGACGTAGAATGGAACGTCGATCGCATCGGCGGATCCCATGCCTCGACCCGTGCCACCCACGGTGTTCGTGCCGACGGTGTCGCCCCACGGCGCGGACTCCGCGGAATCTTGGAAGATTTGATACGCGATGCCGTCGGCGGGCGCGTTGGTGCCGTTGCAGTTCGCGTTGCACATGTAGCGCGCCGGAGCCGCGCCGTCCATGCCGTAGGAACCTGGTCCGAGCTCGATAACGTACGGCGTGTCGCTCGTGCAGTTCACGCCGAGCGTGCCGGTCTCTTCGCCGAGAGCCTGGCCGGGAACGACCTGGAACGTCGCCGGTTGCGCGACGACCGCAACCGTGCAGCTCGCAGTGACCTGCGCGCTGACGTCGATATACGTTTGGTTTGCAGAGAGCGATCCGCCGCCGCCCGCGAAAGCCGGCGATGCCGTTGCGACGGTGGCGAGCGCGATGCCGCCGAGGAGTCGTTTGAGTCGAAGTGCTGTGTGTTCCATCACCACCGCTAGTGCCCCAGCCTCCAGCGAGTGTGACAACGCCCGCCGCGGCGTCAGGGTAAGGCGACGCGCTCGAAGATCGCGCGAAACGCTTGCGGCTGCAGATTGGTTTGGGCGGCCAACGCCGCGAGCTTTGCGCCGTCGGTGAAATCCGGTGGCTCGAGTCGCACCATGTAGTCGCGCGCGACGCGATAGGCTTCCGTCGTGGTGTCGACGCGGCGCGTCCGAATGCGCCCGGTCCGTGGATCGAGCAGATCGCCGAGCGCGATCGGTTGGACGTTGCCGCCGGAGAGCGCGATCAGCGCTCCGCTGCCGCCGCCGATGAGGTAGCGCACCGCGCCGAAACCGAGCGTGCGCGTGTAATCGACGTCGAACGGCACCGGCTTGGCGCACCGCAACTCGTAACCGATGTCCTTGGCGTGCACGATGGCGTCGACGCCGATCTCTGCGAGGCGCTTGCGCGTTGCGTCGCGCAGGACGACGCCGAGCGGAATGTCGGCGAGACGGATATTGCCGAACGAATCGCGCCCGACGTTCTCCGGAGCCGTGAACGCTTCGCCCGGAAGACGCTCGGCGATTCCCTCGGCGACGACGGCGACGCCGTGCTGCCGGCCGACGGAGCGCCGCTTGACGATCGCTCCGACGATCGTATCGACGACCGACTGGAGGTCGGTATGCTCGGGAAACTCTTCCGGGAGAACGGCGAGCGTCGAGCCCGCGGCTTTGCACATCCCTAATGCCAACGCCCCCGACTTGCGCCCCATGCAGATCACGACGTACCAGCGCGCCGTCGTGCGCGCATCCTCCATGAGGCTCTCGAGGATATCGGCGCCGACCGACCGGGCCGTTTCGAAGCCGAACGTCGGCGCGTTATCGGGGAGCGGAAGATCGTTATCGATCGTCTTGGGCACGGTGGCGATCCCCACGCGCCCGCGCGTCTTCTCGGCGATCTTCGCCGCACCGAACGTCGTGTCGTCCCCGCCGATGCAAACGAGATAACGAACGTGCAACGCGGCGAGCGATGCGACGCAGCGATCGAGCGTCGCCTCGTCTTGAGCGGGATTCGTCCGCGAGGTTCGCAGGATCGACCCGCCGGCGGTGTGGATGCGCGACACGCGATCGAAGGTGAGCTCGATCGTCTGCGGCTCGCGGCCGGCGGCGAGGTCGCTGTAGCCGTCGTAGATCCCGATCGCGCGCAGCCCGCACTTGAACGCTTCCATCGCTGCCGAGGCGATGACGCCGTTGATGCCGGGTGCCGGTCCGCCTCCGACGAGAATCGCGAGGGTATCGCTCATCGTGCGATGAGTCCTACGGAACTACGGATACGGCCTGCCGCCTGCGACAGCGATGTTTGCGCCGGCGCTTACGGACTGCCGAGCACGGTCTGCAATACGCGGCCGAGCGCCGAGAACATCGTGCGTATGCGCTACGCGACGCCGATCTCCGCGTCGCTCAGATAGCAGCCGGGATCGGAGGCCCACAGGTCGCCGCGAACGTTGAGCGCGCGCGCGCGGAAGTTGCCGCCGCATATCGGCAGGAACGTGCAAACGGAGCAGCGCCCGTGCAGACGACCCTTCCGGTCGCGCAGGGCGGCAAGCGTGGCGTTGCTCTCGTCGGTCCAAATCGCGCTGAATTTCCGCTCCTTGACGTTGCCGAGCGTGACGCTCTGCAAGAACTGATCGGGATGGACGTTGCCCTGCGTGTCGACGTCTGCAATCCCGATGCCGGAGGAGTTGGCACCCCCGCCGTTCCACAAGAGGGCCTCGAGCGCGCTCGCCGCGCGCGCGGAGTCCTCCTTGAGCAGTGACAGGTAGAGGTATGCGGCATCGGCGTGATTGTCGACGGTCAGGATTTCCCGCGTCCGGCCGTCTCGCCAAAACTGCACGGTTCTGCGGAAGATCGTATCGACGGCACGGCGCGTGTCCTCGGCGCTCAGGCTCTCGGCCACGCGCCCGCGCCCCGTGGGTACGAGATGATAGAAACAGGCGCGCTCGATATCTTCGGCGGCGATCAAATCGAAGATCGCGTCGAGATCCCGCACCGTCCAGGGCGTCAGCGTCAGTCTGAGCCCGACTTTTTGGCCGACGGCCTTGCAGTTGCGAATGCCTCGCATCGCTCGGTCGAATGCGCCGGAGACCCCGCGAAAGCGGTCGTTCGTTTCGCCGATGCCGTCGATCGATATGCCGACGTAGGCAAATCCGATTTCGCGAATGCGCGCGGCGCGCGCCTCGTCGATGAGCGTTCCGTTGGTCGAAAGCGTGAGCTTCAGGCCGAGCGATCGCGCGTAGGTCGCGAGCTCGAGCGTATCCGCGCGTGCGAGCGGCTCGCCGCCCGAGAGCAGAACCGCCGGAACGCCGAAGCCGGCCAAATCTTCCAGAAGCGCGCGCCCTTGCTCGTGCGTCAACTCGCCCGGGTACTTGTCGGCGCGCGAATCGCTGTAGCAGTGTTCGCAACGCAGATTGCACGTCCGCGAGACGTTCCAGACGACCACCGGCTTGCGATCGCGAGCGCTGCGCGGTGCGCCGGCACCTTGGCCGTAGCGCAGCGCATCCATCGGTTGTTCGACGTTACACAGGAGCTTGGTGACGTTTAGCATCAGGACGCCGCGACGGCATTCCACGCCGGAGAGACGTACGCGCACGTCGGTTCGCTCGCGAACGCGTCGCCCGTCATCGTATAGGCGCGCGACCGAGACCCGCCGCAAATCTGGCGGTACTCGCAAACTCCGCATTTTCCGACGAACGTATCGGGGGCGCGCAGGCGCCGCATGATCGGATGATCGCGGTAGACGGTGAGGAGGCGATCGGTGCGAACGTTGCCGACGACGTACGGAAGGAAGCCGCTCGGACAGATCTCGCCGAGATGCGACACGAAGACGAATCCCTTTCCGTCGCCGATCGCGGGGATGCGTCGGGCGAGGCTCGCTTCATCGCCGTGCTGCAGCAAGTAGCGGCGGTAGTGCGGCGCTTCGGTGGTCTTGAGATCGAACGGAAGCTCGCCCGCGAGCCGATGCAGCTGCGCGAAGGCGTTCTCGGTTTCGGAGGCATCCAGCACGTCGCGTTCCGTCGCACGGCCGACCGGAACGAGAAAGAAGAGGCTCCAGAGAACGATATCCAGTCCGCGCAGGACGTCGGCCATTTCCTGGATGCGCGTATGGTTGAAGCGCGATATCGTGGTATTGATCTGCACTTCGAGCCCCGCATCGCGAGCCGCGCGCATGCCGCGCAAGGTTCGCTCGAAGGAGCCGCGCACGCCTCGGAAGTCGTCGTGTGAGAGAGCGTCGGGCGCGTCGAGGCTCAGAGAGATTCGCCGGCAGCCGGCAGCGAACAACGCGCGCAGGGAAGCGGGCGTAAGCTTACCCGTCGCGCTCGGCGAAACGGCGGTGCGCAGGCCGTGGACTACGGCGTACTCGACGATCGTGGAGACGTCGGCCCGCATGAACGGATCGCCCCCCGTTAAGATGAAGGCCGCCGGAGCGCACTCGGCGACTGCATCCACGAGCGCGAGCGCCTCCGTCGTCGTGAGCTCGAGATCGTTGCGACGAGGTATCGCCGCGGCTCGGCAGTGGCGGCACGCCAGCGCGCACGCCCGGGTCATCTCCCAAATGACTATGCGGGGAGCGTCGGCATATGAAGGAAGCGAAGCGTTCATCCGTCCCCAGAATACCAATACGACGCCGACGTAATTGCGAAGAAGTCGTGAAGTTCGATTATTGCCACGTCGGAACGCGGAACGTCGCCGGACACGTATCCTCATTCACGGGCGAGTCGACGAGCGAAACGCCGCGAGGGAAGGCGCCGAGCTCGCTGGTCCGGATCGTGATCCAGAACTGCGTCAGGACGGTCTGCCCGGCTCGGTTTCGTCCGCATTGCAGCTGCAGCGAGCCGCGCTTGTCGGTCGAAAACGCCAGACGGAAGCGATTGGCGACGGCAGCGTGCGCGACCGTGTGCCCCGTCTGCGCCATGAGATATCGCCCGAAAGCGCTCTCGGCGACGGCGTGACGCATCGCAAGCTCCGTGGTGAAGAACGCCGCCGGGTCGAAGCCGAAGCACTGCACGTGCTTGTCGTATTCGTGGACGAGCAGACTGTGCGTGAAATGCGGCATGACGTCGCCGAGTGCTCGCTGCAGAGCTGCATCGAGTCGGGGCGGCGCGCTGCTGCGAACGTAGTAATCGCATCCCTTGGACCACCATTGCGGATCGGTGACGCCGCTGCGGATCAACTGCTGCGGTCGCGACGCCCAGAGGCCGTGTAGCCCGATGAGCGGACGTCGCGGCTGGTCGCGCAGGCACCCTCCGTCCGTAGAACAGATGCCCGGCTGCCACGTCAGCGCAAACGTGTAGTGCGCGAAATCGCCGTGGAGGGCCGGCCTGAGCGACGTTGCGGCGATTGCCGGCGCCAGCGCGAGCGCGAGGAACGCCACGACCAGAGCGCTGCGGCGATACGCGTGCATGCCCGGTTCTCACGGTTTGCCGGCGCGCAACTCCTGCCGCCGCCGTCTTGCAGACGGCCGCGGTACATGCCAAAGGTGTGGCACATAGGAATCGACGCAAGCGTGCGGTTATCAGTCAAGTACTTTACTGCTGCTGCGGAGGAAAGCCGATGCTACGCTGGAGTCTTATTTTTATTTCCCTATTATTCGTTTGTCCGATCGCCGTATCGGCGCAAAACGGGACGTCGACCGTACAAGGAAGTGTGCGATCGTCGGGCGGCGTGGCGATTGCGGGCGCGCAAATCATTCTGAGCGGTCCTACGGCACGTTCGACGGCGAGCGACGCCCAGGGCAACTTCTCCATCTCCGGCGTTGCGCCGGGCATCTATCGCCTCGACGTCAATAAGGGCGGATACGCTCCCGCGACGATTGCCAACCTCGTGTTGCTCGTTGGCGGCACGACGCCGGTAGCGGTCACGCTGGTTCCGGCGTCGCTTAGCTCGCTGCGGACCATCGCGCGCGTGAACGCCTCCGCGCACAGCTCCATCAATACGGGTGCGGCGGCGCTCACGTTCGAGACGCGTTCGGAGTTCACGACGCTCGCGAACCCGCAGATCAACAACGTCATTCAGCGCATTCCAAACGCCGTGGTCGAGCACGGCAGTTCGTCGCCGAATACGTCGATCTCGCTCGGCGGAACGCAACCCTACGAGACCCAAATCTTGCTCGACGGCCACCCGCTCTCGGCAGGCCGGTACGGCGTGTGGTTCTCCCAGTTCTTCAGCTCGTGGATGATCGGTAGCGTCGAAGCCGAGTCGGGCCCCGGCAATACGACGCCCTTTGCCGGATCGGCAATCGGCGGAACCGTCAACCTCTTGACGCCCGGTTTCACGCGGGGCACGACGTACGACATGGTTTACGGCGATGACAACTTCGGATCGCAGTCGTACGATATCCTGACGACGGGCTCGCTCGGCAGCAAGTTCCATTACGTGCTCGGCGCGGGATACGCCGCCAACAACGGGCCGTACTATCTCCATTACGGCTGCACCGTGAAGCCGAACAGCCCGAGCCTCGACAACAGACCCGGCAGCACCGGCATCATCCAATTCTGCGGCAACCTGAACGGATCGCTCTTCACGAAGGGCGAGCTGATCAAGTTCGAATACGATTTTTCTCCGGTGACGTCGTTTGAGATCGGCTTCACCGGCTCGCAAGCCGGCTATCAGCCCCAAGGTACGGCGTACGGCCAGTATGCTTCGAACATGCTCATCACGCCCTGCCTGAGCGGCGGCAGGATCTGCACCAATCCGTACGACTCTCAATACGTCGGCAAAACGATCAACGGCTTCATCTTCTATCCGGGATCGAACGTCTATAACAATCAGCCGCTCTTCAGCGGCGAGTTCCGCACGGCGATCGGCGACAACACGCTGCTCATTCGCCCGTACGCCGGAAACATCGCGCGCATCATCGACGGCTCCGGCGAGATCAACTACCCGCAGTTCTATTACCCGAACACCGCGCCGTCGTCCACGTGCACGCGCGGACCGAACTACGGTATCGTCGGCCCGAGGGGCGCAACGCAAACGGAGTGCTTGCAGGGTCCGTTCAGCGTGCTCGAGTCGGACAAGCTCGCCGGCGGCACCATGACCTTCATCCATCCGTTCGGCGGCAGCTTCATCGAGGCGACGTACGACTATCACGGCGACGAAACGTATGCGTACTACAACAGCCCGGCAGACGTCGTCGTCCCCGACACGACGTCGAAGTTCAATACCGTGTCGCTCGTCGGAGAGTTCGCCTTGACGCAGGATCTGACGTTCAAAGCCGGCCTCTACGGCACGGCGTGGGCGCTTCACGGCGTTCAGGCCATCGCGCTCTCCGGTCACAGGACGTCGACCGCTCCGCTCAACCGCACGACCAACCGATTCGATCCGCATCTTTCGCTCGTCTATCAACCGCAAGCGCGCGTTTCGTACCGGCTTTCCTGGGGCACGTCGGCGACGTTTCCGTTCGCATCGCTCGTCAGCGGCATTCCGTTCATCACGCGAGGATCGGCGACCGCTCCGCTCGGAACGTTTACGCTGAAGAATCCCTTCCTCAATCCGGAGGTCGCCAGCGAGTTCGATCTCGGCATGGACCGCGGCTTCGGGAATAGCATCTTCAGCATCGATCTCTCCGACATCCAAATCCACAACGTCTTCGAAACGATCTCGACGCCTTCGACCTCGCCGCTCTACTCGTTCATCAACGAGCCGGTCAACATTGCGGACCTCTCAGTCCAGCAAGCCGCGCTGAAGTACAACTACGAGCCGCCGCTCGGGCTCGGCTTCTTCGTCGCGGGGGCGCTCACGCGCTCGATCGTTCAAGGCGTACCGCGACAGTTCTACACGTCGCCGACGGCGTACGTTCAGCCCGCGAACGGCGTGCAACAGTGCAGCAACGGCGGTTCTGAGGTATGCATTCCGTACCTGAAGGCGTACGGCGGACTGCAATACATCACGCCCGACCACACGTACTTTCAACTCGACGCAGATTTCGAGGGAAAGAATAATACGTACAACCTTCCCCCGTTCGTCTATTTCAACTTTGCGATACGGCGCCCGGTAACGCGGACGCTCGACGTTCAGCTCGCAGCGGAGAACGTCTTCAACATGGACACGTACGCAAACTTGCCGGAGCCGAACGCCGGAATTCCGCAGATCGGCGAATCGTCAGCGGGGCTCGGCAGCATCCTCTCGACGCTCATCCAAGCTCCGCCGCAGACGTTCCGCCTCGACTTCGAGTACCACGTGCGTACGCCCTGAGGCATCCGCCGAAGCGATTACGAGCGCCTACGCCCCCGCAATGCGCCGGGGTGCAGGCGCTCGCTCGGCGGCCTCGTACTCTGGGTCATGAGACTCAGCATACGAGCCACCATGTTTGCATCAGCGCTGACGGCGCTCGTCATGGTGCTCCTCTCGATTCCTTTCCACATGGCGCGATGGCAGTGGATGGCCGGTACGGGTCAAGGCCACCCACAAATGCCGGGCGCGTATCCTTGGATGCACGGCATGATGATGCAGCAGGCTCAGGCCGGCGGCTGGCCCATCATCGCGTGGATTCTCTTGGCGATCGCGGCCGTCATGGTATGCGCCGGAGTTACCGGCGCCATCTTCGCCGCGATCTATAACGCGTTCGCTCCGCGAGAGACCTAGGGAAGGTTTGATTTAGCCGCCCGATTTTCTTAGCAAGCAATAGCATTGGCGCTGCGCAGGGTAACAAGCAGTAGCATGCTGCGCCGGGTAACAAGCAGTAGCATGCGGCGCTGCGCAGCGTAGTAAGCGATAGCATCAGCTTGTCATGGTGAGCGTAGCGCGAGCGCAGCGAGCGCGAAGTCGAACCATGCTGCAAGACCCTTGCGCCGTCCTTCGACTTCGCGAGCACTTCGTGCTCGCTACGCTCAGGATGACAAAGCAATAGCATGCGGCGCTGCGCAGCGTAACAAGCAATAGCGTCAGCTTGTCATGGTGAGCGCGAGCCCACGTGAGAAGCGTCTGTCGCGGATCAGGTGCGGCGGGCTTCGCCGGCACGATAGCGATAGACGATTCGTCCCTTCGTTAAATCGTACGGCGAGATCTCGACGTCTACGCGGTCGCCGGGAAGAATCTTGATGCGATGGCGCCGCAGGCGCCCGGCGATGTGCGCGAGGATGACGTGCCCGTTGTCCAGCTCGACGGAGAAGGTCGTGCTCGGAAAGACCTGCTTGATGGTGCCGAAGACCTCGAGCGGAGCCTCTTTCGTGTCTTGGGTGGGCGCTTTCGGCACGCGCGGCTCGGGGCGGCGCCGTCTATTTCTGGAACCCGCTATGGTCCTCTCTCCTCTTCATTAAACGGAACAAGGCCGGAAACGGAACACGTCCGGTTCCAGATACTATCCCATAATTCCATGGTCGAGGCAAGGCAGATGGGCAGTCGGATGCGCGATGCCGAATAGTGCTCCCGAATGCCTTGCGTTCCTCGGCTCGCGGCGATCGCGACCAGCGTGCCTTCATACGTTCTCGAACAGGACGACGTCGCGCAGCGCGTGCGCGCGATCTTCGCGAACGAGGCGCTCGTGCAACGTCTCTTGCCGGTCTTCGAGAACAGCGGCATCCAGCGCCGCTATTCGTGCGTGCCCGTCGAATGGTACTACGAGCCGCACGATTGGAAGGACCGCAACGAAGTCTACCTCGATTGCGCGGTGCGCTTGCTCGAGCGAGCCGCGACCGACGTGCTCGAGCGTGCGGGATCTCGCATCGGCGACGTCGCCGCGATCGTCGCCGTCTCGACGACCGGCGTCGCGACGCCGAGCCTCGACGCGCTGCTCGTGGAGCGCATTGGATTTCCTCGCACCGTCCGCCGCTTGCCGATCTTCGGCCTGGGGTGCGCGGGCGGCGCGCTCGGACTCGCGCGTGCGGCGAGCGTCGCTCGCGACATGCCGGGGAAGACCGTGCTCTTTCTCGTCGTCGAACTCTGCACGCTCTCGTTTCGGCGCGAAGAGGTCACGAAGAGCAACATCGTGGCAAACGCGCTCTTCGGCGACGGCGCGGCAGCCGCGCTGATCTCGACGCAGGCACGCGGTCCGGCAGTCGTCGCCTCCGGCGAGTACCTCTTCGAAGATACGCTCGACGTCATGGGCTGGGACGTCGCGGCCGACGGATTGCGAGCGGTCTTCTCGCGGGATATACCGACGCTGGTCGCAACGCGTTTCCGCGGCGTGCTCGACGCGTATCTCGCGGAACGGAACCTCACGATGCAGGACGTGGACCGCGTCATTCCCCATCCCGGCGGCGTAAAAGTGCTCGACGCGCTCGAGCGCGCGTTCGGACTTTCGCCCGGCGCGCTCGACGACTCGCGCTCGGTGCTGCGCGAGTACGGAAATATGTCTTCCGCAACCGTGCTCTTCGTTCTAGAGCGCGCGCTCTGCCGAGGCGCGCTCCTCGGCGACGGTTGGAATCGCGCGCTGGTGACGGCGATGGGCCCCGGCTTCACGGCCGGCTTCGTCACGCTCGAACGATGAGCGTCTCTCCCGTCTACGCGATCCTCGCGCTCGTCGGCGCGCAACGCGTGGCGGAGGTCGCGTACGCCGAGCGCAACGCGCGCGCGCTGCGCGCTCGCGGAGGAATCGAGATCGCCGCGCGGCAGCACCCGTTCTTCATCGCGCTGCACGCGGGGTGGTTTCTCGCGATGGCGTACTTCGTTCCGGCCGGTGCCCTGGTGAACTGGTATCTCGTAGGCTGCTACGCGCTCTTGCAGCTCGCGCGCGTCTGGGTCCTCGCGACGCTCGGACCGCGCTGGACGACGCGCCTGATCGTGCTTCCCGGCGCTCCGCTCGTGCGCGCGGGGCCGTACCGCATCATGCGCCACCCCAACTACGCGATCGTCGTGCTCGAGATCGCGCTCCTTCCGGCGGCGTTCGGCGCGTATTGGATCGCAGGTGCGTTCACGTTCTTGAATGCGCTCTTGCTAACGTGGCGAGTGCGTGCGGAGGATGCGGCGCTGAGCACCGCGCGCGCCGGATAGGAGACGTCGCGATACCGGCGCTCTCCCGTCTGCGCGTAGGGCATACGCCGAAGAAAGGCATACTCTTGCACGCATGGCCGTCGTCCCCGCGACTCCGCAGAACATTCGCAGCGCCGCGCAGAGCCTGCGCGCCGGCGGCGTCGTCGCGTTCCCGACCGAGACGGTCTACGGCCTGGGCGCCCTCGCGCTGAATGCTCGCGCGGCGGCGCGCATCTTTGAGATCAAAGAGCGGCCCTCGTTCGATCCGCTCATCGTGCACGTCGGCGATGAAGGGATGCTCGCGCTTATCGCGCGCGAGATCTCACCGCTCGCGCGCGAGCTGATGCGGCGCTTCTGGCCGGGCGCGCTCACGATCGTGCTGTCGCGACGCGACGCCGTCCCCGGGATCGTTACCGCCGGCTTGCCGAGCGTGGCGGTGCGCATGCCGTCGCATCCGGTCGCGCTCGCGCTCTTGCGGGAGACCGGCGCGCCGATCGCCGCTCCGAGCGCGAACCGCTTCGGTGGCCTGACGCCGACGCGCGCGCAGCACGTCGAAAAGATGCTTGGGCAGCGCGTGGAGTGCATTCTCGACGCCGGCCCGACGCAGCTCGGAATCGAATCGACGATCGTGCGCCTCGAACCGCATCTTGCGTTGCTGCGCCCCGGCGCGATCGCCGTAGAGGAGATCGAAGCGGTCACCGGCCCGCTCGAGCGCGTGGTGGACGAAGGCGGTGCGCCGCTCGCGCCGGGGCGGCTGGCGCACCATTACGCACCGGCGACACGCCTGCGCATCGCCTCGAGCGACGACGTCCCTGCGACCGAGCGTTCCGCAGCGGGATACCTCGCATTCACGCACGCTCCGCAGGGGTACTCGGCCGTGCGCGTGCTCTCTTCGAGCGGCGACCTCACCGAAGCGGCGGCGCACCTGTTCGACCTGCTTCACGAGCTCGACGCGCTGGGCCTCGAGCGCATCGACGTCGAGCCGGTGCCCGAACGGGGGCTCGGGCTCGCGATCATGGATCGGCTCCGTCGCGCGGCGGCGTAGCGCCGCGGTCGAGGAATCGAGCGCGCCGGTGCCAATACTCATCAACGTCATGCCGATGCGCTTTCGACGCCTCTTGTGCGCCGCATATATCGTACTTTTTGCGCTCGTCTCCCTTGCCGCACATCCGGCCGTCGCGCAGACCGAACTCTCTGCGAAAGCCGCGCAAGACGTCGACGAGAGCTTCCACCTGCTGGAGCAGACCGCGTACCGCCAGCTTAGCGCCCAGCAGATCTTCGATGCGGCGCGCGCGGGACTGCTCGACTACGCGCGCAAGCACGGTGCGAACGCCGACGTTCCCGTTGTGCGCGACGACGGCGACGACGCACGCGCGCTGAGCGATCTCGACGAAGCGATCGAAGCGACGGCAACGGCCGCGCACGGCGACGTCACGGAGTATGCGTACGCGACGATCGCGAGCATGGCCGGCGCCTTCGACGACCGTTACACGGAGTTCATGACGCCCGAAGAGTACCGCGCGTTCAACGACGCGCTCGATCCGCAGCGCATCTCGGGCATCGGCGTGCTCGTCGAGCAGGATCCCGTCTCGTCGTATATTCGCTTCGCGTACGTTCTTCCGAACACTCCGGCCGATCGCGCCGGCCTGCACATCGGCGATCTCTTGGTCTCGGTGGGCGGAACGTCGACGAAGGGCATGTCGGTCGACGGCGTGAGGAGTCTCCTGCGTGGGAAGGCGGGAACGCCCGTGACGATCGACGTTGCGTCCTCTGCGGCGGCGACCCCGCGCTCCATTACGATCACGCGTTCTGAAGTTCAGCCGCCGACGGTCGTCTTCAAGATGCTGCCGGGCGGCATCGGCTACGTGTGGGTCATCGCCTTCGGGCGCGCGACGCCGGATGAGTTCAACGTAGCGCTGCAGCGTCTGCACGAGCAGGGTGCGCGCGCGCTCGTACTCGACCTTCGGAACGATACCGGCGGCTACGTGAACTCGGCGCTCGACATCAGCTCGCACTTCGTGGGCGATCAAGCGATCTTGACGGTGGAAGAGCGCGGCGACCGTTCGACGACGTATCACTCGGATAACCAAGCACAGTCCGCGCTGCCGATGACGGTGCTCGTGAACGGCTATACGGCATCGGCCTCGGAGATCACGGCCGGCGCCCTGCAGGACGACGGCGTGGCAACGCTCATCGGGACGAAGACGTTCGGCAAGGGCGTCATGCAGACGCTGACCGAGCTACCGGATGGAGCGGCGATCAAGATCACCACGGCGCATTACCTGACGCCGCGGCACCGCGACATCAATCTGCGCGGCATCGCTCCCGATCTCTCCGTCGACGAAAACCGCGACGCCCGCTTCGGCGAGCTGGATCGCGACGCGCAGCTGCGCGCCGCAGTCGCGTATCTCCAAAGGAAGATCGCAAGCCTCCCGAGGTAGAACCTTCTCTCGAGGGCGATTAGCTCAGCTGGGAGAGCGCCTCCCTTACACGGAGGATGTCGCAGGTTCGAGCCCTGCATCGCCCACCAGATTTGTCATCCTGAGCATAGCAAAGGTCGTGCAGCGTGGTTCGACTTCGCGCTCGCTGCGCTCGCGCTACGCTCACCATGACAAGCTGCGGACGGCTCGCCATGACCAGCTGCGGACGGCTCGCCATGGCCAGCTGCGGACGGCTCGCTACGACAAGCTGCAGACGGCTCGCTACGACAAGCTGCAGACGGCTCGCTACGACAAGCTGCGGACACCAAGAGGTTCAATGCAAACGAGGAGTTCAATGGAAGCAGATAAGCGCGTTCTCACCGGGATCGAGCACGTAGACGGCATCGCCGTTCTCACGATGCGGCGTCCGGAGCGACGTAATGCGTTGTCGCTCGCGATGATGCGCGAGCTGACGGAGCGTTTACGCGAGCTCGGCAAGGATGCGAGCGTGCGCGTCATCGTCATCGCGGCCGAAGGCTCGGCGTTCTGCGCTGGCCACGACTTGAGCGAGTTGCGCGGGCGCGACGAGGACGCGTACCGCGAGATCTTCGATGCCTGCGTCTGCCTGATGGAGGCGATACACGACGTTGCGCAGCCGGTGATTGCTGAGGTCGAGCGCATCGCGACGGCTGCCGGATGCCAGTTGGTTGCAGCCTGCGATCTCGCCGTCGCGTCGACGGAGGCGACCTTTGCGACGCCCGGCGTGCGCATCGGCCTCTTCTGCAGCACGCCGATGGTGCCGTTGACGCGCGCCGTCGGGCGCAAGCGCGCGATGGAAATGCTCCTGACCGGATCGCCGATCGACGCGCAGACCGCGTGCGCGTGGGGGCTCGTCAATCGCGTCGTTCCGCCCGAGCAGTTGCGCGACACCGTGCTCGCGCTAGCGCGTCACATCGCAGAGGCGAGCGGTGCGGTTATCGGCATCGGCAAGCGCGCGTTCTACGAGCAAATCGATCGCTCCGAGCGCGACGCCTACATCTATACGAAGGACGTAATGACGCGCAACGCGCTGGCCGAACAGGCGCAGGAGGGGATCGGCGCCTTCCTCGAAAAAAGGCCGCCGCACTGGAAGGGGTAGGATAGCCCTCCCCGAAGGGGAGCCCTTCGTCAACGAAGCTCGTCGGCGGATTCGTGGGCGCCGCCGGCCCCGAGCGAACGAAGCAGACGTCGCCCACACCCGGTATGCGGGCAACCGCATACGCGACGGCAAGAGCCTCGCCTACGGCGAGGCCTCTTGTTTTCCGACGTGAAACGGAGTAGGGGTGATAAGGGATTCACGCGCGCGATTCGCGCTCGTCGTGCTGGCGGTAGGGCTGCTGGCGTGTCTGGCCGTAGCGGCCTTCCGGTTGCGCGCGGAGCTGCACGCGCGGCGCGTCGAGATCGCCATGGATTACGCCGACTTCATCCAGCTCGCGCGGTCGTACGATTATAATCCGGCTGCATTCCTCATCGCGTTACGCCGGGCAGGATTGACGTCGCTGGCGCTGACCGAAGAGCTCGGCTCGGATATCGGCGGCGACGGGAAAGCCTACGTCGCTACCGGTGGAGCGCTCGTCTCGCAAGCGCAGCTTTCGACGCTGCGCGATCCTCTGCTCGCGGGATTGGCGCGCGCGGGGAAGATCGATCCGAACGCGGTCTATCTCATCGTCTCCAACCGTGCTACCTACGAGCGCTATCGAACGCAGCTTCCGCTGCACTTCATGGCTAAGAGCATCCACGTGCTGCGCGATCGCTTTCCGTGGATCATCGAAGTGCACACGCAGATCGACTATTTCAATAGCGAAGGTCTCGGCATCCCGACCGATCAGCTCTTGCTCGCGAAGCGTTTGGGACTGCTCGTGATTCCGCGGCTCCAGAACGACGAACGTTTCGCGCAGCCGCAGATGGACGCTCAGATCGGCGCCGTCCTGCGCTACGATCCGAAGGTTTCGACCGTCATCTTCTTCGGACTGCGCAACGAAGTGTGGGGGTATCCCGATCACTTGCCGGACGCGGGGCGCGTCTTTCGCGAACCCGGGCACGACTTCAACTTCGGATCGATCGAGACGTACGACCCGAGCCAGGTGCAAAAAGGCAACGTCAGCCTCGGGCGGGAGATTCCGGGACGGACGGTGCGCGTGCAAGCTATTGCGCGCCCGGAGCTCGAGAAAATCACGCTCGACGAGGTCGTCGATCGCTACGTCTTGGGTGTGCGCGAGCGCAACGTTCGCGTCGTCTATCTGCGCACGTGGCAGCATCAGGACGGCAACCTCTCGATCGAGCAGACGAACGTCGAGCTGGTGCGTCGCATCGCAAACGAGCTGAAGGCGCACGGATTCCGTCTGGGCAGAGCCACGCCGATCCCGCTCTATCGCGGAGACAACCGCATTCTCGTCGGCCTGTCGGCACTCTGCATTCCCGCGATCTTCTCGTTGCTGCTCCTCGCGCTCGGCTGGTACCGCCGCGATCTCGTCGTCGCGGCGTACGTGCTGACGCTCGCCTTCTACGCGGCGGGCGTCGTCTCGCACCACGAGCTCTTCGCTCGCTCCATCATCGCGCTCGTCGGCGCTCTGCTCTTCGAGACCGCGGCGTTTCTCGCGCTGAGGCCGGCGTTCGAGTCGGCGCCGCAGCCCGGAACGCTCGCGCAAACCGGGCGCTCGGTGCGCTGGACGCTCGCCGCAACCGGCGTCGCGCTGCTCGGCGCGCTCGTCGTCGTCGGCGTGATGAGCTCGCCTCTGGCCATGGAGGAGATCGAACGATTCCGCGGGGTGAAGTTGGTTCTCGCGCTTCCGCCGCTCGTGGCGCTCCTGCTCTATCTCTTCAGCGCAAAATACTCTGCCGGATCGACGAGCGTGCGGGCCGTGCTCTTCACGCCGCTGCGCGCGTACCAACTCTTCGCCGGGCTTGCAATCGTTGCCGCGGGCGCCGTGCTGCTCATGCGTAGCGGCAACCAAAGCGAAATCGCGCCGTCGCATTTCGAACTCGCCCTGCGGCACGGGCTCGAAATGGTGCTTTCCGTGCGGCCGCGGTTCAAGGAGTTCCTCATCGGCTATCCCGCGATGATGCTCGTTCCCGCGCTGCTTCCGGCGCATCGCCGTGCCGTCGGATGGCTGCTCGCGCTCGGCGCCGGCGTCGGTATCGGCGACATCGTCGACACGTTTTCGCACCTGCACACGCCGCTGCTCGTGTCGTTGCTGCGCGTCTTCAACGGGCTGTGGATCGGCGTCGTCATCGGCATCGTGGCGATCTGGGTCTATCGCCGCTTCGTTCACATCGCACGTTGATGCGCGTGCTGCTCTGTGGATATTACGGCTTCGGCAACGTCGGCGACGAAGCGATCCTCGACGTGATCGTGCAACGCATGCGCGCGCGCTTTCCGAACGCCGCACTCGACGTGCTCTCCGCGACCCCGCAGGCGACCGCCACGCGCTACGGCGTCGAAACGACGCAACGCTGGGAGTTGCGCGCGGTGCGTCGGGCAATCGCGCGCGCGGATGCGGTCGTCTGCGGTGGCGGCGGTTTGTTGCAGAGCGCGACGTCGTTGCGCAGCCTCTTCTATTACGCCGGAATCGTGCGCGAAGCGATTCGCCTGCGGCGCAAGACGATGATCTTCGCGCAATCGATCGGTCCCTTGGACTGCCTCGGCGCGATGCTCGTCCGGCGATTCTGTCGCGGCGTACGCCGCGCAACCGTTCGTGACGAGCGCTCGCGCGCGCTCCTTTCATCCCTTCTTCCAAGCACGCCGGTCGAACGCACCGCGGATCCGGTCTTTCTCTACGATCCTTTGCCGAGCGTCGATCTGACGCGCGAGGGACTGGGCCCGGGCTCCCAGCCGTACGCGATCGTGTGCGTGCGGGAGGCGCCGGGTTTTGCTGCGGGCGTTTCGCGTCTCGCGCGCGCGGTCTACCGTCTCGCGACGAGACACGGTATCCGCGTTGCGTTCCTGCCGCTCGGCGGCGCGCCGGATGCCGCCGCCTCGACGGCCGTCATCCGCGCCTGCACCGCGCCCGCGGTGCTCCTGCCGGAGCCGACGCTTGCGACGGCCGCGGCGGCGATCTGCGGTGCGCGCCTGCTCGTCGGCATGCGCTTGCACGCGCTCATTCTTGCCGCACGCTGCGCGGTACCGTTCGTTGCCGTGCCCTACGACCCGAAGGTGAGCGCGCTGCTCGAGGATCTCGAGTATCCGCTCGAGCCGTTGCTCTTACCGCAGCGCGGCGCGCGCGAGCACGACGTCGAGGAGCTCGTCGACGGCGCGGTTGCGCGGCACGACGAACTGCGCGCGCACCTCGCCGCGCGCATCGAACGCGTGCGGGCGCTTGCGGAACGAAACTTCGACGTTCTCGGCGAACTCTTGGCGGAGTGATGAGCGACGCACGGAAGCGCGACTATCGCACGACGCTGAATCTTCCGACGACGAGTTTCCCGATGCAAGCGGAGCTCGCGAAGCGGGAGCCGGCGCGCGTCGCGTGGTGGCGTGAGCGGCGCACGTTCGAGCGGTGCCTGGAGCGCAATGCGAGCGCGTTGCCGTGGATTCTTCACGACGGGCCGCCGTATGCAAACGGCGAGCTGCACATGGGACACTTCTTGAACATGGTGCTCAAGGATGCGTTCGTGAAGATCGCGCTGCTGAACGGAAAATGGGCGCAGTTCGTCCCCGGGTGGGATATGCACGGCCTGCCGATCGAGTTGGAGACGCTCAAGCACCTCGGCATCGCGGATTTCCACGCCGTCGATCCGCTCGAGCTGCGGGCGCGCTGCAAAGAACGCGCCATCTACTGGTTCGAGCGGCAGCGCGACGTGCGCATGCGGATGGGAACGTTTGCCGCGTACGATCGCGCCTATCGAACGATCGATCCGTCGTACGAAGCGGTCATCGTCGAGACGCTCGCGGATCTTGCGGAGCGCGGCCAGATCTACAAGGGCTTGCGCGCGACGCTCTGGTGCTGGCACGACGAAACCGCGCTTGCGGAAGCGGAGATCGAGTACGAAAACACGACGTCGCCGTCGATTTTCGTGCGATTCCCGTTCGACGAGCGCCAGCGCCGCTAGCTCGCGGCGGTGCTGGGGGTCGAGCTGCCGCACGAGAAGGCGGCAGTGGTCGTTTGGACGACGACGCCGTGGACGCTTCCGGGAAACTCCGGCGTCGCGCTGCACCCCGACGCGGCATACGCGCTCTACGACGTCGGAGACGAAACGCTGCTCGTGGCCGAGGCCTTGGCGCAGGCAACGCTCGGCGAGCAGTTCGCTGCGGCGAAGAAGATGGCGTCGACTGCGGGCCGCAATCTGCGCGGACTGCGGGCGCGCAATCCGCTCTTCGAGCGCGATTCGGAGATCGTGCTCGCGCAGTACGTCGATCTCGAAACGGGAACCGGCGCGGTGCACACGGCGCCGGGTCACGGCGCCGAAGATTTCGAGACCGGTACGGCCAACGGACTGCAGGTTCGCAATCCGGTGGACGCCACGGGGCACTTCATCGCGGAGGCCGGGCCGTATGCGGGGATGCAGATCTTCGACGCCAACGCGACGATCGTCGCCGACCTTCGTGCGAACGGCACGCTGCTGCGCGCGGAGGAAATCGTTCATTCGTATCCGCACTGCTGGCGCTGCCACAATCCGGTGATCTTCCGCGCGACGTCTCAGTGGTTCATCGCGATGGACCGCAACGATCTGCGCGCGCGCGCGCTCGCCGCCATGGACGGCGTCACGTACACGCCGCAATGGGGGCGCGAGCGCCAGCGCCAGATGATCGAGCGCCATCCGGAGTGGTGCATCTCGCGCCAGCGCACGTGGGGAACGCCGATCCCGGCCGTTACGTGCTTGGGGTGCAAGGAGTCGCTCCTCGATCCGGCCGTTGCGCGTAACGCGGCGCGGCGCTTCGCGCAGGTTGGCGCCGACGCGTGGTGGCGCGACACGATCGACACGTATCTGCCGGCCGGTTTCGCGTGTCCCTCCTGCGGCGGCACGGCGTTTGCTGCCGAGCGGGATATCGTCGACATCTGGTTCGAATCCGGCGTGACGCATCTTGCGGTGCTGGGGCACGACGGCTTACCGTGGCCGTGCGACGCCGTGGTCGAAGGTGGCGACCAGTACCGCGGCTGGTTCCGCAGCTCGCTCGTCACGGCGGCGGCGATCCGTGGCGAGGCTCCCTATCGGCACGTGGTCAAGAATGGATGGGTCAACGACGAAGAAGGTCGGCCCATGTCGAAATCGCGCGGTACCGGCATCGACGCGCGCGACGCGATGGACCAGTACGGCGCCGACGTGCTGCGGCTCTGGGCCGCGTCGGTGGAGTTCGTCGACGACGTGCGCTTCGGCCCGAACGTCGTAGCGCAGGTCGGGCGCGTCTATCGAAACATTCGCAATCGCATCCGGTTCATGCTCGGCAACATCGGAGATCTCTCGCCGGAGTCGATCGTCGAACGCGCCGCGCTGCCGCCGCTGGACGCGCTGGCCGACGACTATGCGGCGCAAAAATTCAGCGCGATCGCCGACGCGTACGACGTTGCGGACGTTCACGGTGCGTATCTCGCGATCGTCGAGCTCGAGAGCGGGCTCTCGGCGCTCTATTTCGACGCGGTGAAGGATCCGCTCTATTCGCGCGCCGCCGGCGATCCTCGGCGCCGCGCGGCCCAGTCGGTGCTCTTTCGCGTGCTCCGCGGCTTTCTCGCTGCCGTCGCACCCGTACTTTCGTTTACGGCGGAAGAAGCGTGGCAGGCCGTGCCGGAGTCGCTGCGCGCGGGAGCGGAATCGGTCTTCGATCTGCGCTTCGTGCGCGCGATCGGCGGCGACGCTGCAGTGGAGCGGGAGTGGGCGACGCTGCGCGCGCTACGCGCGGCCGTTGCGGCAAATACCGAGTACCGCGACTTCGAAGGCAAAGCGATTCTCGACGTATCGCCCGAACAGCACCGGAACTTGGAACGGTTCGGCGACGAGGATCTCCGCGAAGCGCTGGTCGTCTCGCAGATCGAGACGCGCGTCTCGAGCGCTCGAGCGAAAGACGTTTCGCCCAGCGTCACCGTGGTCGCCGCCGAAGGTGACAAGTGCGCGCGGTGCTGGAAGTACCGGCGGCTCGGCGGCGACGCATCGCATCCGTCGATCTGCGACGCGTGCGCCGCCGTCGTCCGCGATCTACGGGAGGCCTGACGTCGGACGCGGCGCGGTCACGCGGGGGTGATGGCGTCGCGGCTTGCTCGCGCGATCGTGCTCCGATAGAAACGCGCCCAGTCTCCGCCTTCGATTGCCGAGCGTGCCTCGCCCATCAGCGCGTTCAGGAGATGAACGTTGTGGTACGAGAGCAGGCGTGGCCCGAGCATCTCGTTCGAGCGGAAGAGATGCGCGAGGTACGCGCGCGTGAACGTCGTGCAGACCGCGCAGGGACAGTCGCGATCGATCGGTGAGAGGTCGCGCGTGAAGGCCGCATTGCGAATGTGGAACTCGCCGTCGCGCGTCATCGCGCGTCCGTTGCGCCCGCAGCGCGTGGGGTAGACGCAGTCGAACATGTCGATTCCGCACTCGACCGCGAACAGAACGTCGCGAACCGTGCCGACGCCCATCACGTAGCGCGGCCGCTCCTCCGGCAACAGCTCGGCGCAGAATCGCGTTGCGGCTTCCATCTCGTCGCGCGTCTCGCCGACGGAGAGCCCGCCGATTGCGTAACCGTCGAAGCCGAGCGCGACGAGATCGCGCGCGCTGCGCTCGCGGAGCGCGCGGTCCAAACCGCCTTGCTCGATGCCGACCAGCGCCGTCGCATCGCGCGTGCGCGCCTCGAGCGAGCGCCGCGCCCAGCGCGTCGTGAGCGCGACGGCGCGCTCGAGCTCGCCGGCGCTCGCCGGAAGCCGCACGCAGACGTCGAGCGCCATCGCGATGTCGACGCCGAGCGCCTCTTCGAACGCGACGACGCTCTCGGGCGTGAAGCGGTGCCGGCTGCCGTCGAGGTGCGAGGCGAAGGTGACGCCGTCGTCGTCGAGCGTTCGGCGCTCGCGCAAGCTGAAGACTTGAAATCCGCCGGAATCCGTGAGAATCGGGCCGTCCCAGGCCATGAAACGATGGAGTCCGCCGGCTGCGGCGATGACCTCGCTCCCCGGGCGCAGCCAAAGATGGTACGTGTTGGCGAGCACGATCTGCGTTCCGGCCTCGCGCAACTCCCGCGGTGTTAAGCCCTTCACGCTGGCCGCCGTGCCGACGGGCATGAACGTCGGCGTTTCGACGATGCCGTGGCTCGTCTGCAGGGTTGCGCGCCGGGCGCGACCGTCGCGCGCGCGAACGTCGAACTGCAGGCTCACGCGTCTTCGAGCATCGCACGCGCGCGTGCGTACGCTGCGGGCGGCTCGGCTTCGAACGCCATCGGCTCGCGCGTTTGCGGATGACGGAAGGCGAGCCGCCACGCGTGCAAGGCCTGTCCGGGCAGACCGAAGCGCGGTTCTTCGTGCCCGTAGAGCGGATCGTTGAGCAGCGCATGCCCCATGGCGGCCGCATGGACGCGAATCTGATGCGTCCGGCCCGTTTCGAGCGCGAACTGGAGCTCCGCGTGGCGTTTCCATGCGTGCCGGACCGCGTAATTCGTCACCGAGGGTTTTCCCGCGGCGACCACGGCGTACTTGAAGCGATTGTGCGGATCGCGGCCGATCGGCCCGTCGATGCGGCCGCGCGCGTGTTCTGGAACGCCGTGCACGAGACCGCGATATTCGCGCGTCACGCGCCGCGCCATCATCGCCTTACCGAGCCGGCGAAGCGCCTCGTCGTTCTTCGCAACGACGAGCAATCCCGACGTGTCGCGATCGAGCCGATGGACGAGGCCCGCGCGCAGCGGATCGCCGGGCAGGCCGCCGACGTGTGCGAGCAGCGCATTGACGAGCGTCCCGCTCGTCGCACCGTGCGCGGGATGCGTCACCATTCCGGCGGCCTTGTCGACGACGATCACGTCGGCGTCTTCGTACACGATGCGCAACGCGATCGGCTCGGCCACGGCGACGAGCGGCACGCGTTGCGGGATCTCGAAGGTCAGCACGTCGCCGGCGTCGAGCACGCGGCTGGGTTTGGAGAGCTCGCCGTTGACGCGCAGCAGACCGTCGCGCGCCGCTTGCGCGACGAGCGAACGGGAGGCTCCCGAGAGGCGCGCGCAGAGGACGTCGGCGCGCAGGCCGGCCTCGTCAGCGGTGACTGCGTGCGGCGACACTCGAAAGCAACAAGAGGATGACGCCGGTCGTGATGCACGAGTCGGCGACGTTGAACGTGAAGCGCCAGATGTCTGGAAAGCGGTAGAAGTCGATGAAGTCGATGACGTAGCCGAGGTGCACGCGGTCGATGATGTTGCCGACGGCGCCACCGAGGATCAGCCCAAATGCGACGCGCACGATCGCGGATCGCTCGGCTGCATCGCGAAAGCTCAGCCAAAAGACGGCGAGCACGACGAGCGCCATGCCGACGAGCAGAAACGGATTGCTTCCGAGCAGCCCAAAAGCGCCGTGGTAGTTTGGCTCGGGAGCGATGCGCAGCCAGCCCGGAATGACGTCTTTGTGCCCGCACCACGGAATGCATTGGCCGTCGAAGTAGAGATGCGTAGTGACGTAGCGCTTCGAAAGCTGGTCGACGATCAACACCGCCGCGGCGATCAGACCGATCGCGGCGAGGCTGAGGGCGTTGCGCGAATTAGAGCTTGGGGATTGGGACAAAGCGATAGAACCATCCTGCGACGTTGAGGAATGCATCGTTCACGAGCACGAGCCCGACCGCGACGAGAAATGCGCCGGCGAGAAACTCGATCGCGCCGAGCGCGCGCCGCAGCCGTGCCAGCCACGGAAGGATCGCGTCGACGGCCGCTGCGACGAGAAGGAACGGCACGGCGAGCCCGAGGGAGTAGCACAGGAGCAAGAACGCCGCCGTGCCGTTGTGCTGTTGGGAGGCGAGTGCGAGTATCCCCGCGAGAATCGGCCCGATGCACGGCGTCCAACCGGCCGCAAACGCGATGCCGACGATGAGGGACGTCCATAGCGTGCGCCGCTCGTGCACGACGTGCACGCGCGCGTCGCGCATCATGAAGGGGATGCGCTTGATCATGCCCATCATCTGCAGGCCGAGCACGACGACGACGACGCCGCCGATCTCGGCGATCACGTGCCGGTTCGTGCCGAGCAGCGCGCCGAGCTCGCTTGCCGTGAGACCCAAGATGATGAAGACGACAGAAAAGCCCGCGATGAACGCCGCAGCGTGCGGGAGCGCGCGCGCGGCGGCGCGCTCGCCCTCGCGGAGCTCCTCGAGGCTCTCGCCCGTGAGCAACGAGAGATACGCCGGTACGAGCGGTAGCACGCACGGCGACACGAACGAGACGAGCCCGGCAAGGAACGCGATGCCGGCCGAGAGGGGGGTAGTCGGGGTCATCGGCTGCCAGAAGTTGGCTTGCAGGTCGCCTCGCGCCTGTCAAACAAAGCGGGCGCATGCACCAATGGTTCTCGTACCCGAATATCGACCCGATCGCAGTCCACATCGGGCGCTTCGGGATCCACTGGTATGGGATCTCCTACCTGCTCGCCTTCCTTTGCGTCTACCTTTGGATGAGCCGCCCGGCAGCGTTGCGTCGCCTCGGCCTCACGCGCGAACAGGTACAAGACTTCATCTTCTACGCCGTGATCGGCGTGCTCGTCGGCGGGCGGGCGCTCTTCGTGATCGCCGACATGCTCACGCCCGTGCAGAACGGCGGCCACACCGCGGCGTTCTACTTTCAGAACCCGATCAATCTCATCGCGGTCTGGCAAGGCGGCATGGCGTTCCACGGCGGACTCATCGGCGTCATCATCGCGATCTACCTCTTCGTGCGCAAACACCCCGGTTTGACGATGACCGCGCTCGCCGACGAGATCGTCGTGCTCGTGCCGATCGGCATCGCGTTGACGAGAATCGTCAACTTCATCAACGACGAGCTGTGGGGACGCGTCTGCGTTCCCAATCATCCGTATTGCATCGTCTTTCCGAGCGCTCCGCTCGTGAATGGAGTCAACTTCCCTCGCTATCCGTCGCAGATCTTCGAGTCGTTGCTCGATATCGCGACGCTGCCGATCGTGCTGCTCGTCTACCGCACGAAGCCGCGCAACGGCGTCGTCGTATGGACCTGGTTTCTCCTTTACGGCATCACGCGCTCGATCGCGGAGATCTGGCGCGAGCCGGGGATCCTCGTCTTCGGCGTCATCACCGGCGGGCAGCTTCTCGCCTTGCCGATGATTGCGATCGGCGCCGCCGGCCTCTGGTACTGCGCTACGCGCGGCCGGCCACAGGAGCCCGTCGAACGAACGGCGTGACCGTTGCCTCCGGCTACACCGCGATGCGCGCCGCGGTCGACGCCGAGGCGCGCGCGTGCGGGCGGGATCCGCGCAGCATCGCGCTCGTCGGCGTGGCAAAGCGTCAGCCGCTCGAAGCGGTGACCGAGGCGATCGCCGCGGGCCTGGAGGAGATCGCTGAGAACTACGTCCAGGAGGCGCGCCAGGCATTTGCGCTGCTGCCGCCGGTTCGCCGCCATTTCATCGGTCACGTGCAGACGAACAAGGCCAAGGCCCTCGTCGAGCTCTTCGACGTCGTGCAGAGCGTCGACCGACTCGACGCCGGGCTCGCGCTCGCTGCCGCCGCCGAGCGCGCGGGCCGCGTGCTTCCGGTGCTGATTCAGCTCAACGTCTCGGCGCCCGAGCGGTTCGGCTGCCCTCCAGCGGCGGGTGAGCGGCTTGCGGAGCAGCTGCGCGCCCGGGACGCGCTTCGCGTCGACGGCGTTATGGCGATGGGGCCGCTCGTCGCCGACCGCCGCGCGATAGCCGAAGCTTTCGAGCTTGCCGCAAAGACGTTTGCACGGATAGGTGGAAGTACGCTCTCGATGGGAATGTCGGGTGATTGGCGCGAGGCAGTGCGCGCAGGCTCGACGATGCTAAGGATATGGACAGCACTATTCGGAGATCGGGGTCCCACGCTGCGGAGTCAGCGTGTGGGCGCGCAGTGCAGTTGAGGCCGCGATGCGGCCGAAGCGGAGCGAAGCGCCAAGCGGCGCGCAAGGTGCGCCGCTCTGTAAGAGAAAGGGGGCCCCATGTTTGAAAAAATCGGCTCGTTCTTCTCGTTGCGTGACGACGAAGGCGAGGAGTACTACGAAGAAGAGGAAAGCGTCGGCCCTTCGCGGGTCGTTCCCCTTTCGAAGGGAGGGCGCCGCCAAGGCGTCGAGGTCGGGCTCTTCTCGCCCCGCAGCTTCCAAGACGTCGTCGAGATCGCGGATGCCTTGCGCGGCAAGCACGTCGTGATCGTCAACCTGCAGAACGCGGACCGCTCGCTGTTGCAGCGGGTCGTCGATTTCACCTCCGGCGTCGCCTATACGATCGACGGCAAGATTCAGAAGCTGGCAGAGTCGATCTACCTCATCGTGCCGGCAGGCGTCACCGTGAACGCGGACGGAATGCGCGACGCGATGATGGCCGGGACCCTCGAGTTCGTGACGAAGTAAGGGGCTATGAGCATGGAAAAGGTTACGCCGATCGACATTCAGCACAAGACCTTCAAGCGCGCGCTGCAAGGCTACGACCGTGCCGAGGTCGATCAGTTCCTGGACGAGGTCGTCGAGGCGATGGAAGACTCGGTGACGCACCGGGCCGCACTCGAGGCCGAGATCGCCGATCTCAAGGAGCGGATCAGCCATTTCAAGGCGATGGAAGAGTCGCTCCACAACACGCTCGTTCTCGCGCAGCGCACGGCTGACGAGGTCAAAGCCTCGGCGCACAAAGAGTCGGACCTGATCAAGGAGCAAGCGCGTCTTGCCGCGGAGCGAGAGATCGCCGGCTACAACGAGGCAATTTCCGAAGTGCGCCGCGAGCATCAACGCTCGATCGAGGAGACGGAGAAGACGCGCAGCGAGCTGCGCAGCTTGCTCATGACGCACCTCTCACTGCTGGAGAAGAACCCGCCCGGAATCTCTTCGCGCGGCGAGCGGCGTATCGTTGCCGAAACCGTGAACGGCGAGATCGCTGCCGAAGAGTCTGAGGTCGAGAGCGACCGCGTCAAGACCTTCTAGCACTCGGAGAATAAGGACGGCGCAAAGATCTTGCAGCGTGGTTCGACTTCGCGCTCGCTGCGCTCGCGCTACGCTCACCATGACAACCCGCATAGCGCCGCATGCTTATTCCTTGCTGCCTAGCGCCGCATGCTATTCCTTGCTGCGTAGTGCCGCACGCTAGTACTTGCTATGTAGCGGCGCTAACCCTAGGTCGTCCTGAAGATCCACGGTTCTCGCAACGAATGGTACTCCTCGTAGCGAACGCCGGCGAGGTAGAGCCCGCGTGCCGGGGCGGTGATCCCCGCGGCGCGGCGGTCTCCCGCCGCCAGTACGGCAGGCAGCGTAGCGGGGTCGCGGCGGGCTTGGCCGCACTCGACGAGCGTGCCGACCATCGCGCGCACCATATGATGAAGAAACCCATCTGCGCTCACCTGCAGCCGCACGAGCTCGCCGCGGCGATCGAGCGCGAACTCGGAGAGCCTGCGTACCGTGCGGCCGTTCTCCGGCAGCGCGCAGAAGGAACGAAAATCGTGCTCGCCGATCAACGCTGCTGCCGCCGCGCCCATGGCGTCGAGATCGAGCGCGCGCCGGACGTGCCAGGCGTAGCGGGCGGCCAACGGTGACGGCTCGCCGCGATTCACGATCGCGTACACGTACGTGCGCTCGAGCGCAGAGCGGCGCGCCGAAAACGCTTCTTCGACTTCCGTAACGTCGCGCACCGCCACGTCGTCGGCGAGCGAGGCGTTCAACGCGATGGCGAGCCGCTCGCTGGGAAAGTCGCGCGGGATGCGAAACGAAATGACTTGTCCGGTTGCGTGCACGCCGGCGTCGGTGCGACCGGCTCCCGTAACGGCGATGCGCTCGCCAAAGATCTTGACGAGCGCATCCTCCAGCACGCCGGCGACGGTGCGAACCGACGCCTGTCGCTGAAAACCGTGGAACTCCGTACCGTCGTATTCGACGGCGCAGCGTAGTACCGTCAGACGCCGACGCGAACGGGAACGTCGCGCTTCTCGTCGAGGTCGAGAAGATCCGGCCAGGTCACGACGTCCTCGCGATCGGGGGCGACGCGACTGCGCACCGCGAGGAATCCTTCGAAGGAGCGTCCCTCGGGGCGATGGCTCAGCCAGTCGCCGTTCCAACGCTCGATCTCGGCGGGCGATTTCTTGCGCACGATCGGCGCGAGCCGCTCTTCGATCTCGCCATCGCTCTTCGCGGTGCGGACGACGTCGAGCAGCTCCTCACCCGTGACGCCGAGGAACTCGAAGAGCCCTTGGTCCATCGGGCAATCGTAGTTGTATTCGCCGACGTTCCCATGTACGACGGCTTTGGCTTTGTCGATCGTGCGCGGAAGCTGGACGAGGCCCAGCATCTTCTCGTGCACGCTACGGGGATATTCTTTTCTTAGATCCATACTGGGGGAAACACGCTCAGCCGTGCTGGCGTTGCAGCGGGAAGAGAATGACGTCGCGCACCGAGACGTTGTTCGTGAGCAGCATCACGAGCCGATCGACGCCGATGCCGATGCCGGCCGTCGGCGGCATGCCGTACTCGAGCGCCCGCACGAAGTCCCAATCGGGCTCGGGAATCTCTTGGTCGCCCGCAGCACGCTGTGCGGCCTGTGCCTCGAAGCGGGCGCGCTGATCGTCGGGATCGTTCAGCTCGGGGAACGCGTTGCTGATCTCCATGCCGGCGCAGAACAACTCGTAGCGATCGACGAGCTCCCGGTCGTCTGCTTTACGCTTGGCGAGCGGTGAGATCACCGCGGGATACTCCATCACGAAGGTCGGCTGCACCAAGTTGTCCTGCACGACACGGTCGAAGATCTTGTCGAGCGCGTGACCGTGCCCCGGCGACGGCGGCAAGCCCAACTCCTCGAGCGCGGCGGCCGCACCCTTTTCGTCGAGCAGCCGCTCTCGCGTCAGCTTTCCGTCGCTGTACTGCGCGAGCGCGTCGAAATAGCCGACGCGCGCAAACGGTCGCGCAAACGAGAGCGTGCGCTCGCCGAGCTTGAGCTCGCTCGCTCCTCCGGAGACGACCTCGACGAGCCGCGCGAGCAGCGCCTCGTTGAACTCCAGCATGTCGTGGACGTTCCAGTAGGCGGCGTAGAGCTCGAGCATCGTGAACTCGGGGTTGTGCGTCGTGTCGATGCCTTCGTTGCGGAAGATCCGCCCGATCTCGTAGACGCGCTCGATGCCGCCGACGATGAGGCGCTTCAAGTTCAGCTCGGTTGCGATGCGCAACTGCATCGTCTGATCCAGCGCGTTGACGTGCGTCAGGAACGGCCGGGCGGCAGCGCCGCCGGCGACGTGTAAGAGCGTCGGCGTCTCGACTTCGAAGAACCCCTGCGCGTCGATGAAGCGACGCATCTCCGCAACGATGCGGCTGCGCTGCAGGAACGATTCGCGCACGTCCGGATTGACGATGAGATCGACGTAGCGTTGGCGGTATCGCTTCTCGACATCTTGCAAGCCGTGCCACTTGTCGGGAAGCGGCTGCAGCGATTTCCCGAGCACGACTGCGGAAGTCACGTGCAGCGTCAGCTCGCCCATCTTCGAGCGAAACATGTAGCCGCGCACGCCGACGAGATCGCCGCGCTCGAGGTCCTCCCAGTCGGCGAAGCTCTGCTCGCCGACGTCGTCCTTTTTTATGTAGAGCTGAATGCGGCCGCCGGCGTCTTGAAGATCGGCGAAGACGGTCTTGCCCATGGTGCGTTTTCCGAGCAGACGTCCCGCTAAGCTCCAGCCCTCGGCGGCGGCGCTCTGTCCGTTCTCCAAGAATGCGTAGCGCGCGCAGAGTTCGGCGGCGGTTGCATCGACGGGATAGCGCGTCTGCGCGAACGGATCGCCGCTGCGCGCTCGCAATCGCTCGAGGTGCTCTCGCCTCGCCGCGACGAGCGCCGCCTCCGTCTTGCCTAGCGACTCGTCATGCACGTTCACGTTCTCCCGAAGAAGATGTCCGGGCGAAGACGCGCGTCGTCTTCCCGGGCAGCGTGCGACTTTCGAGCAAAAGTCATGGACGACGTACTTCCGTTGGCGTTGCGAGAAAGCGCACGAGCAGGAGCGTTTCTGGACGAACGCGACGAACGTCTGCGCGAGAAGATGATGCGCCTCTGAGCGTCAGGACGCCTTCTTTATCTTTTTCGCCCCGTTGGTCTTGATCTGCTCGATGCGATACTTGACGATTCCGCGCGGCGTGGTGACATCGACCGTCTCGCCCTTCTTGTGCCCCATCAGCGCACCCCCGAGCGGCGATTCGTTGGAGATGCGCTGCTTTGGCGGATCGGCTTCCGCCGAGCCGACGATCGTGAACTCGTAGGTGTCTTCGCTCTTGACGTCCTTGACTTTTACGACGGCGCCGAGATGGACTTCCCCGGCAGCGTACTCGGATTCGTCGATGAGGCGCGCGTTGCGAATCATCGAGTCGATCCGCAGGATGCGCCCTTCGATAAAGGCTTGCTCCTGCTTCGCATCTTCGTACTCCGCGTTTTCGCTCAAGTCGCCGTACTCTTTGGCCTGACGAATGCGATCGTTGACCTCGCGGCGATGGACGCTCTTGAGCTCGTCGAGCTCCAGCTGCAACTTCGTGAGGCCTTCGGCAGTGAGAATGATCTCTTTGTCGTTCAAGTACAACACCTCAAAGTGGGGGCTCGCATCATGCGAACGCCCCAAAAGTCGACGCGCCCGCCCGGGCGCTGGCGCCGTTTGTTCTGGAGGCCCATTTCTTACCCTGCCTCGACCGCCGGGCGTCCTCGCCAAAGGGCAAAAATTAGGCCTGCCAGCACCCCCACGCACGCGTACCAACGCAGTTGCGAGCTCTCGGTCGCCACCGACAACCCGAGGACCGCGAGAAGCAGGCTCGCGCTGGCCAGCGGCACGACCACGCCGGCCAGCAGAGCGTTGCGGACTCCGAGAAACCGGCGCACGCAGGCAAGCGCGCTGACCCCGAAGAGAAGCCCGAGAAAGAGCGCGCTGCCGTCGAGCACGAGCGTCAACTGGTCGGCGGCCGACGACGAAAAGCCGGTGAAGAGGACGAAAAGCGTCGCCACGAGGGCGATCCCCACGAGCGCCCACCGGGGCTCGCTCCGGCGGTCCAAGGCGCCGAACGCGGGCGGAAGCACGCCGTCGCGCCCCATCGCGTACACCGAGCGCGACAGGTAGAGAATCGTCGTCCAGAGCGCCGACAGCGACGAGGTCAACACCGTTACGACGATCGCGACGCGCCACGCCTCGCCGCCGAGGCGATCGCCGACGTATGCGAGCGCGTCGGTTTGATGTGCGACCAAGCCGCGCACGCCGCCCGCGTGCAGATACGCGACCATGCACAAGCCGATGACGACAGCGGTAACGAGCAGACCGGTGATGCCGCCGCGCCCCGACGCCCGTGCGTCGCCGTCGACTTCTTCGCTCGCTGCCGCAGAGAGCTCCCATCCGTCGACCATCCAAACCGCAAGCGTCATCGCGGCGAGAACGCCCGCGAACGTGATCGGCACCGCGCTGCCGTGCGCGGCTGCGAGGTGCGGCGCAGGCGGAAGGAATGACGACGCAATCGCGCTCGCTGCGAGCACCGCCATCTCGACGAGCAGCGCGACGAGCGTAACGGCAGCCGTCGGCCTGATGCCCGCGTAGAGCAAGATCGTGCTGCCAACGATCCAGATCGCACCGACGACCGCCGACCAGTGCGGATCGGATTCGTGCGCGGGCGCGACGAGCGCGAGCGTGTAGAATCCGACCGGCACCGCGGTCGCGAGCGTCGCGAAGAAGTTCGAGAGCAGGAGGAGCCATGCCGCATACGCCCCCGCGTAGGAGCCGAACGACTGCCGCACCCACGAATACGCCGATCCTGCGTTCGGTGCCACGCGCGAGAG
>DAHXOK010000007.1:7013-15203 GCA_027364935.1 Vulcanimicrobiota bacterium | reverse complement strand
CGACGCTGACGACAACACCGAAATGTCGAAGAACCCCAGGACGCGGGGCAGCCGCCGCGGTTTAGTGGAGGTCAATGACGCGTGGCTTGAGGTGCAAGTCGCGCAGCACGCGCTCGTAATCCTGCGCGCGAATCTCGCCCCACTTCTTGCCGAGCAGCGCGACGAGTGCCGCCTCCACGACGTTGGTCCCGAACGAACGCCCGCCGAAGTCGGGCGTCGTCGTCACGAGCAGCGACACGCCGCGATTTCGCAGCTCTTCGACGGCGGCGTCGGTCACGGTATTTGTCAGCACGATCTTGCCGTCGAGGCGCGCCGGCATGAAGCGCCGCATGAAGTGGAAGTCGCCTGCGATGACGTCGGCCTCTTCGTAGTACTGCGGGTACTTGGGCTCCGGCGGCTGCTCTTGCTTCTTCCCGGTGGGATAGAAGAACTGGAACGGGAGCTTGCAGGCGTCCGGGAGATACTTCTCCGCCATCTCTTCGAAGGTCGTGAGGTCGCGCACCGGCTTGTCGAGATCCAGCGCGAAGATGAAATCGCCGAAAAGCACGTCGGCGCCGGCATCGACGAGCGCTTGCGCCATGCCGAAGCGATCGAGAGCGCTGACCATGAGCACCTTCTTCGCGCGCAACTCGATGCCGAGTTCTTCACGCATGAATCGCACCGCTTCGCGCTCGAGCGTATTCTTCAAGCCGCTGCCGTCGACGACGGGCGTGATCTTCGCCGCATCGAGCAGGCGCAGGCCGTCCCGAAGCGCGTAACGCTTCGTTCCCGCGTAGAGATAGACGTCGATGCCGCCGAGGCCGATGGCGTCGACCGTTCCGTCGAGCTCGCGAACCTTTGCAATCGCCACGTCGAGCTTTCCGTCGACGCCGACGCGCGCGATGTCGAACTCCTGTCCGAGTAGCGTCACCCGCGCGCGATGGTCGCGCTTCGAGGAGCCGAGCGAGACGGAGACGACGGTCTTCATCGGTGCGCCGAGAAGTGCGCGGCGAGAATGAGCGCGGCGATCGCGGCGTTATTGGTCGCGTGGACGACGATGCACGCGAGCAGCGAACGCGTCGTGGCGCGAAACCAGGCCGCCGTTCCAAGCGCGAAACCGCGCGCGACGTCCAGAACCGACGTTGGCACGTGGATCAGCACGAAGACGATCGTGGTGACGGCGCCCGCCCAAAACGGACCCAGCCGCTGCGCGCGCGTCTGCAGCCAGCCCTGCATGAGAAACTCTTCGGCAATCGGCGCGCCCAAGGCGAGACCGAGCATCCCCGCAATCACGCCGCCGCTGAAGAGATCGACCGCGCTCGAACGGGAAGCGAGATGCAGCCCCATGACGAGCGCGACGACGGTCGTCAGCTCGACGAGCACGCACGCGATACCGAGGCCCAGCGCGAGCAGAGACGCGCGCGGCCAGCTCACAGCGCCGGCGAGCATCGTTCGCAGTACCGAGAGCGGGGAGCGCACGACCGCGAAGATCAGCATCCCGTAGAACACCGCGCTGAAGGTGACGAAGATGGGGCCCGTCATGCGCGCGTGCGCCCAGCCCTGCACGAGCAGGATCGCGCCGACGCCCACCGCCGCGGCGAACGCGACGACCAGCGCGACGAAGAAGGCGACGCCGGGTTTGGAGTGGCGCACGAAGTCGCGGTACGCTTCCTCGACGGCAGGCACGCGCTGCGCGTCGAAGCGCAGCCAGTGCTGCAGGCGCTGGGTCATGCGAGCACCCGAGCGCGCCGCTCGCGCGCGGCCGCGCGCGTTGCGGCGATCTTCTCCGGCGTGATCGCCGCGTCGAAGGCGCGCATTCCGCCGAGCGTAAATCCGCAGCGCGCCGCCATCGCTTCCATTTCGACGACCTTCGCAAGATCGATGCCTCTGCCCAGCGTGTAGCTCTCGAAGCGCTGCTCCAGCGCGAGCACCATCGTTTCGCTCATGCACGCGAGCGCGGTGCGCGGCGGAAGATTGAGATCGAACTCGCTGCCCGGCTCGCGCACGCGCTCGAAGCGCGGCTCGCCGGGAACGAGCATGTTGCCGCCCTCCGTCACGAGCACGTCCGGGCGCAGCGCCGCGACGCGACGGCTGACGTCGTGCGGAAGAGACAACTCGCAGACCACCGCGCCGGTCTGCAGATCCTCGGGCTGGATCACGTCCTGCGTGGAAGAGGTCGCGGTAAGCACGAGCTGCGCGCGCCGCACGGCCGCCGAGACGTCGGTCGTCGCCTCCGACGGGCAGGGTAGCTCGTCCGCGATCTGCTCGTGCAACTTGCGCAGCCGCGTCGCATTGCGCGCGACGAGAATCACGCGCCCTACGCTGCGCGAAAGCAGCCGAACGCAGGCGCTCCCGATCGAGCCGGTTGCGCCGACGACGACTACGGTCGCCTCCGCGGGATCGACGCCCATCTCGCGCGCTCCGCGCAGAAGACTCTGCAGCCCCGCCGCGATCGTTAGCGAGTTTCCCGTCGTCACGGGAATCGGCGCGCGCTCCGCAATCGTGACGCCGCCATCTCCGACAACGCCGGTGAAGGCTCCCAGTCCAGCGATCTGTGCGCCAAGCGCGACGCCCAGATCGATCGCGCGCAGAATGCGCGCGTACACGTCCTCGCGCGGAAACGCAAGCATCTGCTCGGGCAGCAATCCGTCGGCGACGAACCCGCCTTCGGTCTCGCGCCCGTCCGGCGTACGCACGCCGGTGACGTGCACCGCCGTCCACGACGGCATCCGTTCGAGAATCTTGCGCACGATCGGCGCTCCTTTGCCCTTCGCTCCGGGCTCGTACCGCGCTACGTCCTCCAGGCTCACCGGATGAATGACAAAACAAAACTTCGGAACGCTCATCCTATCGTCTCATCCTGAGCGTCACTTTGTGTCATCCCAAGCGTCACCTTGTGTCATCCTGATCTCTCGCCGCGCTTCGACAGGCTCAGCGTGACAAAGGCTGTTGCATATCGCTCAGGGCTAACGCTGCTACGTTGTTTCATGCTGCTGTACGTCACTTTGTGTCATTCCGATCCGTCGCGCTTCGACAGGCTCAGCGTGACAAAGCCGGTTACATATCGCTCAGGGCTAACGCTGCTACGTTGTTTCATGCTGCTGTACGTCACTTTGCGTCATCTGAAGTTCGCTGCTTTGCGTCATCTTGAAGTACGCTGCTTTGCGTCAGCGGCACCCTGTGTCATCCTGAGCTTGTCGAAGGATGACGGATGCTCTGCTTCCTGTTTCAACGCTGCCAGCATCATCTCGCTGTTCTCCCGCACCTTCTTCTCGAGCGTCGGTCCGATCAGCTCGGCGAGCGTCGGAACGCCGAAGTCATACTCCACGCCGAGCACGACGTGCGTCGCGCCATCGCTCTCGGTGAAGGTCCAGCTTCCTTCAAACGTGTCGAGATCGCCTTCCAACAGCTTGTAATCGATCCGCAATGCGTCGTCGTCGAAGCGGTCGTCCTCGGTCCACTCGATGGGCGCCTCTTCCACGAGCGTCTTCCAGCGAGAGACGGCGCCGTCCGCACGGCGCTCGAGGATCGTGACGCTCTCGACGTCGGGCATGAACTGCGGAAAATGCTCCTGCTGCTTCGCCAGCTCGTAGACGACCCGCGCAGGCGCGATCACCGTGATTGCGGTCTCGACATACGGCATTCGCGCTTAGAGGTCGCCGAGCTTTTCGTACGCTGCGGCGACGCCGGCGCGCAACGCATCGAGCGCGCGCGCGATCTCGGCTTCGCTGACGACCAGCGGCGGCTCCAAGCGAATCACGCGCTGCTGATTCAGCGTCCACGCCGCGGTGACGCCCTGGTGGAGCATCTCGGGAATGATCGCGCCGCCATAGCCTTCGTTTGTGAGCTCGACGCCGACCAGCAACCCGAGCCCGCGTGCGTCGCGGATCACCGCGGGAAACTCCGCCGCGACGGCGCGCGCTCCGGCGAGGAGCTGTTCGCCGCGGATCCGCGCGTTTTCGACGAGATGCTCGTCGTCGAGCACGTCCATCGCGGCGAGCGCCGCCACGCAGGCGAGCGGATTGCCGCCGAACGTCGACGTGTGCAAGAGCGGCGCCTTTCCGTACGCGCGCTCCCATATCGTGGGCCGCGCGATGAATGCGCCCACCGGAATCACGCCGCCGGAAAGTCCCTTCGCCAGCGTCATCACGTCGGGCACGACGCCGTCGCGCTCGCAGGCAAAGCGGAAGCCGCAGCGGCCGAGTCCCGTCTGCACCTCGGCGGCGACTAGCAGCGCGTCCGCGTTCTCGCACGCCCTCTTTGCGGCGCGCAGATATCCCGTCTGCGGAACGTTGACGCCGCCCTCGCCCTGCACCGGCTCGACGATGAACGCCGCCGCGTCGACGAGCGCGCTCTCCAAAATCGCTTCGTCGCCGAACGGCACGTGCTCGACGTTCGCCAGCAGGGGCGCAAACGGCGTGCGAAACGCATCGCGGCCGCTCGCCGAGAGCGCGCCCAACGTCTTACCGTGGTACGCGCCGTGCGTCGCGACGATCTTCGCGCGGCCCGTCGCAGCACGCGCGAGCTTGATCGCGCCTTCGACGGCCTCCGTTCCCGAGTTGCACCAAAACGAGATCTGCAGATCGCCCGGCGCGAGTTGCGCAAGCCGTTTCGCGGCGCGGCCGAGCAGCGGGTCGAACATCGTCTTGCCCGAGAGCGCCATCAGATCGAGCTGCGCGCGGACCGCTTCGACGACGCGCGCATGCGTGTGACCGAGCGTGAAGACGCCGTACCCGCCGGCAAAATCGAGGTACGCCTTCCCGTTCTGATCCCAAATCGTGCAGCCGTGCGCGCGCGTCTCCACCGGGCTGCCGGAGAGCCGCATAACGCGCGCGAGCGCCGGGTTCACGTAGCGCCGGTAGTTCTCGTAGGTCTCGTCGGCGAGCTCTGCCGGGGTCGCCGCGCCGTAGAGCGCGTCACGTTCCTCGATCATCCTCCAGGCCTTTCGCCATCCCCCCGTTGTCATCCTGAGCTTGTCGAAGGGCGACCGAGCCGGCAGAGAATTCTCTATTGAGGGCCTTGCTCTTGCTCCACCCTGCGGTATTGGCCGATGGCGCCCGTAGCTCAAATCGAACAGAGCGCCATTCCGACTAAGTGGAGGATGCGGGTTTGAGTCCCGCCGGGCGCGCGCTCCCGATGGCTAGGCACCTTGACGCGGACTGGTCACCCGCGCTAGAGTCGAGGTGCTTAGTCGGAGCGGCGCTCGCATCCGCGAGCTGCAGGGAGTCGGTTTTCCGGCTCCCTTTTTGCGCGCAAACCCTTGCGGATCGCTCCGATCTGCGCGATGGAATAGCGGCGCCCGTAGCTCAATTTGGATTGAGCACCGTCCCGACTAAACGAGAGCAGTAAAATCGGGGCGCTTCGTCACGGCGGGGCTTACGCCAGTAAGCTACACGTAAGAGGACCGGATATCCGGCCCTCTTCTTTTTCCCCTACGCTGCGAGGTCGGATTCTAGGCGCGCGATCGTCTCTTCTACGAGCGCGATCGCGTCGTCTGCGCGGTCGAGCCGCATCAAACGCTCGCGCAGTTGCGCCGCGCCGGGAACGCTCTTCAAGTAGAGCGCAACGTGCTTGCGCATCTGCGGAACCGCGCGCGCCTCGCCTAACTCGTCGAGCATCGCGCGGTAGTGCACGATCGCATAGCGCAAGCGATCGGCCGCGCTCGGCGACGGCCGCGCGTCGCATCCCTCCATGAGATCGCGGATCTGCGCTATGAGCCACGGATTGCCCAGCGTCGCGCGCCCGAGCATGATCGCGTCGGCGCCGCTCTCCCGCATGCGCCGCATCGCAACGTGCGCGTCGTTGAGGTCGCCGTTGCCGATGACGGGAATCTCGACCGCGCGCTTGAGACGCGCGATGTGCTCCCAGTCGGCGTCTCCTTTGTAGAACTGACGCGCCGTGCGCGCGTGCAACGTCAACGCGCGAACGCCGGCATCTTGGGCGCGGCGCGCAATCTCCAGATAGACGAGGCGGTCCTCGCCCCAGCCGAGACGCATTTTCATCGTCACCGGGCAATCGACCGCGGCGACGACCGCGCGCATGATCGCCTCGCAGCGGTCTGGATCGCGCATGCACGCGGAGCCGCCGTTGGTCTTGGTGACTTTCGGCGCGGGGCAGCCGAAGTTGATGTCGACGATGTCGGCGCCGCACTCGCGCACGACCTTTGCGGCGTGCGCCATCGTCTGAGGATCGTCGCCCCAGAGTTGCGTCGAGACCGGCCTCTCGATACCGTGCTGATCGATCATCTCCATCGTGCGCTTACTGCCGAACTTCAGCGCGTTGGACGAGACGAACTCCGTCACGGTGAGCCCGAGACCGAACGGCTTGTAGAGCGCACGCATCGTGCGATTGGTGACGCCCGACATCGGCGCGAGCACGAGCGGCGGCCAGACCTCGATCGGCCCGATTCGCAGCGGTGAAACCGTATGGCTCATACCGTATGGCTCATAACGATTGATGGTACAAGCGCAAGCCTTCGAGGCTGAGATACGGGTCGACCCGCTCGATCAGCCGCGAGTGGCGCGCGACGACGTCGGCGAGGCCGCCGGTTGCAATGACGCGCGCCTCCACGCCCATATCCTCGCGCATCTTCGCGATGAGCGCCTCGCTCTGCCCGACGAAGCCGTAGACGATCCCGGCCTGCAGCGCTTCGATCGTGTTGCGACCGAGCGCGGTATGCGGCGCCTCGAGCGCGATTTGGGGAAGCTTCGCCGTACGGCCGACGAGCGCGTCGATCGAGACTTGAATGCCGGGCGCGATCGCGACGCCGCTGTACTCGCCCGCAGCGGAGATCGCCATGAAGACCGACGCGGTTCCGTAACTAACGATGATGAGCGGGCACCCGTAGCGCGCGCGGCCGCCGATCGCCATCGCGACGAGATCGGCTCCCACCTCTTCTGGCCGCTCCGTGCGGACCGGCATGAGATCTTGGCGGTGCGCTTCGAAGAAGATCGGCGCGACGCCGAAGCTTCGCTCGCAGGCGACCTCAAGCGACGCGTCGAGCTTTGGAACGACGCTGGCGATCACGATCGCGCTCACCTCGCTGGCCGCGATGCCGCTCTGACCGAACAGTTGCAAGAAGAGCGCGCTGCACTCGTCAGGGGTGCGGCGCGGCTCGGTCGTCAGGCGCCACGTATGACGTACGCGATCCTCGCCATCGGCGAAACACCCGAGTTTGGTCTCGGTGTTTCCCACGTCGATTGCGAGCAGCATCAGCGCGCGCGCAGCTCCTCGCGCGCATCGAGCAGGCGCGCCGCGAGCACCGCTTTCTCACCCTTGCCCAAGTCTTTTCTCTCCTTCTCTCCCCACAGCAGCACGAGTGCGTTCTCGCCCGTTCCGAAGCCGCGTTCCCCGGCGACGTCGTTGACGACGATCGCATCCAGATGCTTGCGCCGCAGTTTCGCGCGCGCGCGCGCCTCGTGGTCGTGCGTCTCCGCGGCGACGCCGACGAGAACGGTCTTCCCTTTGCGCTCGCCGAGCTCCGCCAGCACGTCCGGATTCGCCGCGAAGCGCAGCTCGAGCTCGGCCGCACCTTTCGCGTGCTTCTACGTCGAGAACTCGGCCGGCCGCCAATCCGCAACCGCCGCGGTTGCAAGCGTGAGATCCGCGCCGACGGCATGCGCGAGCGCGGCGTCACGCAACTCCCGCGCGTTCGTCACCCGCACCACGCGCACGCCAGCTGGAGGCGCGAGCAGCGTGGGGCCGAGAATCAGCGTCACGTCGGCGCCGCGACGCGCCGCTTCGCGCGCGAGTGCGATTCCGGTCGCCCCCGTTGCTGCGTTGCTGACGAAACGCACCGGATCGAAAGCCTCGCGTGTCGGGCCCGCGGTAATCGCGACGCGCACGCCCACGAGCGTCTGCGGCGCGAGCAATCGCTCGAGTGCGGCGAGCACGCGCTCCTCCGAGGCCAGGCGGCCGACGCCGCTCTCCCCTTCGGCGAGATAGCCCTCTTCCGGTTCAACGATCGTATAGCCGCGCTCGCGCAGCGTCGCAAGATGCGCTTGCGTTGCGGGATGCTCGTACATCGCCGCGTTCATCGCCGGTGCGAGCGCGATGGAAATGCGCGCGGCAAGCAGCGCCGTCGAGAGCAGATCGTCGGCGAGCCCGAGCGCGAGCTTCGCGATCGCGTGCGCGGTCGCGGGAACCACCATCGCGACTTCGGCTTCGCGCACCAAGCGAATGTGCGGAATCTCTTCGGGCGCATCCCAGAGC
>DAHXOK010000007.1:0-7003 GCA_027364935.1 Vulcanimicrobiota bacterium | reverse complement strand
ACCGGGCGCCCCGTCAGGGACGCGAAGGTGAGCGCGCCGACTAACCGTTCGGCCTCGGCAGTCATGACGACGTCGACGACGGCGCCGCGCTGAACGAGCGTCGAGACGAGCGCCGCCGTTTTATACGCGGCGATGCCACCGGTCACGCCGAGAAAAATCCGCCGCCCCTTCATTCGCGCACCCAAAGGTTATCGATCAGGCGCGTGCTGCCGAATCGCGCCGCGCCCAAGACGAACGCGGGCGGCCGCAGCTGCTCGAGCGGCTCGAGCGTCTCGGCATCGACGACGTCGTAGTAGTCGAGCTCGGCGCAGGGCGCGAGCGCGGCGCGCGCGCGTGCGATGGCCTCGGCCTTGCTCGCGCCTCGCTCGAGCGCCGCCACGAGCTCGCGCAAAGAACGGTGCAGCGTGGGAGCGGCCGCGCGCTCCTCGCCGCTGAGATAGGCGTTGCGGCTCGAGAGCGCGAGCCCGTCGCGCTCGCGCACCGTCTCGACGATGTCGATTTCGACCGGCAGATTCAGGTCGCGCACGACGCGCCGCAGCACCGCCGTCTGCTGCGCGTCTTTCTGCCCGATGTAGAGCGCGTCGGGCGCGACGAGATCGAGCAGCTTCACGACGACGGTCGCAACGCCGCGAAAGTGTCCCGGGCGAATCGCTCCCTCGAAGACGTCGCCGACCGACCCCGGATCGATCGCCGTCGAAAAACCCGTTGGGTACATCGCGTCCGCGTCGGGCGCGAAGAGCAGGTCGACGCCGGCACTTTCGAGCGCCGCCTGGTCGCCGGCGAGATCGCGCGGGTAGCGTTCGTAGTCTTCACCGGCGCGGAACTGCAACGGGTTGACGAAGACGGACGCCGTAACGCACGCGCTTGCCGCGCGCGCGCGCGCGATAAGGGCGAGGTGACCGGCGTGCAGCGATCCCATGGTTGGAACGAATCCGAGCGGGCGCGGAAGCTCGGCGACGGCTTCGCGCAGCGCACGGGGCTGCGTAACTACGCGCGTGTGACCCGCAGCACGGTTCGCCCGACGACGAAAGGCGTGCCGATTTCCAAAGGAGCTGCTGTATTGAGATCTTTACCGTCGAGCTTGGTTCCGTTTCGGCTCTTCAGATCGGTGAGCAAGAGCTGCTCGCCATCGACGCAGAGATGCGCGTGCTTGCGCGAGACGTATCGGTCGAGCGGGATACAGGCCTCGGCGATCTTGTCGTCGCGGCCGATGGTGATCTCCCGGTCGAACGCCCACGTCTTCCCGTCGAGAGGGCCACTCAGAACCTCCAGGAGATACATGGCGGCCGAGGCCTTCTTTATAAAGGGCGGCGCACCTTGCATAAAGGGCGGCGCACCTTGCGCGCCGCCCCGCGCTACGCACCTTGCTCTCGCCCCGCACTACGCGCCTTGAGCGAGCCTCCTTGTATGGGTCCTTGAGGAGGCTCTGAACGAGCCCCGGAGTCAAAGGGGACCCGCGAAGCGGGGCACGGAGCGCGCAGCGCGCAGTGCACTTGAAAGCGTTGGGGTCCCCACGAGCGATGCGAAGTGGGGAAGTTGGCGGGAGGGGCGAGGAAGGCAGCAGGAGCGAGCCATGGACGGCGAGCGACGAGCGTCTCCGAAAGGATCTATACAAGGAGGCTCGCTCAATGCGACGAGCGGCTAAGTTTTTTCGCCGAATGGGACGATACTCAAGAGGGTGACCATGAACGACCGCATCGAGGAACTACTGCATCTCATAGAAGTCGAGCCCGATAAGTTGCGGGAAGCAGAGTTTCTTCAGGCCCAAACGATCCTCGACACGATGATCGGAAAGACGATCGTTATGGCCGAGATCGAGGAGCGCCGCATCGTCATCGGCACGTCCGACGGCAACAAGTACTTTTTCTACGGGTTTCTCGGCAACGAATCCTAACGCGCTGCTAAAGCACCGCGCCGTCGAGCATCTCCCCGATTGATTCCTGGTCCTCGGGCGCAATCTGCGTGAACGCGACGCCGTGCGCGTAGCGCTTCGCCGCAGCGTCGAAGAACGATAGTACGACGCGTCCGCGCGCGAGCGTCTCGCGCCCGCCCTTGGGCAACGTGAATCGCAGCAGAATGCTCTGGCCGGCCGGGAGGTCCGTCTTCATCGCCACGCGCACGCCCCCGGCGCTCAAGTCGAGCGCGGCGGCGTCGAGCACGAGCTCGTTACCGGGGACGATCACCGTTACGGGAAAGTCGACGGCTGCACGCCGAAAATGCCTGCGGTTGGGGATTTCACGCTGGTTTGCCACTGCGAGCAAGGTTCTCGTTTGAGCGCCTCGCCCCTTGCCGCCTACCCGTCAACGACGGCGCGCGCCGCGCAGAGCGCGCCGAGCGCACCGTGCGCAAAGCTCGTCCCGCCCTGAAGATAGATCTCGTACGGCGCGCGCATCGGCGCATCGCACGAAAGCTCGATCGTCGCGCCCGGCACGAAGGCACCGCTCGACATGACCACCGGAACGGCATAGCCGGGAACCGCTCCCGGCTCCGGGAGAAAGCGCGCGTCGAGCGGCATCGCCGATTGCAGCCCGGCCGCAAATCGCAGCAGCAGCTCGGGCGTTCCCAGCCGGATCGCCTGGACGATGTCCGTCCGCACCGCGCCGGCCTCTGGATCGACGCCGAAGCCGAGCTCGGAGAAGAGCGCCGCTGCAAAATCGAGCGCGCGCAGCGTCTGCTCCACGACGAGCGGCGCCTGAAAGAGTCCCTGAACGAACGCGCGGCCGAAACCGTAACTCGGGCCGAGGCGGTCGCCTAAGCCGGGCGCGTACAGCCGCGCCGCCACGCGCTCGACCACGTCGGCACGACCCGCGACGTAGCCGCCGCCCGGTGCGAGGCCGCCGCCGAGATTCTTGATGAGCGATCCCATGACCAGGTCCGCACCGTCGTGCGTCGGCTCGCGCGTCTCGACCAGCTCGCCGTAGCAGTCGTCGACGAGCACGAGCGTTTGCGGCGCCGCACGCTTCACTGCAGCGCACGCTCGCGCGCACGCGTCGACCGTGAGCGAAGGGCGTGGCGCGTATCCGCGCGAGCGCTGGATGAAGACGGCGGCTGCGCGCTCGCGCTCGAGCTCCGCAGCGACCGCTTCGAGATCGACGCCGCCCTCGCGCAGTGCGATCTCCTCGTAGCGTACTCCTTGCTCGACGAGCGCGTGCGGCGCGTCGGCGATGGCGTTGCGCAGCGTGTCGTACGGAGCGCCGGTGATCGAGACGAGCAGCTCGCCCGGCGGCACGCACGCGCCGATCGCCGCGAGAATCGCGTGCGTCCCGCTGACGATCGAGATGCGCGCGAGCGCGCGCTGCGCGCCGAAGATTCGCGCGAGCAGAGACTCGTACCGCTCTCGCGCCGGGTCGTCATAGCCGTAGCCGGCGGTCGCCGCGAGATCGCTCTCGGCGATGCCTTCGTCGGCAAAGACGCGCAGCACCGTCGCGGCAACGCGCTCTTGGGCGGGATAACGCAGCTCTTCGATACGCGCCTGCGCGTTACGCGCAGCCTCGCGCACGCGGCCGCCGATGCCGAACGCGTCGCAGAGCAGCGCGGCGTTCACGCGTTCTGCTGCCGCTTCTCGTACGCGCGCACGAAAGGAAGATAGATGAGCGTCGCTACGATGAGGTTGACGAGCACGAGCAGCGGCGCGCGCGGGTCGAGCGTCGCAAGATACGTAGAGATCGGGGCCGGAACCACCGTCGGAACGTAGAACGCCGGACGCGCCACAAAGCCGAATGCGAACGCGGCGTACGTGATGCCGGCGAGCGCGAGCGGCGCCGCCACGAACGGCGCGACGAAGAACGGATTGAGCACGACGGGCAGGCCGAAGAGCAGCGGCTCGTTGACGTTGGCCGCCGCCGGGAGGAGAGACGCTCGCCCGAGACGCCGCAGGCGTGCGACGCGCGAGACCGAGAGGAGCAGCGTGAGCGGAAGCGTTGCGCCGGATCCGCCGGGATAGACGAAGAGAAAGAGCGACGCGACGACGAGATGCGGCAGCGCGTGGTGCTCGGTGTAGGCCGCGGTGTTCTGCATCTGCATCGTGAGGTAGACCGGCGTCAGCACGGCGGCGAGCATCGCCGGGCCGTGCACGCCGATGCACCAGAGCAGCGTCTGCGCCGCAACGATGACGAGTAGCGCGGGAAACGAGTCGCCGAGGCGCGCCATCGGCGCCAGCGCGAACGCGATCTCGCGCGAGACGTCGACGTGCGCGCCGAAGACGACGGCCGCCAACAGCGCCAGCGCGATTGCCGCGCCGAACGAGCGGCGCGAGAGCGCGATGCCGGCGCCGACGACTCCGGTTGCGAGCAGCGCGAGAAAGATGCCGGTCGCGCCGAGCGCGCGCAGATAGGTGAGCGGATCTGGCCCGAACGGCCGCGGCAAGACGAGCGCGAAGGCAGCGACGGAGGCGAGCGCAACGACGGTGGCGTGGTAGTGCGCGCGCCGAGCGAGCGCCAACGGGAGGGCGATTGCGAGCGCGCAGGACATGACGCCGAAGGCCGGCAGAAATGCCGCCGGGAGGCCGACGAGGAAGAACAGCGCCGCGCACGCGAGGATCAGCGCTCCGAAACCCCACACAAACGCATCGCGTACGGCGAGGAGAAATGGCGCTTGCGCGACGCGGTCGAGCGCCGGCGCTACTCTAGAGGCGTCGAACCACGGCTTCGACGCGACCGACGATCTCGACATCGCTCGCGTAGATTGGCTCCATCGCGCGATTCTCCGGCTGCAGCCGAACGCGGCCGCTCTCCTTGAAGAAGCGTTTGACGGTCGCTTCGCCCTCGAGCATCGCGACGACGATCTCGCCGTTGCGAGCGGTCTTCTGCGGTCGAACCATGATGAGGTCGCCGTCCAGGATCGCGGCCTCGATCATCGAGTCGCCCTGCACGCGCAGCATGAACGACTCCGAGCCGCGTGGCACAAAATCGCCCGGGAGCACGAACTCGCCTTCCAGGTTCTCTTGGGCGGTGATGGGGATGCCCGCGGCAACCTTGCCGACGATCGGCATGACGATTGCCTCGGCGAGCGCCGAAGAGCCGGGGCTCGAGCGCAGGGCCCGAGGCTTGGTCGGGTCGCGCGAAATGAGCCCGCGCTTCTCGAGGGCCTTGAGGTGGGCGTGAATCGTAGAGGAGGAAGAGAGGCCGACGCGCTCGCCGATCTCACGAACCGAGGGCGGGTAGCCGTGCTCCACCGTGAAGCGCCGGATGACGTCGAGGATGTGCTGCTGCCGCTCCGTCGCAGGCTTCTCTATGGCCGGTCTCTCGGTCATGGCCCCTACGATAGCACAAGGAAGCCTGTCGTTGCAAACGTACGTTCGCGCGAACAAGGGTGCGTTATGCCGCTCCCCGGCTTGACAGCTATCGGAGAGGGCATGCTAGAATGTAGTGGACGAACAGGCGTTTGGCCCGACATATGGGCACGTTTGGGCCCGAACGAAGGTTCGGCCCAAGATAGAGGAAAGGAGCTTTTGGAGATGCGGACGCGCAAACGGGTGAGCTTGGTCCCGGCAATAGCGCTAGCAGCGCTGAGCCTGTCGGTGACGCTCCCTGCGCTCTCGAGCGTCCGGCTCTACGCGGCGACGCCCCAGCGCTCTACCTTCGTCACGGTTCGCAGCGGCGACACCCTCTGGTCGATCGCGGCGGCCCATACGTCTGCCGACGGCAACATCGAATCGACGATCGACCGGATCAGCGCGGTCAACCATCTCGGGACCGCTCCCCTCCAACCGGGTGAGCGCCTGCGCATTCCGCTCTAAATCTTCCCTAAAGGGCAGCGATAAAGGGGCCGCGTGATACGCCGCGGCCCCTTTTCTCTATGCCCTAAGCGGGTTCGTCGAGGCCTTCGAAAGCTTCGCAGATGTCGAATACGAGCCATGGCACCACTCGGCTCGCGAAGCGCTGCCCGGAAACGAATGCGCGTTCACCGTCGCCTTCGAACGCGAGTATCGTTCGCGTCTGCGGATCCACGTCGAGCACGACAAGGCATCCGTTCGAGCGATAGAGCTCGATCTTTCGGTTCAGCACCGCTTGCTTGTCTTTGGGCGAGCGCACCTCGACCACGACGTCCGGCGCAAACGGTGGGAGCTCGCGCTCTTCATGCGATAACGGAGCGAGGCGTTCTTCGCAGACGAATGACACATCGGGCACGAGTTCAGACCGGCCCGATTCGAGGAGACACCGCCACTCCGTGGCGACCCTCCCGCGCGCTCCCGCACAGCGACGCAGAATCATGCCAAGCGTCAGTTGGACGGTTGCATGTCGCAGTTTCGGGCTCACCTTGCGCACCCGAACGCCATCGATGAGCTCCGGCTCCTGTATCTCCGAGAGGACCTCTGCCGCAAACATACCACGTCCATTCTATCACGCGCCTCAGCGGGATTGGCAAGGTCGTCACGTCATTTGGCTGAGTCGCTCAAAACGATTTACTGTTTTTCGATACTGATAACGCTATGGCCGTCGTGCTCGTCGAGGAAGGCGAGTGCTTCGGCCATCCAATGATCGAGCCCACCGCTCGAATGGCGCGCGACCTCACGCGCGACGTGCGCGCGATCTTTCAGCCACGCGAGCTCCGCGCGCGTCGTCGTCGGATAGATACTCTTGTTGCAATCCTCGCAATAATAGCCGTAGCGCGTCACGCTAGCGATGCAAGAGCACAGCCAGGATGATTGTGACCCAGGAGCTTGCGAGCATTCCCGCCAGGAGATTGAACTTCACGTCGATCTTGTGATCCAGCGCGCCGTACCGGGCATCGATCTTGTGGTCGAGCGCGTCGTATCGGGCATCGATCTTGCCGTCCATCGAGCTAAGGCGCCCGTCCATCGAGTTAAGGCGCCCGTCCATCGAGTTAAGGCACCCGTCCATCGAGTTCAGTCGATCGGCAGTCTGTTCGTAAGCGCCCTCTAAGCGCGACATGCGTGTCTCCATCAGCTGAGCCACCCTCGTTCTCCTCGGCAGTATATCACAGCCGCTCTTCACGTCTAACCGTTGCGATGACACACGATGCAACGGTGAAGGCCCCGAGC
>DAHXOK010000079.1:510-7839 GCA_027364935.1 Vulcanimicrobiota bacterium | reverse complement strand
CGCGCAACGTGCTCGTCTGCGACGCGACGGCGCCCGAACGCGGCGATTTCACGATGCTCGCAACGCTGCGTCTGGGCGATCTTACGATTGCCGTCGAGTCCGGCGGTTCGTCGCCGTCGTTCTCGCGGCGCCTCCTCGACGAGATCGAGGCCACCTTCGGCGGCGCGTACGCCGATGCGGCGCGTACGCTCGCACGCATTCGTAAGGAGATCCGGACGACGCTTCCGCGCGACGAACGGATCGCTCTGATGCGACGCCTGAGCGCGCTTCCGATCGAAGAGCTGGCGGCGATGTACGAGCGGCGGCGCATCGTCTGCGCGTCGCGAGCGAGCGCGCTCGCAACGGTTCAGGCGCGCAGCGTCGCAGCGCTCGTCGCTCTGCGCGGAATCGCAACCGAGATCCTCGACGTCACGACCGCGGGCGACCGCGATCGCCGGCGGGCACTGCACGACCTCGGAGACGCGAACGTCTTCGTCAAAGAGCTCGAAACGGCGCTGCGCGACGGCCGCGCGGATTATGCGGTGCACTCGTGCAAGGATCTTCCGAGCGAGCTGCCCGCGGACATGGCGATTGCGGCGATCTCCGCGAGAGAAGATCAGCGCGATGCATTTTGCAGCGAGCGCTACGCGAGCTTCGATGCGCTGCCGGAGGGCGCCATCGTAGGGACGTCGAGCCCGCGTCGGCGATTCCAACTCGAAGCGATGCGTTCCGATCTTCGGTACGAGAACGTGCGCGGCAACGTCGACACGCGCCTGCGAAAGCTCCGCGAGGGCGAGTACGACGCCGTCGTCCTCGCGATGGCAGGTCTCGCTCGATTGGACGCACGCGCGACGCATACCGTGCCGTGGGACGCCGACGTACTCGTGCCGGCAGCCGGGCAAGGCGCGCTCGCCGTCGAGATCAAGCAGCGTAGCGAGCTGCTCGCCTACGAGCTGCGCGCCGCCGTCAACGACGCCGAGGCCGAACGTTGCGTGCTCTGCGAGCGCGCGGCGCTGCGAACGCTGCGGGCAGGCTGCAGCGCTCCGATCGGCGTGCACGCCCGCGCACGCGGCGACGTCCTGCGCGTCAAACTCGTCTACGCGACGCCGAACGGCGTCCTGCGCGAGGAGCGAGAACAGCGCGCACAAACGCCGGCGCAAGCCGAGGCGCTGGGGCGCGCGCTTGCCGAGGCGATAACGCAGCGCCTTCAACTTTCGGCGGGAGCGCGCTCGTGAGCGTCGTACGACTGCGCCGTTTGCGGCGCACGCCGGCATTGCGAAGCCTCGTGCGCGAGCATCGCCTGCACGTGGAGCAACTCGTCCAGCCGCTCTTCGTCGTCGAGCGCGATGCCGCCGCCGGACCGATCGGCGCGATGCCCGGCATCGACCGGCTGACGCTGCCGGGCGCGGTACGCGAGGCCCGCGAGCTCTGCGCCCTCGGCATTCGCGCGGTACTGCTCTTCGGAATCCCCGCGCACAAAGACGCGACCGGCTCGAGCAACGCCGATCCGAACGGCATCGTGCAGCGCACGATCCGCGCCATCAAAGACGCGCTCCCGGAGATGATCGTTATTGCCGATCTCTGCGCCTGCGAGTACACCGACCACGGCCACTGCGGCGTGCTCGACGAGCGGGGTGGCGTCGACAACGACGCAACGGTCCGGCTCTTGGCGCAGGTCGCACGTACCTACGCCGACAGCGGCGTCGACGTGATCGCTCCGTCCGATATGATGGACGGCCGCGTCGAAGCGATTCGCTGCGCGCTCGACGCGCACGGCTTCGCCGAGACCGCCATCCTTGCGTACAGCGCGAAGTATGCCTCGGCATTCTACGGACCGTTCCGCGAAGCTGCCGAATCGACGCCGCAATTCGGCGATCGTCGCAGCTACCAGATGGACCCGCCGAACGTGCGCGAGGCGCTGCGCGAGATCGCCACCGACATCGAGGAGGGCGCCGATGCGATCATGATCAAACCGGGGTTGCCGTATCTCGACGTGCTCCGTGCGGCGCGCGACGCCTTCGACGTTCCGATCGCCGCGTACAACGTGAGCGGCGAATACGCGATGCTCAAGGCCGCTATCGCAAATGGCTGGCTCGAGGAGCGGGCCGTCGACGAGACGCTGGTCGCATTCGTCCGAGCCGGCGCCGACGTCGTCATCACGTATTTCGCCAAGGAGTGGGCCTCCCGCAACCGATGACGATCGAACGTTCGATCGCGGCCTTCGCACGCGCGCGCAACGTTATCGCGGGCGGCGTGAACTCGTCGGTACGCGCGTTCAAAGCCGTGGGCGGCTCGCCGATTTTCATGAAGAGCGGCACGGGCGCAACCATCTGCGACGTCGACGGTCACGCATACATCGATTACGTGCTTTCGTGGGGGCCCTTGCTCCTCGGCCACGCCCATCCTGCCGTGACGAAGGCCGTAACCGCCGCGGTGGCTCGCGGCAGTACCTTCGGCGCGCCGACCGAGGCGGAGAGCGAGCTTGCCGAGCTGATTTCCTCGATGATGCCCGGCATCGAGCGTTTGCGCTTTACGTCGAGCGGCACAGAGGCGGCGATGAGCGCCGTGCGCCTCGCTCGCGGATACACGCGCCGCGAGAAGATCGTGAAGTTCGCCGGTTGCTATCACGGCGCCGCCGACGCGTTTCTCATCGCTGCCGGCTCCAGCGCGCTGACGCTCGGCGTTCCGAGCTCGCCCGGCGTTCCTCGAGGAACCGCGGCGGACACGATCGTCGTTCCCTACAACGATGCGGACGCCGTCGACGCAACATTCGCGGCGAACGCCGGCGCCGTTGCCGCGGTGATCGTCGAGCCGTACGCGGGGAACATGGGGCTCGTGCTTCCGAAGCCCGGCTTTCTCGAACGCGTGCGGGCGGCGTGCGAACGAGCGCGTGCGGTGCTGATCTTCGACGAGGTGATGACCGGCTTTCGCGTCGCGCGCGGCGGCGCGCAAGAGCGTCTCGGCGTGCGCCCCGATCTCACGGTGCTCGGAAAGGTCATCGGCGGAGGACTTCCCGTCGGGGCGTTCGGCGGAAGGCGAGAGATCATGGAGTACCTGAGTCCCGATGGGCCAGTTTTTCACGCCGGCACGCTCTCCGGCAATCCGCTCGCTATGGCAGCGGGCATCGCGACCTTGAAGGTGGTTCGCGAAGATTCGGCGCTTTTCGACAGACTCGAAGTGATGACCGGGCTTTTGACCGAAGGTCTCTCCGAAGTCATGCGCAAACACGGCGCCCCCCACCGCACGGCCCGGGCCGGTTCCATGTTCGGGCTGTTCTTCACGCGCGAGCCCGTCGTCGATCTCGCGTCGGCGATGACCTCCGACACGGCGCTCTACGCGAAGTATTTCCACGCCATGCTCGAGCGCGGCGTCTTGCTGGCACCGTCGCAATACGAGGCGGCATTCGTGTCGACGGCACACACGACGCGCGACGTGGAGCGCACGCTGGCCGCAGCGGACGAAGCACTCGCTGCAATCGCGACGGCCGCGCCATGATCGAGCCGGGCTTCGGCGTCTCGATCCCCCGCCTATACGCGTACCATCGCGCGTTGCGTCAGGCGGAAGCCGCCGGCGAGGCGACGATCACTTCGCACGACCTAGCGGCGCTCCTCGGCCACACTGTCGCGCCCACACAGATTCGCAAGGACCTCTGCGCGCTCGGCGCGCTCGGCCGCCGGGGACACGGATACACAATAGCGCCGCTCGCCGCACAGCTCGCGTGGGTGCTGGGACTCGAGAACGACTGGCGCATCGCGATCGTCGGTTTCGGATCTCTCGGGCACGCGTTCGCAACCTTCATCTCTGCGCGCGAGAAGCGCTTCCACGTGGTCGCCGTCTTCGATACCTCGCGCAACGTCATCGGTCAGGTATGGCAGGGCGTACCGGTCCACGATATCGCCGACGCGCCGCGCGTTCTGCGCTCCTGCGGCTGCGAGATCGGCGTGATCGCCGTGCCCGCCGAAGCGGCGCAGGAGGTCGCCGAACGCCTCGCCGCGCTCGACGTGCGAGCGATCCTCAACTTCGCTCCGACGACCCTGCATCTGCCTGCGAGCGAGCGCGCACCCGTCATCGTCCGCAACATCGATCTCGCCGGGGAGCTCTCGATCCTCACCCATCGCCTCACGGTCGGAACTCTGCCGGCCGCCGAAGAAGCATAGTCCCGATCGATGCCGCTGATCTGTCTTGGCCTCTCCCATCGTACGGCGCCCCTTGAGGTACGGGAGCGCCACGCCTTCCCGCCGTCGCGGATGGCGGAGACGCTCGCCGCGCTTCGCGATTACGAGGCGATTCGCGAGGCCGCGATGCTGCAGACGTGCGGCCGGCTCGAGTTCTACGCCGACGTCGACGACTACGAATCGGGCGCGGCGCAGCTGAAATCGTTTCTTCAGAATTTCCGGCACGCCGGCCTCGAGTACGATCTCGAATCGTATCTCTACACGCTGCTCGGCGCCGAAGCCGCCGAGCATCTGCTGCGCGTCGCTACCGGTTTGGATTCGATGTTGATCGGTGAAGCGGAGATTCTCGGTCAAGTCAAGGACGCGTACGTGCAAGCGCAGCGCGCGCAGGCGATCGGCACGACGTTGCACCGCCTCTTTCGCGAAGCGCTGCGCGCCGGAAAGACCGCGCGTTCCACGACCCGTATCGGCGGCGAGTCGCTGTCGCTGGCGACGGCAGCAATCGAAGCCGCGCGCGCCCACCTGGGAACGCTGGCGGGCGCATCCGTCGTCATCGCCGGCGCGGGAAAGATGGGACGTACGGCGTTGCGGCGCCTGCGCGACGAGGGCGTCGAGCGCGCCGTCGTCGTGAACCGCACCTTGTCGCACGCTCGCGCACTCGTCGAGGACGTCGCTTTCGGCGAGGCGCTCGAGATGCCGGCACTCGCGAAGGCATTGGCGCAAGCCGACGTCCTCTTTACCTCGACCGGCGCGTCGCATTTCATTCTCACGAAGGACGAGCTCGAGCGCGAGAGGGCAGCGCAGCGACCGTTGCTCGTTATCGACCTCGCCGTGCCGCGCGACGTGGATCCCGAAGTCGCGACGCTTCCCGGCGTCCGTCTCATCGACGTCGACGGGCTCCGGCCGGTCATCGACGAACGGCTCGAGATCCGCAGGGAAGCCATCCCCGACGTCGAGCGCGTGATCGCTCGCTACCTGGAACGCTTCTTGCGCTGGTATCGCTCGCGCGTCGCCCTGCCGGCGATCGCCTCGCTGACGCAAAAGGCCGAAGCGATCCGCACGGCGGAGCTCGACCGGCTGCTCTTGCGCTGCCCGGAGTTGAGCGAGCGCGAGCGCGCGCTCATCACTGGCATGTCGATGACGATCGTTTCGAAGCTGCTCCACTCCGCTATTTCGAACATCCGCGAGAAGGCGACGGTAAGCGATGCCGAGGTGCTCTCGCACGTTCGCGTCCTCGACGAGCTCTTCGAGCTGAACCTGGCTGCAAGCATCGCGGAGCTTGGAGAGACGACGCTACCGCAGTGAGCGGGCGCGTCGCCCTCGTCGGCGCGGGTCCCGGAGACCCGGAGCTCTTAACGCTTGGAGCGGTGCGCGCGCTGCGCGCGGCCGACGTGCTGCTCTACGACGCGCTCGTCTCGGACGCGGTCCTCGCCTTTGCGGCTCCCACCTGCGAGCGCGTCTACGTCGGAAAGCGCGGCGGCGACCATACGATGAGCCAACGCGAGATCGAGACGCTCATGACGAGCAAGGCGCGCGAAGGGAAGTTCGTCGTGCGGCTCAAGGGCGGCGATCCGTTCGTCTTCGGGCGTGGGGGCGAAGAGGCTCTGGCGCTGGCGGCGGCGAGCGTCCCGTTCGAGATCGTGCCTGGCGTCACCTCCGCCATCGCCGTGCCGGCATACGCCGGCATTCCCGTGACGCGCCGCGGTCTCGCGTCCTCGTTCATCGTCGCAACGGGCCACGAGGATTCGCAGAAGGCCGAGTCCGGGATCGACTGGACGCGCCTCGCGGGTGCGAGCGAAACGCTCGTCTTCCTCATGGGCCTCGACACCCTCGATACGATCGCCGCGCGGTTGTTGGCGGCCGGCCTCGACCCCGCGACACCTGCGGCGGTGATTGCCGACGGAACGCGACCGACGCAGCGCAGCGTCGTGGCAACCGTTGCGACGGTCGCACAGCAGGCACGCACTGCCGAGCTGCGCGCCCCAGCAGTGCTCGTCGTCGGAAAAGTCGCCGCCTTGCGCGAGCGGCTGCAGTGGTACGACCGGGGTGCGCTCTTCGGGAAGCGCGTGTTGATCACGCGCCCGCAGCGTGAAGCCTCACACTTTGCGCGGCTTCTTCTTTCGGCCGGAATGGAGCCGATCGTCGCGCCCACGATCGAGATCGGCCCCCCCGACGACGTGGGGCCGGCGCGTCGCGCGGTCGAGGAAGCCGCGCAGTACGCGTGGATCGTCTTTCTCTCGTGCTACGGCGTGGATGCATTTTTCGACTACCTTCGCGAGCGCGGAAAGGACGTGCGCGCGCTCGGTCCGGCGAAAGTGGCGGCGATCGGCGCAAAGACCGCACAACGATTGCGCGACGCCGGTCTGACGGCCGATATCGCCTCCGGGCGCTCCACGAGCGAGGACGTCGCGCGCGACCTCCTCGCGCGAACCGCTCCAGGCGACCGCGTCCTCGTCTATGCCGCGCAGGAGGGACGCGACGTCGTGCGCAGCGTCCTCGAGAAGAACGGACGCCGTCCCGTTGCGGTTGCCGCGTACAAGACCGCATTCGCGAGCGATCCGGAGTTCGCGTCGAAGGTTGCGCGCGCCGACGTGCTGACCTTTACGAGCGCGAGCACGGTGCGCGGATTCGCGGGACTGCTCGGCGGAAACGCGGCGGCAGTGCGAGCGGCGTGCGGCAAGATCGTGGCGTGCATCGGACCGGTCACGGCACTCGAAGCGGCGGGAATCGGCCTGCACGTCGACGCGACCCCGCAAGAGTTTACCGCCGAGGGCATGCTCGCCGCGCTCGAGACGTGCCTCGCGGCGCCGGCATGACGCAAATTGCCGTCGCAGTCGTCGCGTCGTTCGCGATCGCCTCGCTCGCGTACGCGTTTCGCGCGCTCTCCTCGAGCGGCGCGATTGCCGCGTTCGCGATCGGGACGCTCGTCTTCATCGTCGGCGGATGGCCGGCCGCAGCGGTACTCCTGGCATTCTTCTTCAGCGCCTCGCTGCTCTCGCGCATCGGCACGCGGCGCAAACGCGGTCTCGTCGATTGGGGCAAACAGGGAGCGCGCGGCGCGCGGCAAGTCCTGGCGAACGGAGGCGTCGCCGCGATATGCCTGGCGTTCTCGCCGTTCACTACCGCACCATTGCTTCTCGCCTTTACTGCGGCACTTGCGGCGGCGACCGCCGAC
>DAHXOK010000079.1:0-500 GCA_027364935.1 Vulcanimicrobiota bacterium | reverse complement strand
GCGCGCAGCGTGCTGACCTTTCGGCCGATCTCGACCGGGATCTCCGGGGGCGTCTCCGTTCCGGGAACGATCGCACAGCTCGGCGGCGCCGCGTTCGTCGCGTTTGTTGGATACGACGTGCACGTCACGCCCTTCTGGCCGGTCGCGATCGCAGGCGTGGCGGGAGGCCTCTTCGATTCGATCCTCGGGGCGAGCGCGCAGGCTCTGCGATGGTGTCCGAGCTGTGCGCGCCCGTGCGAGACGAATCCGCACGTGTGCGGAACGCCAACGACCATGTTTCGCGGCTTGTCCTGGATCGATAACGACGCGGTGAACCTTCTCTCGACGCTCTTCGGCGCGGGCGTCGCCGTGCTCGTGGCACGACACTGGCCGAGCCTCTGGTGACGCGCCTTCCCTCGACGAAGAACCGCGAGCACGCGCGCCGTCTCGGTCGCCGGCACGTCGCCGCGCTCCACAGCGATCTGCCGGCGCTTCCGAGCGAGCGATACGAGATCGTCTAC
>DAHXOK010000078.1:4733-7896 GCA_027364935.1 Vulcanimicrobiota bacterium | reverse complement strand
GTCGAAGCGGACGTATTCGTGACCGTCATCGGTACCGCACACGTGCAGCGACAGGCCCTCGTCGGTGAACCCGCCATCCGGCGAGCGCTCGAGCAGCTCGGCGAGCTTCATCCTGCGGCCTCCGAGCACGGCCACCAAGTCGAGCGGAACCGCGCGCAACGCATCGAGATCGGCGCGTTCGTCGCCGTGCATCACGACCGCCGATGGGCGCGAAAGGCGTACCGGCGCGACCGGACGCCGCACGTTCCGCGCGCGCAGATCGCTCCGTTGACGCGCAAGACGCAGCGCGCCGAGCGCGCGACGAGAACGTCGCCGGGACGCAGCGCCGCAACGGCCTGCGCCGCAATCGGGGCAAGGTGCAGCTCCGCGCGGGCGTCGACGCGCGTCTTGCGCACGAGCGCGGCATCGACGCGTTTCGTCGCCGCAGGCAGCGGCTCGCGCGAGAGCGCGATCCCGATGCACAGCGATACCGGCGCGATGAGATGCAGCTCGAAATACGTTGCCGCATCGATCGCCTGGGAAGACTCATCCAGACGCGTCTCTCCGCAGACGGGGACGAGGGTCGGAACGATCGCGGCGATCGCGCGGCGCGTAACCTCCGATTCTATGCGCGAGAGCGCGCGTTGCGGTTCCTCCCGCGGCGCCTCTCCGAAGAGCACTGCGGCGAGCGCGCGCTCGTCCGGAGCGCGAAGCACGATCGCCGCGTCGGCAAGCGCGCCGCGCGCGACGTAGACGTGCGCGTCGCGAAGGATCGCGCTCCACGCGTCATCGTTCGGAATCGCCGGTGGCCAGAGGCGAAGGTCGACCTCGGTTCCGCAGAGCGTTCCGAGGCGCTCGCGCATCGCGTTGGCAACGACGCACGCAGCGCTCACGGAGACGATCGAGCGCTCTTCGAAGCGCGCGGCGCGAACGCGCTGCGTGCCGGTAAAGGCGAGATACTTCACTTGACGAGATCGATCGCCGATTTTTCGACGCCGTACCGCGCGCGAAAGGCACCCTGCAGAGCGTCGAGCTGGCGATAGGCGATACGCAGGCGATCGAGGCTGCGATCGACGTCGATGCCGCTGCTCTCGCGCCGCATCGGCGCAACCGGCGCGAACGTACCGTCACCGGGAACCCCCACGTGCGGCGTGATGCCGGGGGGCGCCGTCGCACCGTCGCCATCGGGCTGCAGGCGCGTTCCGGCCGCGAAGCGCGCGAGCGCGAGGCGTCCGGCAACGACGGACTGCGACTGCACGGCACCCGTGCGCGGATCGACGACGTCGCGCTCGTACGCCAAGGCGCCGCTCGCATCGAGATGCACGCGGCGCGCGCGCCCCAGCGAGAGATCCACCGGGTCGATCTCGAGCGGCTCGAGCACGCCGCGGCGGGTGGCGCCGAGAACCGGCTGTCCGTCCGGCGCGCAGAGTCTGCCGTCGCGTAAAACGAAGGTACCGCCGCGCGTGTATCGCGCTTGCCCATCCGCGCCGCGCTCGATGAAGTACGCGCCCTCCGGTGCGGCGACGGAGAGCGGGTCGATCGTCGGAAAGCTCGTCTCGTCGCGCCCGGCGTCGTCGACGATCGGCGGTGCGCCCGGCGCGAACGCACGGCGGACGTCGGCTGCGCGTTGCTCCACGCGATCGATCGCCGCGACCACTGCAGGACTCACGTGCACGGCGCACCGGCTTTCGTGCGCGCCTCGAGCGCGATCCCGCGCCGGCCGAGCGCGTAGCGCGCCTCCGCAAGCGCTCGCGCGACGTGACGCTCGACGGCGCGCGGACAGATTGCGACAATTTGCGCGCGCGATCCGTCGATCTGGAGCGTTAGATGCACGCGCGCGCCTCCGCCGGCGAGAACGATGCTCGCGCGCCGCGGCGTGTGGCGCACGGCCGCAAAGCGGCGCTCGATGCGCCGCGCGAGCGCCGAGGGCGTCCTTCGCTCGACGCGTCTGTCGGCGGTCGCAGCCGTACGCGTCTCGGAGCCATCCCCTCTCGGAGCTGAGCTCGACGTGGCGTTGTCGTGGCGCGCGTGTGGGCGCCCCGGAGCCGAGCGTAAAGATGACGCAGCGAGGCGAAGGGGCGTCCCGCTCGCGCAACGCTGCTGATCCCCGAGCCTGCCTGCCGCGTGCGAGAGCCCAAGGGCCGAGTACCACGCTTGCGAGAGCGCGCGCCGGTCGATCGCGGCGAGGGGCGCGCAGAGAACCGAAAACTCGAGCGGTTGCGTGAGCGTCGTCATGCAGCCATCATGCGCGAAGAGAATGACCCGCGCGTCACCGTTGCGTTGCCGCCGCGTTTCCTTGCAGCAACGCTGCAAGATCGGCGAGCATCGCACGCGTTCGCTCCGGCGCATGCAGGCGGGAATCTTGGCGAAGAAAGGCGTCGATCTCCCGTTCGCACCGCAGCGCGGCGCGAACGAGCTCCCCCTCCACCGCGATGCCGAGCGAGCGCGCGTCCTCGGTGCGTTCGAGCGCGGCAATCGCTTCGCGCACGATGCCGGCCGCCGCGGCGTGCCGCGCGTCGACGACCGACTCCATCGTTCGGCTCGCGCTCCCGGGCACGTCGATCGCCGGGAAGCGCGCGGCGCGTGCGAGCTTCGCGCTGAGCTGGATGTGTCCGTCGAAGAGCGAGCGCGCGGCGTCGCTCACCGGATCGCGATCGTCGCCGTCTTCGAGAACGGTTGCAACGAGCGTGATCGAGCCGGTTGCCGTCGCGCCGCAGACTTCGGCGAAACGCGCGAGTTGCGCGAAGACGCTCGGAGGATATCCGCCGCGCCCGACACTCTCGCCGGCGGCGACGCCGAGTTCGCGCAGTGCCCCCGCCGCCCGCGCGAAGCTGTCGAGCAAGACCAGCACGTCGAGACCGCGCTCGCGCAGTGCCGCCGCATGCGCCAACGCGACGTGCACGGCGCGCATCCGCTCCGCCGCCGGCCGGTCCGAGGTCGCGCAGACGACGGTCGTGCGCGGGTCGCAGCCTTCGATCCAGCGCTGCGCTTCGCGCCCACGCTCGCCGACGAGTGCGACCACGACGGCATCGCCGTGCGCGCGCGCGAGCGTTTCGAGCAGCGTGGACTTACCGACACCTGTCTTGCCGATCACATACATATGCGACAGACGATCCTGCTGCTTTATGCCGAACGGTACTCGCGAGTTGCGATGGTTCGTCCGAGAAAAATACGAGATTTCCGG
>DAHXOK010000078.1:0-4723 GCA_027364935.1 Vulcanimicrobiota bacterium | reverse complement strand
GTCCACAGCGCAGCGACGACGGGAGCTCGCCGCATGGGAGCGGCGATGCCGAGGCAGACGCTGCGGCCTCGGAGGCGCGAACCTCCGTCGAGCGGCAAGCCGCGCGCGTCGATCGCTCGGCCGAGCGCGCACGTGCCCAGCGCCATCGCCGACACGGACGGATCGATCGATGCCTCGGTGCCCGCGGCCACGCCGTCGAGAGCACCGTGCGTCGCGACGTACGCGAGCGATCCATCGATCCGGCGCACCTCGCCGGTCGCGCCGCCGCCACCGATGCGCACCCCGTCGCCGACGGCGGCGCCGACGAGCCGCGCCACGAGCATTCCTGCGTCGACGCGCTCGACGCGCCCGCGAGCGATCACGCCGACTGCAATACGTGCGCGAGACGCACCCCGAGCGACGCGTCGATCGTTCCGTAACGCAGCGTAAGCGTCACGTCGCCGCGCCGCAGACGCGCGTCCGCAACGACGGGGAGCTCGAACCCGGCGAGGAGCGCGACCTCGTCGGGGTGCACGCGCACGTGGAGCGGCTCGTCATCGGTGTATCGCTCGAGCGTACGCCGCGCGATGCGCTCCACGTCGGCCGGCGCGCACGCGAGCTCTCGCGCGAGCACGTCGCTCGCGAGGTCGCGCACGAGCCGATCGCGCGCGGCGTCGAGCGCGTCCGCCAGAGCGGCGCGAAAGCGGCGCGCCTCGTGCAGCACTTCGCGCACGAACTCGGGTTGCGGCGGCTCCGGCGCGGCGAGAACCTCGCGCGCGCATTCGGGCGCCTGCAGATACGCATCCAACGGTACGAATTCATCCACGGCGTAGAAACTCGCTCGGATCGGGAGCGAGCGGAGGAGGCGGGCGGTGCATGCGTTGGACGATCGCTTGCCGCTCGTGCGGCGGATAGAGCTCGAGCACGGCGGCCGCAGTCGCGGCGGGTAGGGCACTGATAACGGCCGCTGCCGCGTGCGGCGGCTCGGCCTCGAGCATGGAACGAACGCGCGCCGGCGGCATCTCGGGCGCAGCCTTCTTCGCTTCGTCGATCCGCAGGCGCTGCGCGAGATGCTGGGCCGCTGCGACCACCGGCGGTGCGGCAACGCGCACGGCAACGAGCGCGCCGGCGACGCAAGCGAGTGTTGGAAGCAGCGGCACGATGCTTCCGTAGAGCAGCCACCACGCGTCCTTGCGCGCGCTGGGCAACCGTGCGAAGTCGACCGCCTGTACCGCGAGCGCGTCGCCGCGCGGCGCGTTGTAGCCGACGGTTGCGGCGGCGAGATCGCGAATGGCAAGCAGATCACCGGCATGCGCGGTGTCGACGAACACCGCGGTCGACGTGCTCGCCCGGTCGGTTCGCACGCGCACGATCGTCGTACCGGCACCGAATGCTGCGTCGAGCGCCGATTGGAGCGCGGCTTGCACCCCGGTCGCGTCCTCGTCGCCGCTGCCGGCAGCGCCGAGCGCGAGGCCGCGGTCGTCGAGAATCATCACCCGTGCCGCGACGAGCCCGGGAACGGCGGCGGCAACGAAGTCGGCGATGCCGGAGACCGTCTCGCCGGAGAGCCGCACGCCGGGATCGAGCCGCAGCCGCACGCTCGCGGTCGCTGCGCTCGCGCTCTCGTCGGCAAACTCGGCGCTCTTCGCGGGCGCGATGATCACGCGCGCGTCCTGGACGCCGGCGACGTCGCGCAGCGAACTGGCGATGTCGTCCGCGCGGCCGTCGAGCGCCTGCGCGTCGATGACGCTCTGCGGCGTGAGCGCCCCGACGCTCGCGAGCGCTTCGTTCTCTCCCGTCAAATGCGCGTGCGGAACGCCTGCCAGCGAAAGGCGCAGAAGCACGTCGCTTCGGCGGCGCGCGTCGACCAGCACGTTCTCTTGCGTCGGCGTGAAGGGAACGTTCCAACCCGCGAGGCGCTCTTCCACCTCATCGAGCTGCTCGGGATGCAGCGGGGTTGCGAAGAGCGCGCTCTGCGCCGGATGCGCGAAGAGCGCAGCCGCGATGCCGATCAACGGCAACGCGAGGAACAGCGCCGCGAGTGCCGCACGCGAGCGCCCTTCGACTGCGCTTCGCACGCTCAGGATGAACCTCTCCATGCCTAGGAGCCTAGATCTGCATGTTCAAGACGCTCTGCACCGCCTGCGCCGTGCGCTGCGCCGCCGCGACGGCAACCGCCAGCGCGACGTCGGCGCGAGCGCGCGTGTAGACCGCGCCGCGCAGATCCCCGCTCCCGCCCGCATAGGCGTCTTCGGCGCGTTTGGCGTCTTCGAAGATCGCACCGAGCGCATCGACTGCCTGCGCGAAGGCAGCGGCGCCGTTCGTGTCAGCGTGAGGCGCGGAATCGGGCCGAGGAGCGTCGGGGTACAGAAGGCGTACCGTCATGCGCGCTCGTCAGAGCTTCCCTAGCTCGATCGTGCGCTCTGCAAGGCGCTTGCCCGCGGTGAAGATCGCCGCATCGCTCTCGTACGAGCGCGATGCGTTCATCACGGCAATCATCTCGGTGAGGATGTCGACGTTCGTGCCGCGCTCGCTGCGCGTCCCGGCGAACTCGACCATGCTCCCGCGCGCGCTCTCCACGACGCGAAACTGCGGCACCGCGCGCGGATACGTCGCGCCCGGACCGGCCGCCTCGGCCGCAGCGACGTTGCGCGCGGCGACGTCCATCGCGGAGCGCTGCGCGTCCATCGCGCTCGCGGCGGTCGCGAGAAGGTCGACGCTCATCCTTTCGCCGCCGTCTGGATCTCTTGCAGCCGCGCCCGCGTCGCGCCGAGCAGTGCCTCGGTGAAGATGACGCTGCATGCGACCGCCGCCATCGCCGCGTCGGCGTTGCGACGTTCCCCTCCCGCGTCGGCCTGCGCGACGGCGCGTTGCGCATCGCGCAAGTGCCGGTCGGCCTCGGCGAAGCCGTTGCCGAGAGAACGTGCGACGTCGAACATGCTCGAATCGTACGGCGGCCGCGTGACCGCCGTAGGGCCGGCTTATGTCCGCGGCGTTACGGGTAGGCCGTTGCGATCGAGCGGAATCGCGATCATGAGGCGCGTGACCTCGTCGTAGCTCGCGATGCCCGCCGCGATCCGATTGCTCACGAGGTACGCGTTGTACGCGTGCCATGACAGGCGCGCGAGGGAGAGGTTCACGCGGCGCGCGTCGCGCGCGCGAATCGCGGCGAAATCGCCCCAGACGAGCGGAGTGAACGTGCCGCGACGGTACTGACGCAGCGGCGGAAGCGCAAGGAAGAGTTCCATCCATCCGGAGTAGCGCACGGCGGGATCGGGCGAGCGCAGAGACGTGAGCGTCGCGAGGTAGTTCGCTTCGTCCTCACGCGCAAAGCCCGCATCGTGACTCCACTCGTGCGCGAGGTCGAACGGACGCTCGAACCACAGCAGATCGGAGGCGAGCTGCACGGTGAGGCTCAGCGGATTGATGAAGCCGCTCGTTCCCGTCGCGTTCATGAACGGATCGGCGAGCGTCGCTTTTGGTTGCCCGACCTGCGGCGTCCAGGTGTCGCCCGCGCGCCGCACCACCGGGAGCCATGCGGAGCGCAGCGCGTCGAGATCGAGCGGTTCGCCCGCGCGCGCGTGCGCGGCCGGAGCGAGCGCGTTCATCTCGGCGATCGCGCGCGCGCGCAGCGCCTCGACGGCGGCGGGTGTGATGCGCGAAGGCTCGTAGAGTACGCGCGTCTCGACCGGCGCGCGGTCGTAGTTCCAGCCCCAGCTCGCCTCGAACCACACCGCGTAGAGCGCCAGGATCACAAGCACGTCGAGCGCCGCGAATCCGGCGGCAAGCCACGGTTGGCCGTTCCTGCCTTCTCGCACGCGCGCCACGACGCGCCAAACGAGCAGCGCGACGCCGGCGAGTACCGCGAGATCGCCGAGCGACCACGGAACGAGGCGCGTGATTGCGTGCGCGAGGGGTTCCCAGCGCGCGTACGCGCCGTTCGTGTAGACGCGCTCGATCCATGCGGCGCCGGGATGGACGAATAGCGCAATGCTCGCCGCAGCGATCGCCGCGGCGCGCAGGCTCAACGAGAGGTAAAGACTGCGAGAACCCGTGTAGTCTCTAGCGCTTGCTGTATTGGAAGCGCTTGCGTGCCCGTTTGCGGCCGTACTTCTTCGACTCTTTCTCGCGCGAGTCGCGCGTGAGGAAGCCGTTGCTGCGCAGCGTCTCCTTCAACGTTTCGTCCATCTCGAGCAGCGCTCGCGCGATGCCGTGGCGCACGGCGCCGGCTTGACCGGTCATGCCGCCGCCTTGGGCTTTGACATCGATGTCGAATCGCGTTCCGCTCTGGGTCGCTTCGAGGGGTTGGCGCACGATCTGTTGCAGCTGCGGACGCGGAAAATAGTCGTCGATAGAACGCTTGTTGATCGTGATCACGCCTTGACCGAGCGTGAGCTTTACGCGCGCGACCGCGCGCTTACGGCGGCCGGTGCCTTGCGAGATGTCGGCGGGATTCAATGCGTGGGGACCTCAGCGAGCGCGCGAGGCTGTTGCCCCTCGTGCGGGTGTTCGGTGCCGGCGTAGACGCGCAAACGCCGCAGCTGTTCCCCGCGTAGTTTATTCGTCGCCAGCATGCCGCGGACGGCCATCTCGATCAGGCGCTGCGGATGCTTGGCGTGAATCTCGCGCGCGGTGCGCGTGTGCAGGCCGCCGGGGTAACCGCTGTGCCGGCGATAGACCTTGTCGTCCCACTTCTTGCCGCCCAACTCCACCTGCGTCGCGTTGATCACGACGACGTGATCTC
>DAHXOK010000077.1 GCA_027364935.1 Vulcanimicrobiota bacterium | reverse complement strand
CCCCCGAGCGCACGGTACGCACGAGAAACCTGCTGACTTTCATGCTTTTATTCATGCCGCAAGGCTTGAATGGGATCCAAGGCGGCCGCCCGCCGCGCGGGAAAAAACCCAAAGACAACCCCGACGCCACCGGCGATGCCCACCGCCGCGATTGCGAGCGCCGCAACGGAGGCGACGATGGAGCTGAAGACCGCGACGGCGAGCGGCACGGGGTGCAGCGTCAACCGAAGGAAAACCGCGAAGAGCAGCAACAGGAGGATCGCAACGGCGATCACCACGGCGTTGACGGAGAGCCACGCCCGAGCGTGGCCGAGGATGTGCGGTTTGCTCGGTTCCATGGATAAGGGCGGTCCGGACCGCGGTATTGGGCGCCGCCGCGCCGGAGTCCCTTCGACGCGGCAGTCGCCCGGGACGAATTAGGCCGGAAGTCACGGGTCCGCGCGCGGCGCGCAAGCGAAAGAAGTCCTCAGCGTAGCGATGCGCGAATCCCCGCGTATGGTGGTCTACGAGTTCGGTCCGTTCCGGCTCGATGCGGAGCGCCTTCTCCTCTATCGCGATGGCGCTGCGCTCGCGCTCGGTCCCAAAGTCGTGGAGACGCTCCTCGCCCTCGTCGAGTGCTCGGGCGAGATCGCCTCGAAACAAGGGCTGCTCGGCCGAATCTGGCCCGACGGGTACGTCGAGGAAGCAAATCTCACGCAGAACGTGTACGTCCTGCGCAAGCTCTTTCGCGCGAGCCTCTGCGCCGGAGCGATCGAGACGATTGCGCGGCGCGGATACCGCTTTGCGCTTCCGGTACGCCGGCGCGACGCGGTTCCCACGGTCGAGCGCGCGCCGCGACGCATCGGTCGCATGGTGCTTGCGACCGCGGCTGCGTTGCTCATCTTTGCGGGTGGCGCCTGGACGCACGGTCTCTCTCGCGAGCCGGTAACGCCAGCGATGTCTGCGCAAGCGCAACTCTTCACGATGGGGAACTTTTTCCTGACGCTGCGAACCCGTAGCGGCGTCGAGCGCAGCGTGGCGCTCTTCTCGCGCGCCATCGAGCAGGATCCGCGCGACGCGCAGGCCTTCGGTGCGCGCGCGAGCGCCTACGCGGTGATGGCGGACTACGGTTACGGCGCGGCGACACCGCGAGAGAATCGTGCTCGCGCGCTCGCGGATGCGCGGCGAGCGCTCGCGCTCGATCCGCAATGCGGTCGAGCATACGCCGCACTCGGATTGCTCGCGCTCGACTCCGGCAGAGCGGGCAGCGCGACCGCGGACCTGCAAAGGGCCGTCGCCTACGCGCCGAGCGATGCGGCAGCGCACGTCTGGTACGGGATCGCGCTCGTCGCTCGCGGGCGCATCGCCGACGGTGAAATCCAGCTTCATACGGCGCAACGCCTCAACCCGCTCTCGATCGCGGCGACGTCGTGGCTCGCGTGGGTGGCGTATTTGGAACACCGCTACGGTGAGGCGATCGCGCAAGCCAGAGAGGGGCTGGCCGTTGCGCCGACCCGCTACGGGCTCTGGATTACCCTCGGTCTCGCCGAGGAGGCGGAAGGACAGCGCGGATCGGCGAGCGTCGCTTTCTCGCACTACGCTCGCTCGTGCCAGGCGTGCGGCGCCGAGAGCGAAGCTCTCCTCGCGTACCCAGACGGACGTCTGCGCGCCGACCGCGAGCACGGCATGGCGATCCAGCACCTCCTCGAACAGCAGGGCTGAGCCAAAAGAAAACTCCGGGAAGGGCTTGACGGCTCCTGAGTATTGTACTATTGTACTAGTACAATATCACCCTAGAACAAGGAGTCGCCATGAACGCACCCGCCATCTCGACCAGTTACGTCGACCCCCGCCCCGAGGTTCGGGTAACCGAGCACCGCGCGCCGATCGCCTGCCCGCGTGAAGACCCGTTCTTCCACGGCTGGGGCCCGAGGCTCTAGGCGGAGCCACGGCAATGCCCGTCGTGCTTACCGTCGACCCACGCAGCGGCGTGCCGATCTACCAGCAGATCGTCGAGCAAGTCAAGCGCTCGACGGCGCTGGGCGTTCTGCAGTCCGGCGAGCAGCTGCCGACGGTGAAGCAACTCGCGCTCGACCTGACGATCAACCCAAACACCGTCGCTCGCGCATATCGTGACTTGGAGCGCGACGGCGTCATCGAGACGTCGCCGGGGCGCGGCTCCTTCGTGAAAGGCGACGGTGACGCAGCGTCGACTCGAGCCGCCGCAAGCGACGTCACGCGCCGCGCATTCGAAGGCGCGGTGCGCGAGGCCAAGTCCATGGGCCTTTTACGCGCGGACATCGACCGCGTTGTCGATACCGTTCTCGACCGTTGGTTCCCGGAGGAAAGATGAACATCACGGTTTCACATTTGAGCAAGAAGTACGGATCACTCGCAGCCGTCGACGACCTGTCGGTCGAGATTCCGGCCGGCACGATCTTCGGGCTTCTGGGCCCCAACGGCGCCGGCAAGACGACGGCGTTCAAGTGCATGCTCGGTCTCGCTCGCGGGAGCTCGGGCGGCGTGACCTTCGGAGGCAAAGCGCTCGCGCCGCCGCTCTTCGAGAGCATCGCCTACGTGCCGGAGCGCGACGTGCTCTACGACTGGATGCGCGTTAGCGAGCTCGTGGAGATGAATCGCCGCGCGTTCGCCCGCTTCAAGGCCGACCGCGCCTTCGAGCTGCTCGCGACGTTCGGCATCGACACGCGCAAGCGCGCGCGCGCTCTTTCCAAGGGCATGAAGACTGCGGTGGCCGCCGCGATCGCATTCGCGCGGCACGCGGACCTGCTCGTGCTCGACGAGCCGACGAGCGGCCTCGATCCCGTCAATCAGCGTCACGTGCTGAACCTGATGGTGAACGAAGCGGCCCGCGGCGCCACCGTGCTCTTCTCGTCGCACCAGATCGGCCCGGTCGAGCGCGCCGCCGAACGCATCGCCGTGCTCGACCGCGGCCGCCTCGTGCTCGAAGGCGGGATCGACGACCTGAAATCCGGGCGGAAGATCGTCGAGGCGATCTTTCCGAACGAGAGCTACTCACTCGACGGTATCGCCGGCGACCCGCGCGTCGGCCGCATCGATCGTAGCGGTCGCATCGTGCGCGTGATGGCGCTCGATGCGCCGAGCGAGATCGTGCAGAAGCTCGAGGCCGCCGGCGGTACCGGCGTTCGCATCATCGATCTCAACCTCGAAGACATTTTTCTTTACGCTGTGGCTCCGGCGTCGGCGACCGCCGACGTCGTGGAGGGTTCGTAATCATGGTTTATGTGGAGTGGCTGCGGGTTCGCAACTGCCTGCGCATCCTGGCGATCGTGTTCGGCGTCCTCTTCCTCGGTGCCGCTATCACGCGCGTCGCCGTGAACGCGCAAATGGATCAGACGCAAGCCTGGGTCGCGCGGGAGATCGTAAAGCCAGGCGCGCGCGTCTCGCACGAGCGCTTGAGCGACGGCGCCACGCGCACGACGGTCGACGTTCCATCCGACGGCGACCACATCGTGATCGTCGACCGCGGCTGGCACGGCAAGGCGATCACCATCAGCGGTCCCGGCATCACCAACGATCGCAACGCCAACGTGCAGATCGGCTCCGTGCGCGTGCACGCGGTTCGCTCGACCCCGCAGGGCGGCTCGATAGAGGTCGAGACCGACGAAGCGGTCTCGGCGCGCGTGCTCCTGCTCTTCTCGTCATTCGTCGCACTCATTGTCGGCACGTTTCTCGCGGGGCCGCTCGCGAAGGAGAACGGCAACCACCTCGAGATCGCGTGGACGAAACCGATCGGGCGCGAGCGCCTTGCGCTCGGTCTTTTCGCGGTCGACGCCGTCGGCATGCTCGCAGGGATGGCGATGACGGTCGTCTTTCTTGTGATCAGCACGGCGCTCTTCGAGTTGCCGCGCATCGTCGTCGATTCGCAGACGCTTGCGGTGCTGGCGCTCTCCGTCTTCATGCCGTTTGCGTGGTACGCGCTGCTCACGGCGGCGTCCGCCTAGCTCAAGCGCGGGCTCGGCGCGGTCGTTGGGCTCGGGTGGCTCGCCGCGCTCATCCTTCCGGGAATCGCCGTCGGCCTGTCGCACGCGGAGATGCCGTTCTTTCACGCAGCCGGTATCGCGCTCAGCTACCTTTCGTTGCTCGATCCGTTGGTCTACATGCACCTCTCGGCAAGCGCGGCGCCGGGCGATGTGAACCCCGCGTTCGGCTACATGTTCGGCGCGCTCTCCTCGACGGCGATGGCACGCGCTGCGATTCTTCTCGCTCTGACGATCCTGTACTCGGCGCTCTCGCTCGTCCAGTGGCGCCGTCTGGAGGCATGACGATGGAACTCATGGGAACGCACTTCAGCCTCACGCTCGGCGCCTGGCGCCTGCGCTTCAGCCTCGCCATCGAGGACACCGATCTGCAAGCACCGGCCACGGCAATGAAGGCGGAGACGCCGCTTCGCCTCGCGCCGGGTGAGAAGCTCGACCGCATCTTCCCGAACAGAAGGTGAGCGATGCGATTCGAGGCGTGGACCGTTAGACGATGAACCCGTTGCGAATCGCCGGCTCGATGTAGTCGAACGTCGTTGCGGAGAGCTTGAAGAAGTAGAGGTTTGGAAGCAGCGGGTCGCCGTTGAAGTCGAAGCTGAAGGGCCCGACGAGGGTATTGAAGCCGCCCTGCATCTGCATCGTGGAGAGCAATGAGTACCGCGTGAGCGCGTTGGTTCGTTGCGAGGCTTGGATGACAATCTGCGCGGCGGCGTAGCCGTAGGCGATGAGCGCGGTTACGCTCGAAACTTCGCGTCGCAGATCCGCGAGCTGCTGAAAGATGCCGGTTGCGCGTGCGAGTGGAGGAAGCGGGCCGTAGACGATTGCGCCGCCGAGCTTCGCGCCGTATTGGGTAATCGTCTCCTGCGTGTAAAAGCCATCGCTCAAGCCGTAGAGACCGTTGTAGCCGGCGTTCGCGAGCGCGGGAACGATCGGTCCGAGCTGCGTAAGCGTTCCGCAGAGGAAGAGGTAATCTGCGTTGCGCGCGAGGATCGCGCGGGCGGCCTGCGCCGGATCGAACGCGCTGGCCGGAAGGGTGACGACGTCGACGTTGCGCCGGTCTGCCTTCGCCTGCTGCATGAAACCGCTGGCGACGTCCGGCCCATAGTCGCCGTCGAGCGTCACCGCAAGCGCGAACGTCGACGGCTGGCGGCGGAAGATCGTGGACGCGAAAAGTCGCCCGGCGACGTCGTCGCGCGTGGGCAAGCGGTAGATGTTATGATACCCGCGCTGCGTGAGCGCGTCCGCGTGCACGCTCGGGACGATGACGGCAAAACCGTTGTTCGCGTACTGCGTGAGCGTGTCGAGCGTCACGCTCGCGGTGAGGTTGCCGACGATGCCCACGATCGTTTGATCGGCTGCGGCGACCGAGACGTTTCCCATGGAGATCGAGGCAGAGTTCTGGTCGTCGAGCGGACGAATCCCGAAGACGGTTCCGGAGAGTGCGGTGAGCATGTTGCTCTCGTCGACCGCGGCTTTGACGCCCTCCACGACCTGCTCGCCGAACCGGCCGAGATCGCCGGAGAGCGGGACGTTGACGCCGATCGTGAGCTGCCGTGCGATCTGCGCAGGGTTGAGCGGCACTTGCGCGCCCGCGCGCGCCGCCATTGCGGCAGCGCCGACGGCGCCGAGAAACGCCGCGCGCTTCATCGCAGCGTCATCCCCGCGAACGTGGTGATCATGAAGAGTACCGAGAACGCCATGTTTGCCGTGAAGACGCGCTCGTTGACCACGAAAAGGTTCTCCACGCGGCGCAAGAGCTGCCCTTCGTACGCCGCAACCGCGAGTGCGGCAGCCACGCCGGCGTAGTAGCGCGGCGAGGCGCCCGCTTCGACGCCTGCCCCGCCGAGCGCGACAGCGGTGAGGATCTGGAGTGCGACCGCGAGCAGGCGGCCGCGCGCCGTGCCAAAGCGCGCGGGCAGCGAACGCAACCCCTGCTCCCGGTCGACGCCGAAGTCCATCAAGGCGTAGATGACATCGAAGCCCGCGACCCAGAACGTCACGGCCGCAAAGAGCAAGAGCGCGCTCGGGCTTACGCGTCCGGCGACGCCGATATACGCGCCCAGCGGCGCCAGTGCGTCGACCGCGCCGAGCGCGAAGTGCGTGAGCCATGTGAAGCGCTTGCACAAAGGATACGCGAGAACGCCGACCGCGGCGATCGGCAAGAGCTTGACGCACAACGGATTGAGCATCCACGCGGAGGCGACGAGAAGCGCGAGCCCGGCACCCGCCGCCCAGAGCATCGTCGCCGGCGAGAGCTTTCCGCTCGCGACCGCGCGCCGAGCCGTGCGAGGATTACGTGCGTCGATCTCGCGGTCCAAGTAGCGGTTCGCCGACATCGCTGCGGTGCGCGCGCCGAGCACGGCGAGCGTGATCCATAGCAGCGCCCATGGCGTAGGGAGCCCGCGCGCCGCGAGCAGCGCGCCTACGTACGCGAAGGGAAGCGCGAAGAGCGTATGCTCGATGCGAATCTCGCGAAGAAAGGTCTTCACCGGCCTTGGCCGCTCCAGGAGTCGGGCTGCAGCATCGCGGCGATGCGGTCCAGGCCGTACTCGCGCCAGCGACGCTCGACGAGCGCGCGCGTCTGCGGATCCATGACCATGTCGGGCGGCCACTCGCGCGTGTATCCTTCGGCGGCACTCTTGCGCGTCGCGTCGATACCGATCTTCGTGCCGTATGCAATCGTGTAGGAGCCATGGTCGAGGTCGTCGACCGGCCCTGGCATCATCACCACGTCGCGCTCGGGCGCGAGATTGTTCAAGACGAACCAGGCGGTCTGTCGCACATTGTGAACGTCGACGTCGGCGTCGACGATGACGAGCATGCGCGTGAGCATCATCATGTGGCCGAGACCCCAGAGCGCGTTCATTACCTTCTTCGCTTGACCCGGATAGGATTTCTTGATCGAGACGAGGGCGAGATTGTGGAAGCCTCCCTCGACCGGCAAGTTCATCTCGACGATTTCGGGAACGACCATGCGCAGGAGCGGAAGGAAGATGCGTTCCGTCGCTTTGCCGAGCCAGGCGTCCTCCATCGGGGGCTTCCCGACGACGGTCGCCGCGTAGATGGGGTTGCGGCGGTGCGTGACGCACGTGACGTGAAACGTGGGGTAGCGATCGGCGAGGCTGTAGACGCCGGTATGATCGCCGAACGGTCCTTCGACGCGCAGATCGGCGTTGTCGACGTAACCCTCGAGTACGAACTCGGCATTCGCCGGAACGTTCAGATCGACCGTCGTCGCCTTCACGAGCTCGACGGGTTTTCCACGCAAGAGTCCGGCGAACGCGAACTCGTCGAGCATGGGTGGCAGCGGAGCCGTCGCGGCGTACGTGAGCGCAGGCTCGGTGCCGATCGCGACCGCGACGGGGATGCGCGCGCCCCACGCGTCGGCGTGCGCGCGCCCGTGTTTGTGGCGCTGCCAGTGCATGCCGGTCTCACGCGGACCGTAAACCTGCATCCGGTACATGCCGACGTTGTACGCTCGCGTCCGTGGATCTTGCGTGATGACGAGCGGCAGCGTGACGAACGGCCCGGCGTCGAGCGGCCACGTGGTGAGGATCGGCAGCTTACGTAAGTAGGGCTCGCGTTCGATGACGTCGTGGCAGCTGCCGTCGCGTACGATGTGCGGGACGGCGTTCGCGAGGGGAGCCAGGCGCATCATCGCGCCGATCTTCTCGCCGATCGAGGCACCGGGCGGCGAGATGTCGACGAGTTTGTGAATGCGCTCCGCGACGTCGTTGAGATGCTCTGCGTCGAGCGCCATCGCCATGCGTCGATGGGTGCCGAACTGGTTCGTGAGCACCGGGAACGCGGAGCGCTTCACGTCGGTGAAGAGCAGCGCGGGTCCGCCCGCTTTAACGACGCGATCCGTGATCTCTGCGATCTCGAGCTTGGGATCGACCGGCGCCGAGATCGTATGGAGCTGGTGCGAGGCTTTGAGGGAATCGACGAAATCGCGCAGCGAATCGTACGGCACGTGATCGATGCTCCTAGGGAAGGCGCATGACTCTGCGCATCAGTCTGCCGCGCGCGCGAACCGGCAAAAACGCAGCGACGAGCGCTCCGGCTTTGGCGCCGCCGCCGAGCACGTAGCGCTCGCGCGGTCGCGGACCCAGCGCTGCGCGCACGATCGCGCGCGACGACGCCGACGTCGACGCCGTGCTTGCCTTCGTGCGCGAGATTGGCGCGCATCGCGCCGGGC
>DAHXOK010000076.1 GCA_027364935.1 Vulcanimicrobiota bacterium | reverse complement strand
CGGCCGAGGGGCGGGGCGGCGGCAATGGCGGTGCCGACGGGACGACGTAGGTCATCTCGCGATGGACGGGAGGGGCGGCCGCGACGACCTGGCGTTCCGGCTGACGCTGCTCCTGTCGCTGTTGTCGCTGAGGCTGCTGGGCGCGGTGGGGAGTCACGCTGCGTTCGGATCGGTGCGTCGGCTGAGCCCGCTGCGGGACGGGCCGGTGGGAGATCGTCGTGGATGACGAGAGGACGATGAGCGGTTCCCGCTTGTCGGGCGGACGGAGCCACGGGACCCGGCCGGCGATCAGGCCGTAGAGCAGGAAGCCGAACGTGTGGATGATGAGCGAGAGCGCGATCCCGAAAATGAGGAGGCGCTGGCCGCGGCGATACAGGGTGGGGTTGGAGATCACCGGGAAGAACCCCACAGCGGGGCAAGAAAAAGAGACCCGAGCATCGAGGGAGTTAGTAGTTGGCGAAACCGAGTCAAGAACATTTGCGCACCCTGCTCTGGATCGGCGTTGCCGGGGTTACGGCCGTCGCGGCCTTCGCCGTGGTGCGCTTCGCGCTGCAGCGGCGCCCGCAGCCTGACGAGACGAGCCGGCGCATACAGCAGTTGATCGACGAGGCGAACCAGCTTCTCAAAACCCTTGACGAACAGCGAAGTAGCGCGTAACGGCGCCGCGGCACTGGCCCCGGGAACCGAGCTCGACCTCGCCTTCACCGACCTCCTAGCAAACGGACAGGCCGTTGCGCGCGCCGAGGGGCTCGTGGTGTTCTGCTTCGGGCCGTTGCCGGGCGAGCGCGCGCGCGTGCGCGTCACGTCGCGCAAGGCGACGTACGCTGTAGCCGATCTCGAGTCCCTCACCCACATCGCACCGGAGCGAGTAGAGCCCTTCTGCCCCGTCTTCGGAACATGCGGCGGTTGCCAGGTGCAGCACCTTTCATACGATTCTCAGCTTCAGTGGAAGCGGGGGATGGTGCGTGCCGCATTGCAGCGGATCGGCGGCATTGCCGATGCCGCCGTCGAGGAAACGATCTTTGCGGGAGATCCGCGCGCGTACCGCAATAAGGTGGCACTCGTCGTCGAGCACGGCGAGCGCGGCTCGCAGGTCGGCTTCTATCGTGCGCGCTCGCACGATCTCGTGCCGATCGAAGGCTGCCCGGTTGTCGTGCCGCAGCTGAACCAGCTCATCGGGATCTTCGCCGGTGCGCAGGGCGACGCTCCAGCCGCGGTCGCGCTCGAAAAAGCGCGCCACGTGGTCGCGCGTCAGGCACGGCGTGGCGAAGCGGTGGTGTCGGTTACGACCGAGCAGCGCGACGACGCGCTGGAAAGAGCGGCACCCGCGTTGCTCGCGCAACTGCCCGGCGCCGTCGGCGTCGTCAACTCGTTCGATCCTGGCAGTGCCAACGCCGTCGTTGGACGGCACGATCGCCTCCTCGCCGGGCGGCCCGAGATCGAAGAGGAGATCGGCGGCATTCGCTACCGCGTATCGCCAGCTTCCTTCTTTCAGATCAACGTCGACATCGTCGCGCGCATCTTCGATGCTCTCCACGATCGACTCGCAGACGCGAGCGAGGTCGTCGACCTCTACTGTGGCATGGGTACTTTCTCGCTGTTCTTCGCAAAGAGCGGCGCGCGCGTTTTCGGCATCGAGGAGAACGGCCGAGCGGTGGACGAAGCTGCGGCGAACGCGCGTCTGAACGGTCTTGAAGACCGCGTGCGCTTGCGTACCGCACGCGTCGAACGATGGGTCGGTTCGCCGGAGGGAACAAAAGCGCTCGCGGAGGCCGGCGTCGTTTTTCTCGATCCGCCCCGTAAAGGGAGCGACGACCTCACGCTGCGCGCGATTGCGTCCTCCAGCGTGCCGCGCATCGCGTACCTCTCGTGCGATCCGGCTACCCTCGCCCGGGATTTGAAGCAGCTCGTATCCAACGGATACGCCTTGCGTACCGTCCAGCCGTTCGACATGTTCCCGCAGACCGGCCACGTGGAAGTTCTCGTCGTCTTGGAAAGGCAGTAATGGGAGAGCGTATCGACGTTCGGTACGTCGCGAAGCTTGCGCGCATCGAGCTCACGGACGACGAGGTTGTGCGCTTCGGGGCGCAGCTGGGCGCCTTGCTCGAGCACGTGAACGCGCTCGGCGAGCTCGACGTGGCCTCGGTTCCCGCCACGGCACAGGTCGTTGAGTCGCGCAACGTTGCGCGCGACGACGAGCCACGGCCTTCGCTCGACCGCGAAATCGTGCTCGATGAGGCACCGCATCGTCAGGGCGCGTTTGTGCGCGTTCCGAAGATCCTGGTCGAATGAGCGAGCTCGTCGAGCGCGGCGCTGCCGAGATCGCCCGCGACGTCAACGCGAAACGCGTCTCAGCGCGCGAGATAGCGGACGCCGCGCTCGCACGCGCGGACGCCGTCGACGAGCGCGTCGGTGCGTACCTGCGCGTGCTCTACGACATCGCGCGGGAAACGGCAACGCGCGTGGACGAGCGCGTGGCGCGCGGCGAGAAGCTGCCGCTCGCGGGCGTGCCGTTCGCGGTGAAGGACAACATGTGCCTGAACGGCACGCGCACCACCTGCGCGAGCAGAATCCTGGAGCGCTGGACTGCGCCGTATACCGCGACGGCCGTGCAGCGCATGCTCGACGCCGGCTGCGTTCCGATTGGGAAGAGCAATCTCGACGAGTTCGCGATGGGTAGCTCGTGCGAAAACTCCGCACTCGGCGTAACGCGCAATCCCTACGACCTGGGGCGCGTGCCGGGTGGCTCGAGCGGTGGTTCCGCAGCGGCCGTGGCAGCGCGTGAGGCAGCTATCGGCATGGGAAGCGACACCGGCGGGTCGATTCGCGAGCCGGCGGCCTTTTGCAACCTGGTCGGCTTGAAGCCGACGTACGGGCGCGTCTCGCGCTACGGCTTGATCGCATTCGCCTCGAGCCTCGACCAAATCGGCCCGCTCGCGCGCAGCGTCGAAGACGCAGCGCTTGCCTACGACGCGATGGCGGGGCACGATCCGATGGATTCCACCTCGATCGCGAGCGAGGTCGAGCCTACCGCAACGGCGCTGCGCAACGATCTGCGGGGCTTGCGGATCGGGATCGTGCGGGAGTTCCCTCTCGATCCGCTTGGCGCGGAGATGAAGAGCGCGTACGAGCAAGCGTACCGCGACCTCGAAGCGCTCGGTGCATCACTCGTCGAGGTCTGCCTTCCGACCGCCGAGTACGGCTTGGCGACGTACTACCTCATCGCTCCTGCGGAGTGTTCTGCCAACTTGGCGCGTTTCGACGGCGTTCGCTACGGATCGAACGTCGACGCCGGCGACGTCGGAACGATGTACGAGAGGACCCGCGCGGCGGGCTTCGGCCCGGAGGTAAAGCGGCGAATTCTCATCGGTACGTATGCGCTCTCGAGCGGCTACTACGACGCGTACTACGTCCGCGCGCAGAAAGCACGAACGCTCGTCGCACGAGACTTCGCCAAGGCATTTACTTCCTGCGATCTCATTGCGTCGCCGGCGACGAGCTGCCCCCCGTTCGCCCTTGGAGCGAAGAGCGACCCGTACAGTATGTACTTGATGGATTACTACACGATCCCGATGTCCCTTGCCGGGGTGCCGGCGCTCTCCGTTCCCTGCGGTTGGGCACGGGAGGGCGGACGCACGCTGCCGCTCGGCTTGCAGCTCGTCGCACCGCACTTTGCCGAAGCGCTCCTCCTCGGTGCCGCCCACGCGTACGAAGGTGCCACGAAGCATGCCGGTACGTACGCGCCGTCTCTCGTCGCTGCAAGCGGAGTGGAATCGTGAGCGCGTACGAGGCCGTCGTCGGCATCGAGTGTCACGTGGAGCTGAAGACCCGAACGAAGATGTTCTGCGGATGCACGAACGCGTTCGGCGCGGAGCCGAACACGCAGGTCTGTCCTGTCTGTCTCGCGTTGCCGGGGGCGTTGCCTGTTCCAAACCGCGTCGCGATCGCCCAGACGCTTCGCGCGGGCGTCGCGTTCGGTGCGGACATTCCGGCGTTCTCGAAGTTCGACCGGAAGAACTACTTCTATCCGGACATGCCTAAGAACTACCAGATATCGCAGTACGACATGCCCCTCGTCGTCGGCGGCGAGGTACGTTACTGGCTCGAAGACGGCACGACGGGAAGCTGCCCGCTCGAACGGATTCATCTCGAGGAAGATACCGGAAAATCCACCCACGCAGGCTCCGGCGATGGGCGCATTGCCGGAAGCGCGTACTCGCTCGTCGATTTCAACCGTGCCGGCGTGCCGTTGATGGAGTGCGTCTCCGCGCCCGCGCTGCACGGGGCCGCGGAAGCCGTCGCGTTCCTCGCGTCGCTGCGACGGACGCTCCTGGAGCTCGGCGTGAGCGACGTAAAGATGGAAGAAGGCTCGCTACGCTGCGATGCCAACGTTTCAGTACGCCTCGTCGGCACGAGCCAGCTCGGCACGAAGGCCGAGATCAAGAACATGAACTCGTTCCGGTCGGTGCACAGAGCGATCGAGAGCGAGATCGATCGCCAGATCGCCCTGCTGGAAAAGGGCGAGCGCGTCATACAAGAGACGCGCGGCTGGGACGAGATTCACGGCGTGACGCATCCGATGCGCAGCAAGGAGGAGGCGCACGACTATCGATACTTTCCCGATCCGGATCTCGTGCCGCTCGAAATCTCCGCGAGCGACGTCGAGCGCATGCGCGCGGAGCTTCCGGAGCTGCCCTGGCAGCGCTTCGAGCGCTACACCGGGCGGTACGATCTCGGCGCAAAGCAGGCGACGCAGCTCATCGACAACCCGTCGCTCGCGCGGTATTTCGACCGCGTCGTCGAGCTCAGCCGTAATCCGCAGCAGAGCACGAACTTCGTCTTGGGCGAGCTCTCGCGACTCGCAAACGACACCGGCACTCCCGTCGCGGACTCGTCCATCGCGCCCGAGGCGCTCTGCGAGCTGATCGCCCTCGTCGAGGGGAAGACGATCAATTCGAAGATCGCAAAAGAGCTGGTCGAGCGTATGTGGGCTGGAGAAGGCTCCCCGAGGGCTATCGTCGAGCGCGAGGGGCTGGCGCAGACGAGCGATCCCGCAGCGGTCGACAAGATCGTGGAGGACGTGCTCGCAAGGAATGCCGACGTCGTCGCCGATTATCGCAACGGAAAGACGAGCGTCGCGGGATATCTCGTCGGCCAAGTGATGAAGGCATCGCGCGGGAAGGCCGATCCACAGCTCGTCGCCGAGCTCGTGAAGAAGCGCCTCGGCGCTTCGTAAGACCATGCCGTTTGCCGACGAGCGGACGCTCGAGGCGCTGGAGTTCTTCAGCGTGCGCGAGCGCGTCGTCGCGGCGACGCGCACCGAGCGCGGGCGATCGTACGCAGCGTCGCTGCTTCCGGACGACGACTACGAGCGAGTGCGCCTCGAGCAAGCACGAACGGCGGCAGCGCGCGAGCTCGTCGCGGCAGCGGATCTGCACGCGTTACCCGCCGTAGAGACGCAGCCCCTGACCGTGGCCGCCGCGCAGGGACGCGTGCTTTCGCCGCGCGAGCTGCGCCTGGTGGGCGAGGCGGTCGCGGCGGCGGCCGCTGCGTACCGCGCGGTGCGCGAAGATGCGGTGCTGCGCGAGATAGGCGGCGCGTATGCGTCGCTCGAGCCGCTACGGCGGGCGTTAGCCGATGCGATCGACGAGCGCGACGTCATCTTGGACCGAGCCTCACCCGCACTCAGCCGCATTCGTCGCACGCTGAAGCAGGCGCAGGAAGAGAGCCGGGAGCGCGTCGGCGCGATGCTGCGGGCGCAGAAATATGCGAGCGCGATTCAGGATGCGGTTGTGACGATTCGCGAGGGGCGCTTCGTCGTGCCGATCAAGGCAGAGTTCGCTCACGCCTTCCCCGGCATCGTGCACGACACGAGCGCGAGCGGGCAGACGCTCTTCGTCGAGCCGCTCGCAGCGCTGGAAGCGAACAATCGCGTGCGGACGCTGCGGCTCGAAGAGGAGCGCGAGATCGATCGGATCCTCGGGGAGCTCTCGCGCGGCGTCGGCGAGAACGCGACGCAGATCGAACGCAACGTTGAGATGCTCGCCACCGTCGATCTCTTGGTCGCAAAGGCGCGCCTCGCCATCGCACTCGACGCGGTAGCGCCGGAGCTGGACGAGGCGCCGCTGCTCGAGATCGGAAGCGGACGGCATCCGTTGCTCGGCGAGCGGGCAGTGCCGCAATCGCTGGTCTTAGACGACGCAACGCGGTTGCTCGTCATCAGCGGGCCGAAGATGGGCGGCAAGACCGTCACGCTGAAAATGGTCGGGCTGTTCTTGGCGATGGCCTATGCAGGGATGCAGGTCCCCGCAGCGGCGGGAAGCCGCATCGGGCGATTCACGTGCCTCATCGCGGACGTCGGTGACGAGCAGTCGATCGCCGACAATGCGTCGACGTTCTCCGCGCATCTCGATCGCATGCGTGAGATTCTCGCGACGGCAAGCCAGACGTCCCTCTTCCTCGTCGACGAAATCGGTGCGGGCACGGAGCCGTCCGCCGGCGCGGCCTTAGCCGCGGCGATGCTCGAACGCCTTCTCGCCTCTCGAGCGCGTGGAGTCGTCAGCACGCACGCGACGGAACTCAAGCTCTTCGCGCACGCGGCGCAAGGTGCCGCGAACGCCAGCGTGCGCTTCGATCCGCATACGTTTTCTCCGACCTACGAGCTGGACGTCGGATCGCCGGGGCAGTCGTTCGCTTTTGCGCTGGCGCGTTCGCGCGGCATCGCGGGGGACGTCGTGGCGCGCGCGGAGAGCCTGTTGGAATCGGAAGAGCGAGAGTACGAACGCGCGCTCGAGGAGCTCTCGGCGCGTAACGCGGAGCTGCAGAGCGCGCGCGATGCCCTCGTGGAAGAGCGCCACGCGGCGGCGAGCGAGCGAGAACTTCTGCGGCGCCGCATTGCCGAGCTACGAGCGGAACAGGAACGGTTTGCCGCTCGCGCCGAGGAGCGATTGCAGCAGGCGCTGCGGGAGTTCATGAGCGACCTGCAGCGCCGCTCGCCAGAGAGCGCCAAGCGTCCGCGTCTGACGCCCTCGCAGAGCGCCGCGCTTTCGCGTACGCTCGAACAGATGCATCGCGATCTCGGCATGGGGGACGTGCGGGGTGAAGCGTCGCCGAGGGACCGCGTCGCTTTTCCGCTCAGCGGTATGCAATCGGAGCGGTCCGCCGCCTCGAGCGTGCGTTTCGATGCCGCCGTATCCGCGCGGCCCGAGCTCGACGTCCGCGGAAAGCGCTACGCGGAAGCCGAGCCGCTCGTCGATCGTTGGATCGACGAAGCGCTCCTCGGCGGGATCTCGCCCCTGCGCCTTATCCACGGGAAAGGGACGGGGATGCTCGGCCGAGGCTTGCAAGAGTTCTTGCGCGCGCACCCCGCCGTCGCGAGCGTACGCTACGGCAGCGAGGAGGAGGGCTCGCACGGCGTGACAATCATCGTTATGAACGATCGATGAGCCGACCGCAGCACTTCGCCGACGCCGAGTATCTGCTCGACGGATTCGCGCACGTCGAAACCATCGACGAGTTTCGCGAGCGCCTTCGTCTCGGGCGGCCGCTCAACGTCAAGCTCGGAATAGACCCCACGAGCCCCGATCTCCATCTTGGGTTCATGGTCGTGCTGCACGCCCTTCAGCGCTTCGCCGAGAGCGGTCACGCCGTGACGCTCATCATCGGCGACTTCACGGCGCGCATCGGCGATCCCAGCGGGAAGAAGGCCACGCGTCCGCAGCTGACCGCCGACGAGATCGAAGCGAACATGCAGACGTACCGACAGCAGGCTTCTCGCGTGCTCGATATGGAGCGCATTACGATTCGCTATAACTCCGAGTGGCTCGGTGCGCTCTCGGTTGCCGAGCTCGTGGCGCTCGCCGGAAAGACGACGGTCGCACAGATGCTGGAGCGCAACGACTTTCGCGAGCGCTACGAGAGCGGCGACCCAATCTCGCTGCACGAACTGCTCTACCCGATCGCTATGGCGTACGACTCGGTCGTCGTCAGGGCGGACGTCGAGCTCGGCGGCGTCGACCAATTATTCAACCTCCTCATCGGCCGCCACTATCAGCGCGAGCTCGGTCAGCCGCCGCAAGTCTGCGCGATGGTGCCGTTACTCGTGGGGCTCGACGGCGTGCAGAAGATGAGCAAGTCGCTCGGCAACTACGTCGGCGTCAGCGAGCCGCCCGAGACCCAGTTTGGCAAGCTCATGTCGCTGCCCGACGCGTTGATCCCAACGTACGCACGCTACGC